>CAMJVU010000001.1 GCA_946409305.1 uncultured Cytophagales bacterium
AAAGAAAGAAGAAGAAGAAGAGAGGAAAAAGAAAGAAGAAGAAGAGAGGAAAAAGGAAGAAGAAAGGAAAAAAATTACATTTAAGGTAAAGTTTACAAAGAATGTGGAGGGGATTAAATTGGTTAATGACTGTTTTACTAAATATGATGTGAAAGTGAAAAGATGTTTTATTGATGAAACTGAAGTAGATAAAAATGTTTTGTCATGTTATGAAGGGGGGGTGGGGAAAGATGAGGTGTCAGTTAGTATTGTTCTAAAAGAACCTATTACAAGTATGGCACGCATGTTCTATGAGTGTGATAATCTAATTGAAATAAATGGATTGGGCGAATATGATACTAGTAACGTTACGGACATGAGTTTGATGTTTTATGAATGTAAATCATTAACTAAATTACCTGATATATCTAAATGGAATACCAATAATGTCACAAATATGAATGGTATGTTCTTTGGATGTTCTAAATTAACTACATTACCTGATATGTCTAAATGGAATACTGGGAAGGTTACAAACATGGAATCTATGTTTTATAATTGTAGTGGATTGGGAGAGTTAGTTTTAAATAATTGGGATACGAGAAAACTTGAGGAAACTTCAGATATATTTGAGTCGTGTAAAGGGTTGTCAATAATATCTAACGAGAAGGGTAAAAATATAAAGAAATTGGAGGAAGTAGTTAGTAAGGGAGGATATGATGTAAAATTTTTCGTGTCTAAGGAGGAGAGAGAAGAGAAAAAAAGATTAGAAGAAGAAGAGAGGAAAAAGGAAGAAGAAAGGAAAAAAATTGCATTTAATGTAAAGTTTACAAATAATAAGAACGGGATTAAATTGGTTAGTGACAATTTTAAAGATCTAGTGGAAAGATGTTTTATTGATGGAGCTAAAGCAAATAAAGATGCTTTGTCACATTATAAAGGGGGGAAAGGTGAGGTGTCAGTTAGTATTGTTCTAAAAAAACCTATTACAAGTATGACAAAAATGTTCTATAAGTGTGATAATCTAATTGAAATAGATGGATTGGGCGAATGTGATACTAGTAACGTTACGGACATGAGGGGGATGTTTTGTGAATGTAAATCATTAACTAAATTACCTGATATATCTAAATGGAATACTGGGAATGTTACAGATATGAGTCATATGTTCAATGGATGTAAATCATTAACTACATTACCTGATATGTCTAAATGGAATACTGAGAATGTTAAAGATATGAGTTATATGTTCTTTGGATGTTCTAAATTAACTACATCACTTAATATGTCTGGTTGGAATATAAGCAATGTTACAAAGATGGATTGGATGTTTTATGGATGTAGTAGATTGGGAGAGTTAGTTTTAAATAATTGGGATACGAGAAAACTTAATGGAACTTCAGATATATTTAAGTCGTGTAAAGGGTTGTCAATAATATCTAACGAGAAGGGTAAAAATATAAGGAAATTGGAGGAAGTAGTTAGTAATGAAGAATATGATGTAAAATTTTTCGGGTCTAAGGAGGAGAGAAAAAAGAAAGAAGAAGAAGAGAGGAAAAAGAAAGAAGAAAGGAAAAAAATTACATTTAAGGTAAAGTTTACAAATAATAAGAATGGGATTAAATTGGTTAGTGACCTTTTTAAAAATCAAGTGGAAAAATGTCGTATTGATGAAATTGAAGTAAATAAAGATGTTTTGTTATTTTATAATAAAGGGGGGGGAAATGAGGTGTCAGTTAGTATTGTTCTAAAAGAACCTATTACAAGTATGGCACGCATGTTTTTTGAGTGTGATAATCTAATTGAAATAAATGGATTGGGCAAATATGATACTAGTAACGTTACGGACATGAGTTGTATGTTTTATGGATGTAATTCATTAACTAAATTACCTGATATATCTAAATGGAATACTAATAATGTTACAAATATGAGTTGTATGTTTAGTGGATGTTCTTCATTAACTACATTACCTGATATATCTAAATGGAATACTAGTAATGTTAAAGATATGAGTTATATGTTTTATGGATGTTCTTCATTAACTAAATTAACCGATATATCTAAATGGAATACTAATGGCTTTACAAATATGAGTTATATGTTCAATGGATGTCGTGGATTGGTGATCGAAATTGAGAATAATGATGAAATTACGATGAATACAGGGATAGGGAAACAGTATAATACGGATTTGTGGTTGAATTTAGGTAAGTTTAGATATTCACAATTCTTAAAATGTGCATTAGATAATTTAAAACGTGAATATAACACATTGGGCGATAAGGATACATCGAGGGATAAGCATTATCAGTTTGTAAATCTAGTACAATCAAGTAGGATTATCTGGGATAGCGTGGGTCGTAATGATCGATATTATAATGCATGTGTGAACGGAAATGGAAAATCATTCTATGGTGTAGTACCGAAAGAAGAATACGGGAGTGTATTACCGTTTTATTCTCCGATGAGTATTGCTGCGGATAGCGTGTATTCATTATTTTCACCTCAAATTTGCTTTGTGAGTGAGAATATAGTTTTAAATTTTTGGGACTCAAATTTATTGGGAGCTGTGAACGATAAAGTATTCGCGAATATAGGTCCTGGGGAAAGGGAACTGGTATTTCATAAGTGGAATTTTGAATCGTTGAGAAGCAATTTTACCACAGCCATGTTGGCAGAATTGATTGCTGAAATGTTGGTCTTTTCCAAATCTGACGATTGTTTGAATAATAGTTATTACCATCGTGCCTATGATAATAATGGTTTTTTTAAAATATCTGCGAGGTATGTACTTAGTCGGGGGAAGGGAGTATCGGGTTCGTTAAATGAGGCGTTGCCTTTGTACGACGATGAAGTATTTAATGCTGCGTGTGTTTTTTTAAGTAAATGTGTGGAGGCAGAAAGACATACTGTTGCTAGTAAATTAGAAAGGCTCTTGAACATAACTCCAGAACTTATGAAGTCGGCTATACACGTGACAGATAGTTGTACTTATATAGATTGGGATAAGTATAAGTATAGTCAGGATGATATAGAGAAATGTTTTTTAAAGAAACATTTTGAGAATTTAAAAAAAATAAAGGGAATTACTGATAGATACGCAGAACTTAAACATTTGGGAGGTGTTGTTGATGCCCAAATTAGCAATTTTGAGAATCATTTGGGGAAAATGGGATTGTCATAATTTGTTGTTTAGTCCTTGTGAGCTTATTAGAGAATTTTTTAAAAGAAATATTTTTGTTATTAGTTTAGATTTTTTTATTACAACAAGAATTTTTAAGTTTTTGAGTATTAGACTCATTTGAAGAGTATGTTGTAACTCATCGTTAGTGAAAATTAAATAATTTTTTATAGGTCACTAAGGTCAATTATTCAATGTGAATATGTATGATTTTTTTGGATAATAATAAATTGATTGAGCGTCATAAAATCATCATGAAGATTGTTGACTTAACTCATAATAGTGGAAATGAGATTTACGATGCGTATTCGGAGTGGTTTTATTTTAAAAAAATCTCAAAAGACTCATTAAAGGAAAATGAAATCGAGAAAAAAACAAAAAATACAACGATAAAACAAAAACACATCTAACAAAGAAAAATAAACTAGAAGAAATACCTACAAATAAGTTAACACTTATTTCTTTTCCTTCACCTCAATTAAGGTCGTATTTCGCTAAATAGTATTTCTCTATCCTCTATTTTTTTCTATTTTTTTTTGTACAATTTTGACAAACACGATTGCTCACCATTTTCTTCACCAGTTTCTATAGAATTAGGTGTTTCATTATTCTCCATATTTCCACAAGCAACAACCAATCCGTATGTTGCTAACACTCCACAAATGAAGTGTCCTATTTTATTTGTCTTCATAATTGTAATTTCTACAACCATGATAATATATATAACCGAATATTGTTGGTTTTATTTACACTAAAGTGGATTTATCAAATATATTTCTTATTCCATCTCGTCTATAACATTTCACCAAAAGACATTCCAAAGAGAAGGACACCATAAACAAAAAACGTTCTTACACCTTAATAGGAACCATAAAAAACACACTAGATAGCGCACTTCCTTTTAATGATCTATCCAACTAGTCAAACCACAAAACAGTTGAAATAAATCTGTGGTTTATAATCAAACATACTGTGATCTATATTTATTCTCCTCTTACTTTTGCTATCACAGCTTCAGCCAGTTGTTGAGGCACTACATCATATTTTAGAAATGTCAAAGTAGCGTTTGCTCGACCCGAAGTTATTGTTCGTAAGTCTGTGACATAACCAAAAAGTTCTGCTAAAGGAACGTCTGCCCTTATTATTTGACTATTATTCCGGGAGTTTGTGTCTCTAATTATTCCACGACGTTTATTTAAATCTCCAGATACAGTTCCTGTAAAGTCTATTGGTGTCACAACTTCAACAGACATTATAGGTTCTAACAAAACAGGATCAGCTTTTTTAGCAGCAACACGGAAAGCAGCCTTGGCACATAATTCAAAAGATATAGAATCCGAATCGACTGGATGGAAAGATCCGTCAATGACAGTTATGCGCATAGATTCAATAGCATAATTAGCCAAAGGACCATTTTTCATCGATTCTTCAAATCCTTTTTGTATAGCTGGCATGAATTCTTTTGGAATATTTCCACCTTTAACCTCATTTATAAATTCAAGACCCATCTGCTCATCCGTCCTAGGGCCTATCCTAAACAAAATGTCAGCGAATTTCCCACGTCCACCTGTTTGTTTTTTTAAGATTTCCCTATGTTCTATTTCTTTAGTTAAGAGTTCTTTGTACGCCACTTCTGGAGCACCCTGATTTATCTCTAATCCAAATTCACGTTTCAATCTATCTATAATGATGTCCAGATGTAACTCTCCCATTCCACGTAATATTGTTTGACCAGTTTCTGTATTGGACTCGACGACAAGAGTTGGATCTTCTTCTAATAATTTTTGCAAAGCATTTGACAGTTTGTCAATGTCTGCCTGTTTTTTAGGTTCAATAGAATAACCTATAACTGGTTCTGGAAATGTCATTTGTTCCAATATTAAGTTATCACCGTCAAGAGTGAGAGTGTCTCCAGTTTTTATATCTTTAAATCCGACAGCAGCGCATATATCTCCTGCTTCAATATTATCTATAGGATTCTGTTTATTGGCGTACATTTGTAGTAGACGTGAAATACGTTCCTTTTTTCCTGTTCTGTTATTTTGAACATAAACTCCACCATCAAGTTTACCAGAATAAACTCTTAAGAAAGCCAATCGCCCGACAAATGGATCTGTAGCAATTTTAAATGCTAAAGCAGTGAAAGGCTCATCGTTATCTGGACGACGCTCTATTTCAATATTTTTGACAGGATCTATACCTCTAACTGGTGGTAAATCCAACGGAGAAGGTAGATAAGCACAAACGGCATCCAATACTGCTTGTACACCTTTGTTTTTGAAAGCAGAACCACACATTACTGGCACAATCTTGAAAGCAATAACAGATTCACGTATTGCCATCTTTATCTCTTCTTCAGTAATGCTATCGGGATCCTCGAAGAACTTTTCCATCAGTTTTTCATTCTGTTCTGCCACACTTTCGACTAAATTACGGCGCCAGTTAACAACTAACTCTTCAAGTTCTGCTGGTATATCCACAACTTTATAAGTCATTCCTTTATCTTCCTCGTTCCAGACTATCGCTTGATTTTTTATTAGATCTACAACCCCTTTAAAATCTGCTTCGTTACCTATTGGAATCTGTAACGGAACGGGATTAGCACCAAGTTTTTCTTTTATTTCTTTTATACAATTAAAAAAATCGGCACCGGAACGATCCATCTTGTTTACGAATACCAGTCTGGGGACATTATACTTATCTGCTTGTCTCCAAACTGTTTCAGTTTGAGGTTCAACACCAGATACAGCGTCTAATAAAGTTACTGCTCCATCAAGAACACGTAAAGATCTTTCAACTTCAACTGTAAAATCAACGTGTCCAGGAGTGTCTATTATATTTATCGTATAAGTCTTTGACTCAGGGATATTATTTCCTTGATGTGTAGGATAATTCCAATGAGTGGTCACTGCTGCAGATGTTATAGTTATTCCTCGTTCTTTTTCTTGTTCCATCCAATCTGTTGTAGCTCCTCCTTCATGTGTCTCTCCTATTTTGTGATTTAATCCTGTATAATAGAGAATACGTTCCGTGGTTGTGGTTTTCCCGGCGTCTATGTGCGCCATAATGCCTATATTACGCAAATAATTAAGATCCTTCTTTAACATAAAATTTTTATAAAAAAACTATAATAGGTGTCTACCTGATTTGAAGAGATGCATACGCTTTACTAGATGCTGCCATCTTGTGGACATCTTGTTTCTTTTTAATAGCTTTTCCTTCTTCTTGAGAAGCGTCGATAATTTCTTTCGCCAACTTCTCAACCATGGTTTTTTCTCCACGTTGTCTAGCAAATTGTATTAACCATTTTATCCCTAACGACGTTCTTCTAAATGGGTATATTTCCACTGGTATTTGCAATGTGGCACCACCGACACGACGTCTCTGTACTTCAACAGAAGGAGTAACATTCTCCAGAGCTTTTCTCCACACGTCAAGACCATTTTCTCCAGTTTTTTCAGAGACAAGATCTATCGTTTTATAAAAAATCTCATACGCTCTAGACTTCTTCCCTTCCATCATGATATTGTTGACGAAACGAGAAACCAATACATCATTGTATTTCGGGTCTGGGACCACATTCTTTCGTTTAAAACTTCCCTTCCTCATAACTATGCCCTTTTCTTTTCTTTTTTAGCACCATATAAAGACCTACTCTGTTTTCTGTCTTTCACTCCTGCAGTATCAAGAACTCCCCTTATTATCCTATAGTTAACACCAGCAAGATCCCTTACTCTTCCACCCTGAATCAAAACAGCGGAATGTTCCTGAAGGTTATGTCCCTCTCCTGGAATGTACACAACAACCTCTCTCTTGTTAGACAATTTTACTTTCGCAATTTTTTTATTAGATGAATTAGGTTTCTTAGGACTTGTAACAGTGACTTTTGTACAAATTCCCCTTAATTGAGGATTTTTACATAAAGCCGCCACTCTTGTCTTCCTCTTAACTCTTTTACGCCCATGACGAATTAACTGTTGAATCGTATTCATTATTCTCTAAAGTATAAATAAATAGTAACAATAATATCAACTCTTACAAATAGCTTCATACGTATTTGCTGCCAATAATAGACATTCTTTGTCAATAAAACATCTCTCGTTAAACATATTTTCTTCACACAAATGCACTCTTTCCAAGAAAAAATTATATATGTCGACAATTTTGTTGTATGCCATCAAACTATATTCTGTATCGTTAAAATTGAAAACATCTGAATATTTCTGAATTGTGTCAACGACCAAAGAGGCAACATTGTCGCATAAAATATTTTCGACCATTACTTTGTGCGAGATAATTGCTCTCAGATAAGAACATTCTTTACTTTTTTTATTCATAGACTCCAGCACATTTAAAGCATCATCACATTTGTTTCCTTCAATAAGACGGTAAACTTTATCGTAACTACAACTCAACAAGTAAACAGTCGAAAAAAAACACAGAATACGAAAATTCCTTTTTTGTGACATTTACTTCTTTTTCTCAATCTGTTTAACCTCAATAGTCACATTAGCAGATACATCCTTGAACAATCGTACATTAACAATATGTTTCCCAAAAGTCTTTATGGGACTAGTAATTTTAATATCATTTTTGCATATATCGTAACTCGTTTGAGACGTCAATGCATCAACAACCTGCTGCGCCGATAATTTATTAAACAGGGTACCATCTTCATTTGAGTTAGCACTTATATCTATTATTTTTTTTTCTAAATCTGACGCTATACTCTTGGCTTTATTACGTTCTTTTTCGATCTTTACAGATAAAGACTCCAATATTTTTGAGACATGCCTTTTTATACCTGGAGTTGCCATTTCGGCTAATCCTTTTGGAAATAAAAAGTTACGAGCATATCCCGGAGCGACATCGACAATATCGTATTTATATCCAAGACTTCTAAAATCCTCCTTTAATACAACTTCCATATCTATTCAGCTTGATCGGTAACATAAGGCAACAAAGCTAAAAATCTTGCTCTTTTTACAGCGGTAGCGATTTTTTTTTGCCATTTCATCCTATTACAAGTAATACGACGTGGTAAAATTTTTCCCTGTTGATTTATGAAATTATGTAAAAAATCTACATCCTTGTAGTCAACGTATTTTATACCGAACTTATCAAATCTACAATATCTCTTAACCTTATCTGTGTCTAAACAAGACAACTCCTTATTGATATTAAAACTTTTCATAATGACACCTCATTTTTTATTAAATCTTGTTCATTTTTCTTTGTGTTACGTTTGTTTTTATTGTACTCAACCCCATGCACGTCTAAAGCACAAGTGAGAAACCTTATAATTTTTTCATTTCTTCTATACATTGTCTCAAGGTCCTTTATAAGATTCGGTGCACATTCAAACTCAAACAAGTAATAAATACCATTCTTCTTGTGTTTGATTTCGTACGACAGATGACGTATTCCCATATTCTCTTCAGCGACGATAACCCCACCACTATTAGTTACGATATCTTTCACATGACCAACAATTTCATTAACAACGGCGTTCGACACATTGGGATCTATTATTATCACACTTTCATAGGACCTGTCCATACATGTATTATTATTAACGTTTACAAAAAATAATGTTTAATGTTCTTTACAAAACAGAATTTTGTCAATGTTTACCAGTTAACTGTAGTTAAAAGGTTAATTTTATCATCGTGATATTTATTTTTTTCATTGTAAATGGAACTCGGGGTACTCGGCGGAATAATTTTGAGTCATTTGCATGAACATGTTATTATGGAGTATTACTTCTTGCTTGGAATAGGTGGTACTGGAATGAGTAATCTTGCAAGATATCTGATGAAAACAGGGAACAGAGTGTACGGGTATGATTCTACTGAAACGTACGTTACGCAAGATCTTATTAAAGAAGGGGCTCAAATAGTGTACGAAGAAGATGTAAATTTGGTACATCAAGATTTAATATCAAAGAAAGACAAAGTAACAGTCGTTTATTCCTTTGCGATACATGATGATAATGTTCTATTGTCATTTTTCAAATCTAACAGTTATTATGTAATATCTCGTTCTGAAATGTTCAATAAAATAACTAAAAATAGAAATGTTATAGCTATTGCAGGGACTCATGGAAAAACGACATCAACAGTATTGATGTCGCATATATTGGCGACATCAGGTCTGAATGTAGTAGGATTCTGTGGAGGAATATCCAAGAATTATAATAATAACTTTATCATAAACGGGAATGTAAATAATTCTATAGTTGTTATTGAAGCGGACGAATATAAGGAGTTTTTCTTATCGATACATCCAACGATCGAACTTATTACGAATGTTGATGTAGATCATCTAGATTATTACAAAACGCCAAGTAGTTATAAAAACGCGTTTATAAAGTTTATTAATCTGCTGGATTTAAAAACAGGACTACTTGTTATTAATGATGATTTTAAAAATTTAGTTCCATATGAATGCAAAACTATAATGCATTCATATGGTTCATTGTCAAATGCACAGATATATGCAGGAAATGTACATATCGAAGATGAGCGTTTTGTTTTTGATTATGTATCACAAGATGTAAAAATTGATAAGTGTCGTTTATTTGTACCTGGATACCATAACGTAAGAAACGCTTTGGGAGTTATAACGGTTGCGTTACGTTTAGGAATCTCTTGTGAAGACATTCTCAATGGTTTGAAAACGTTTAAAGGTGTAAAAAAACGTTTTGATATTGTGTATCGGAGTAACAAATACCTTGTAATAGATGATTATGCTCACCATCCGACAGAAATGGTCAGTGTTATAAACACTGTGAAGACGTTATATCCATCACGTAAGATAACTGTAGTGTTTAGACCTCACCTATACTCACGAACAAAGGATTTTTTTCATGAATTTGTTGATGTGTTGAATTCTGTAGATTGTGCAATAGTACTTGATGTATTTGCAGCGAGGGAAAATTATGATAAATCCGCATCTGTGGAGAAATTAGTCAGTTCATTGTCTATTAAAGATAAATCGGTATGTCATTCCGATAATTTGTGTAGTGTTATTAGAACCATTGGCGAACATGATATTATAATCAATTTTGGAGCTGGAGATTCTGAGTTTTTCGTTGATACAATAATAAATGCTATTAGTGAACCTAAATCCAATTAGTTTAATTGACAAATTGTTGGCTACATTCTTTATTTACTTAATAATTGGTTATCAAATTATTATATCTCCGTTACTTCCACACACATGTAAGTTTTATCCAACATGTTCTCAGTACGGTATTGTAGTACTTAAACGGTATGGCTTCATAAAAGGTGTGTATAAATTACTTAAGAGAGTATTGATGTGCAATCCATATTCAGAAATGTCCACTAATGATGTAGATATGGGGTTGGTATGTACGGATAATCCATTAGCCTTATCAAAGGTGGTGATCGATGTATCAAATATTGTTCATAATTATGACTGCGTAAAAAGTTTACTAACATCGAAAACTGATATAGCATGTGTACTTAAAGCAAATGCGTATGGCCTTGGATCTGCAAAAATAGGTAAAATCTTATACGGTAATGGATGTAGAAATTTCTTTGTGGCGACACCCGGTGAGGGTATAGAGATAAGAAGTATCATTGGTGAAGATGCTAATGTGTACGTTTTATGTGGTCTACTATACGGGGCAGAAGATGTATACGTAAATCACAATTTAACGCCTGTTTTAAACACAATAGATGAAATAAAATTATGGCATAATTTAAAAAAAAATAAGGAGTGTGTTGTACAGGTGGATACTGGAATGTCGCGAAATGGGATATCAGTGGCCGAGTTGTGTAGTTTTACCGACTTCATAAAAGATTTGAATGTGTCATGTGTCATAAGTCATCTGGCATGTGATGGAGATAAAAATAATAACAAAAATAATGAGCAGTTGAGGATATTTAAAAACGTAAAAGATATATTAGGTAACGATATAAGGTATAGTTTGGCTGCTTCTAGTGGTGTTTTTTTAGGTCCTGAATATCATTTTGATATGGTTCGTATCGGTGCAGCTCTATATGGTTTTGTTGGAAAAACGGTTGGTTTGAAAGATGTCGTAAAAGTGTATGCTAGAATTTTGCAGATAAGAACAATTAATAAAGGTGATACTATCGGGTACGATGCTACGTTCACGGCAGAGCATGATATGGTAGTTGCAACTATAGGAATAGGGTACGCTGATGGTTTAACAAAACAGTTCGCAAATAAATATAGATTTTATTGCAGGGGGTGTGAATGCTATTTTGTTGGAAAGATATCAATGGACTATGGAGTTATAGATATAAGCAATATTCCAGACGGGGAGATAAGAGTTAATGATTTTGTTGAAATGATGCCAATTAAATTGTTGGCAGATGAGTTGTGTACAAATTGTGGCAATATAACGAGTCAAATTGGTAATAGGGTATTGAGAGTTTACTGTTAGTAATGTTGTTTAAAAACATAAATAAAACAATCAGAATGTGTTTTAAAAGGCCTTATTTGACAATAACGTGTATGTTTTTAATCTGGATATTAGTGGTAGATTCGAATAATGTTTGTGAACAATTAAAAATATTTAGGCAAATATTGAAATGTAAAGAATGTATAAAGGTGTATAAAAAAGAGATAGATTTGTTGAAGACAAGGTTCTCAGATCTTAGTGATAGTTTTGAGATAGAAAAGAAAGCTAGAGAGTATTTTTATATGCATAAACCAAATGAAAAAATTATAGTGATTGAATATAGGAATAAATAAAATTGTATTGATATAGTTAAATATGAAAAGAACTTATCAACCGCATAATAGAAAGAGGGTGAATAAGCACGGTTTTAGAAGCAGGATGAGTACAGTTGACGGGAGGAATGTTCTTTCAAGGAGACGTTTAAAAGGAAGGAAATATTTGACTGTGAGTGATACAATGCTAAAAAAAGGACAAGCTTTTCATGGTAGAAGATATAAAAATTCTACGTCAATCAGTAAAACAAGTAGGATGAGGAAGAATTCTGGATTGGGCGGCGGAAAGATGAATGTTGCTATGAATCGTAGAATATCTGCCGCAGCTTAATTGTGTGTTAAGGTAGTATTCTTGTTGTGTTTTTTAAGTGTGATGTCTAACGATAATGTCAGAGGCGTAGTTTCATCATATTCGACAATAAGATATTTTTTTAAGTTATTACTGCTTTTTTGGAGAACAAGGTGTGCGATATTGGCTTATTTTCAGGTTATATTCCTCATTGTACTAATTTTTGTAATCGTATATTTAAAAAAAAGTTTTAATAATTTCTACAAAGACTTTTGGGATGCTATGCAAAATTATGATATTGGTGGTATAATAGCGAGTTTTAAGGTTTTCATTGCTCTCGTATTTTTATGGGTTGTAACTATAGTATTTTCGAATTTTGTGAATATGAGACTCGCACTTAGGTGGAGAGTATGGTTGAACAACTATTTTGTGGGGAAGTATATCGATAATAATAATTATTTGAAATTTAATTCGTGTGCTGTATTGGATAATCCTGATCAACGTATATCGGAGGATATTCCACAGTTTATTGATACTACCTTGCGTTTTACATTGGGATCGTTAAGGACATTAGGAACACTTATCACTTTTTGTATAATTTTGTGGAATTTATCCCCTGCCACCGACATTACGTTATTAGGTAGAAATGTACATCTTCCGAATGGGTATTGTTTGTATCTGATACTTTTATATTCTGTAATTGGTAATTTTGTTACTTTTTTTATTGGTAAACCATTACCTAAGCTGGATTTCGATCAACAACATTTTGAAGCAAATTATAGATATTCTTTGGTTAGATTTCGAGAGAATGCAGAATCAATAGCTGTGTATAAAGGTGAGAAAACAGAACTTTTATACTTGGATAGATTGTTTAATTACATTTTCGTGAATAAAAAAAAACTGATATACAACGCTGTTATTTTGGATTCTTTTACTTTAGGATGGAGTCAAACACAGGTTTTCTTTCATGTAGCTGTATGTCTACCGTTATATTTTTCTAAAAAAATTGCTATAGGAGGAATTCAACAGATGATATCGGCATTCAATAGTGTGTACGATTGTATGTCATACATCATGGAAAATTTTCAACTATTTGCATCGTGGAAAGCTACAATAAATCGGCTAGGGGTGTTCGATGAGACTTTTGAAAATTTTAAATACTTAAAAAATGATTGTAATCTTAAACACTGTGGCAGTAATTTAATTTTGTCTTGCGTTAATATTTTTAAACCTAACGGGGAACAATTGATTCGTGGTCTGAATTTGGAAATTGGTCGTGGTGATAGTTTATTGATAAAAGGTAAAAGTGGATGTGGTAAGTCTACTTTGATAAAAACTATGGCTGGTATTTGGCCATATGCTTCTGGGGACATACAATTACCATCGACAGATAACATTTTATTTATGAGTCAGAGAAATTACATGCCACTAGGAACTTTAAGATCTTCTATATGTTATCCGCGCAAGATAATAGATTGTGACAACGGTGTTTTTGTTGATTTGATGGAGTATGTCGGTTTGCAATATTTAATTGGTAAATTGGATGTTGTTGATAGATGGTCAGATGTATTGAGTTTAGGAGAACAACAGAGAATAGCTTTTTTGAGAATATTTTTAATAAGACCGGATGTCGTGTTTTTAGACGAAACTACTAGTTCAGTCGATGAAGATTGTGAAATTGACTTGTACACAAAACTAAAGGAAATACTTAATAATTCAATAATAGTCAGTGTGGGACATAGAAGTACATTGGATAAGTTCCACAATAAAGTTATAACTTTGTAAAATTGCTAATATTAGTTTTTGTCTTTAGAGTTCAATAATGCTTTTCTATGAGTTCCGTTATTAGTTTAAAAGAGATTAGATGATAGAATCATTGATATTTGATTGGAATTTGCACATTGAAAGAGGCTATATGTGTACCGTAATACTGTGTGATAATTTGTTTATATTTTAGCTTGTTAAAAAACAATGAATACACTCATCTATGTTGTTTGGGCATTTATGGATGATATTAATTTTTTCGGTATTAGGCATTTAATATCATGATTTAATTTAGAATTAGTTGTGTTACTGAAATGGTGAAATCATTTTTGGCAAAAATATTGTTGTTAGATGATTTGATATTATTCCAATATGGAGGATGACAATAAGAAAGTAGATAGTGGCTGCGATGAGGATGCTCAAAGAGAATGTGCTGGGTGTGATTCGTGTACAGAATTATGTAAAGAGGATGTTTCGGCTGATTACGAAAAATTAATCCAAGAAGAAAAAGATAAGTACATGAGATTGTATTCAGAATTTCTTAATTATAAGAGGAGGATGAATTCTGAAATGAATGACCTTATTGTAAATGCGGAAGAGAAACTTTTAATGAGAATATTGCCAATTGTTGATGATTTTGAGAGAGCAGTAAATAATATGGCAGTAAATAATATGGCAGATAATGAGGGAGTAAAAATAATATTTAACAAACTACAAAATTTATTACAACAATCTGGTGTTAAAGTTATTGAAATAAAAAATGGGGACGATTTTGACGAGGAGAAACAAGAAGCCATAATGCGGCAACCAGTTGAGAGTGTTGACATGCACAATAAAATAGTCGATATTGTGGAGAAGGGGTACACTCTCAATAACAAAATTATTCGTTTTGCTAAGGTGATAGTTGGTGAATTTAAAGGTAATGGATGAAATATGAATGATAAAGATTATTACAGTATACTTGGAGTGTCTCGTGATGCTTCTGCTGATGAGATAAAGAAAGCCTATAGAGAATTGGCCCTTAAATATCATCCAGATAAAAATCCAGGGAATAGTGAAGCAGGAGAGAAATTTAAAGAAATAAATGAAGCCTATAGCGTATTAAGTAATCCAGAAAAACGTCAGAGATATGATCAATTTGGGAGTGCTGGAATGAATAATGGGGGATTTGAAGGCGGTTTTGATACAGAAGATTTTTTTAATGTCTTTGGAGAAGGATTCGATAGCTTTTTTGGAGGTAATAACAGAAGTTCTAGACAACATGGGCAAAGGAAGGGGGAAGATCTTCAAATACGTATAAAATTGACGTTACGTGAGATTGCCAATGGAGTTACAAAAAAAATAAAATTATCACATTACGTCAAATGTGACGGGTGTGATGGATGTGGAGCAGAAAGTAGTGATGGTGTACAAAAATGCAGTAAGTGTAACGGATTGGGATACGTAACGAAGATCGTGAAAACATTTTTTGGACAAATGTCATCACGAACTGTCTGTGGCGCATGTGATGGAACAGGGAAAAATATAACAAAAAAATGTGATAAGTGTAAAGGCGAGGGAAGACTTTATGTTAATGATATTATTGATATAAAAATTCCTGATGGTATCAGTGAAGAAGGGACTTTTTTAAAAAAAGGATGTGGTAATGCCTCTCGACGTGGTGGAATTCCTGGTAATCTTCATGTCGTGGTATCTGAAATTGATGATCCTGTGTTTAAACGTAATGGTTATGATGTGTATAGTCAGGTAAATATTAGTTTTTTTGATGCTGTACTTGGATGTGAGAAAGAAATAGACACGTTATACGGAAAAGTTAAGATAAAAATTCCACAGGGAACACAAAGTGGTAAACTTTTAAGTTTGAAAGGGAAAGGATTGAAACATATTGAAGGTTACGACTACGGAAATCAATATGTATATGTGCAGGTATATACTCCTGATCTTAAAAATTTAACGTCGTCTGAGAAGGATTTTCTTTTAAAAATGAAGGATTCTGATGGCTTTAGGCCGGATATTAGTAAAAATGAAAATAATTTTTGGGATAGAGTAAAGAAATTTTTGTTCAAATAATTCAGTTGTATATACTACTATGTGGTTTATGATGTGTTGTGTGTGTTACGTGATGAGGAAGTTTTCTTTATTAGGGGGTGTTTGTTTGTTTAGTGTTTGTTCGGTTGATGGTGGTTCTTCTATTTTGTTGGGGAGTTGTTGTAAAAATGTTATTGGTGCTAAAATGGGTGGTAGTCAGGTTGGTGATCAATCTTACATAAATACGAGTAATCTTAGTGGTAATGGTATTAATCAGAATTTCCTGTTTCAAGAACCTAATATTGATAATTCTGATTGTGGAGTTTTTGAGAGTTTAATTGATGGACAATACATTAAAGAGTTACTTTTTGGAAGGAAAGAATATGATTATGAAAAGGTGAGGGAAATGATACTCAAATGCATGAAGGTTTTGAGAAATAATTACAAGAGGATGTATACAAATAATGGTCATACTGAATGTGAGGTAAAAATACCTGAATGTGAGTATTATGGTAGCAAAATAAGAGGTTTTTCTGAGAGTAATGAGGTGATATCTATTTCTAAACGTGACGAGTTTCTGAATCCTTGTGGTTTTTGTCTGTCGTACAATAAAAAGGATGGAAGTATGTTTTATGGGGTAGTGAGAGGTGATGACAAATCGGGGGTAGAGTTTACTAAGGAACGTTATGGTTTCGTTTCTCTCAAGAAAGGGGAAAGGATTGAGTGGTTTATAAAAGGTCAGGATGTTATATATAAAAAAGATAAAAATAGTGGGAAGTTAAATTACTTGAAAGTAAGCTCTAACGATAAACTTGATAACGGTGTGAGAGTAGATGTGGAGATGGATAATTTAACTAATGATCAACTTTTAAAATGTTGTGAGGAAGTAGGTCATGATATTGATATAAATAAAGTTAATGGGAGAAAAATTATTAAATTCTGCAAAGATTTATCTGTTGCATTTTTTTTTGATAGTAATGGATCTTTGGTTGGTTTAATTGTACGTGATCGTCCGTATGGGGTTTGTGGAACTGTATATACATTCGGAGATTGTTGTTGTGTTTTTAATGATTTTGTTTCTGGAATTGTCGCGAAAAGTGACTTAGGGCCGCTACATGGAGCATTTAAAGACCAGTGTGTTCTTTCTTTAAGTAATTTGTCAGGAATTCCTTCAAAGCTGTACATGTGTGCGAAAGGATCTACAAGTGATGTTTGGTTTATAAGTAGATTTGTCGATTTAAAAGGGCGTGTTGATTTTTCGCACGAAGAATTAAATCTTTCAGTTAGAGGTGATATTAGGCTTAATTATTTTGATGCGCAGAAGAAGGAAAAAATTGTTGATTCAAAAGTTTGTAGCGGTTCTTGTGTATTTGAAATTGGCTTACAAGGAGATGCCTATGATGAGGAGATAAAGGCTTTTAAGTGTTTTGCAGACTGTGGAAGAATTTCAGTTATGTATTTCCCTGGTTTTTTTATTAGGTTTTGCGAAGGTGGTGGGGTAAAAATTAATGATTATGATGTCTTATTTATGGGTGATATTGTATCATTTACTAGACAATGTAGTGATAAACGATTAGAGTTAGTTTTTGAGAAGAATATGTGTTTGAGGAGTGTCTATGGTTGGTCTGATAAATTCGTTGGTCTTTTGACATACAAAGACGGTAAACAAGTAGATTATATTTCATCCGTGAGTGAAGAAAAGGATTTAGAAAAATGTAAGAATAAGGATATTTTTTTAAAGGAATTTAATGTTAAACAAGGGATAAACAATGTACTTATTTTTAGTAAAAATTTGATAAGGTGTGGGGATGTAGAAGTTTTAAGTGGCTCTGATAAAAATGTTAAAAAACTGTCGGATAAAGATGATGATAATGATGTTGATAAAATAAAAGATGATGTTTATCACGCAAATAGATTGATTTGGGAGAGAATGCAGAAAGTTAATGAGATGACTCAATGGAGAAAGAATAATACTAAAAAGTTGTTGTGTGGAACTATTGGAGAGTGTAAAAAGAATGAATTTAATTTTGAGAAGGAGGTAAATGTTATAACGTCACTTAAAGATTTTTATAATACTAAGACGAATAAGAAAATGTGTCTCACTCCGGGGGGAATTGAAAAATGTAAGTATAAATTTGATAAGATATCATATGATAGGAGTAGTTTTCTTGATACACCTAATTACATTTTGTGTAAACAGTGGGATGACATATATAAAGATGCGGCCAACAAAAAAGTAATTGATAATCTTTGGGCTTGTTTGGCCAAGATTGCTCATATTAAATTGTTTATGTATCCAAAAGCTCATGGTGGAAAGTTGAAAAGTACTAATATTTGGCATATGGCAATTAATGATAAATATAGGTTGAAGTATAAATATGTTGGTAATGCGTCGTGTAAAGACAAAAAGATAAATCCTGAGTATATAAAGATTGATGGGGGAGTTAAGTGTGGAATAGTTGAGATTATGGGGAATATAGAACATACTTAGAAGTGTCTTATGCGTTATAAATAGATAGGGAATGTGAATTTTTGTGGGTGTTTTATTAGGTGAAAATTCTTTTTTTTATTAGTGGGTGATTTATTTTTTTGAATTTTTGTACAATAATGGAGGTTTGAGTTTATTTTAGTTGTTTATCCTTTCAGAATGATGAAGATTGTTTTCTGATTTGTATTTAGGAAAACTTAAATGTTCTGTTATTTATCTGGGTAACGTGTTGATTTTTTGAAGTTTTATATAAATTATATTTCATAGATTCGATTTTTTTAGTGTTTTTGTAGAAGTATTATGTCGATAAAGGTAGGATTAGTTGGTTTGCCAAATGTTGGTAAATCTACGTTGTTCAATGTTTTAACTAATAGTTCTGTTTCTGCAGAAAATTATCCGTTTTGTACAATAGATCCGAATGTAGGGCACGTAATAGTTAACGATGATAGGATAGATAAACTTGTAGAAATTGATAAACCTGCCAATGTCGTTAAATCAACAATAGAATTATATGATATTGCTGGGTTGGTGAAAGGAGCAAGTAGCGGAGAAGGATTAGGAAATCAATTTTTAGCAAATATAAGGGAAGTAGACATGATGATACATGTCATAAGATGTTTTGAAAATGATAAAATATTACATGTGGATAATCGTATTGATCCTATATCAGATAAGCAGGTTATAGATGTTGAGTTACAATTAAAGGATTTAGAGACGGTAGATAAAAAAATAGAAAAAACAAAAGTGTTGATAAAGAAGGGGAGTGCGGTTCAACCACAATTGGCTTTGTTGGAAAGAATCAAAAATCATATTAGTGGTGGCAACGACGTTCGAACAATGACATTTGAAGAAGAACAGAAATCGTTTGTTAGTGAAATGCAATTGTTAACATCTAAACCAGTCGTTTACGTCGTGAATGTTAACGATTCTTTAAAGGATAAACGTTTGGATGATATTAAAGAATATTTCAATAGAAATAATGATGATTTTATTTTATTTCCTATAAAATTGGCATCGGAATTGAGTAGCCTAACAGAAGAAGAGAAAATGGATTTCAATGAAGAAATGAATACAATTAATAACATTATCGACGATTTAATGCGAATAATATACAGAAAACTTGATATTACGACATTTTTTACGTCTGGTAGTGATGAGGTAAGGGCTTGGACAATAAAAAAAGACACTAATGCAAAAAAAGCTGCTGGAGTGATACATTCCGATTTTGAAAAGAATTTTATAAAGGCTGAAGTGTGCAATTTTAATAATTATTGTTCAAACAGAGAGGTAAATACTAATAAAGTTAGGATAGAAGGGAAAGACTATATTGTGCAAGATGGAGATGTAATATTTTTTAAAGTTGGGGTTTAATAGTTTTAATTTTAGCTACGAAGAGAATGGCAGTGTCGTGAGTACTGTTTTAATTACTCTTGTAATACAAATTGGACGGATGGTTTTTTTGATGCAATTTTTTATTTCGAATTTTTTTTATCGTGAATTGAAATAGTTTATTTTACTCACGATAAAAAATAATCAAATAATTTTTACCAAAATTGATAGAATAATCCTAATGATTTTGAATTATTAACTTCTCTTAATATCATACTGAGTATGGAGAGCGTTTTTGGCAAGAAATTTTTATCTTTTTGCTTTGTTGGGGTGGGTTTTATTGTATTAATTCAAACATATCTATATGGATGTAATGATGAAACTGTTCCTCAAGGTGGAGGCGGTGATTTGAATATTCTTCAAAGTAGAGGTGGTAATAATGATGTTTTCGTCAGAGTCAAGAAATATATTGCTTCTATAGGGGCAACCGGGGGGGCTTTTCAGAGTGTCCTATTTTCTAATGGGGAAATTAATAGTGATGTCTTTAAAGATGGGGAAAGAAAGTTTACAAAATTGGAGTGTGAGATTAACAGAATATTGCAGGTTGATGGTACTTACTTTAACAATAAATCAGATATAATAGGGAATCCTGAAATTAATAAGTCTAGAGTTTATGGAATATCAGATTTTAGTGCTAGTGGGGATATTCCTGGTGAGCTTAATGTCAAAAAGAATGAAAATTGTTATTCGCAAGATTGGTGTAGTGGTTTTGATAAAAATCATATTATTGTTGTCCAGGCGGCTAGTCAATTTAATAATCTTGAGAGTGTGTCAAGTAATTTGAATAGTGTGATTAAATGGGCTGGTGATACTAGTCAAGGACCGGGGGTATGTTCTGGAAGTTATGTGGCGACGAAGTTTAGAGAGATGGCTAAATTTAGGAATTTATTGCACGATGATTTTGCTTATTTGAATATCAATAAAAAGTTCTACAAGAATGGTTATTTAGAGTTATTCAATATGTCAGAAGAAGATAAAAAGGGTTTATTCGAGAAATTATGTGATACTGCTAAGGATAAATTTAAGGTGTTGATACAATATTGTAATTTTGAAAAGGGTGATACTAATGGGTATGTGGTCTTTAATGCTGCTCCTTCTTACCAGGGTAAGTTAAGTAAGAGTAACAAAGAAGGAATTGACGAATATTTTAATAAGAATAAATATGATAATGAGATATGCGATTTACTTGTCAGTATTCAATATAAAATTTTGGCTTTGTTTGTGAGAGAACTTGTTATTAAGAATCCAGACAAGATTATTGACGTTTATTTAACTGAGGTTGGACAAGGGTATTTTGCAAATCCTCGGTCTTCGTATGAAAAAGGTATTGAAGAGATGAAAAAAGTTTTGAATGGCGTGAAGAATGTGGTTATATGGACGACAAGTGGTAAACTTCTTTAGTTCTATTTTAATATTTGGTTTAGAGTGTTGCATTGTATATGTCTTTTTCGGAATGGGTAGAATATTATTTATTTTACGGTTGTTATGTTTTGATTGGTCTGAAGTATAATAAATGTTAGGTTGTTTTTTATCACAAAGCGCAGTTTAACACAAAGTATCATCAGAGCATAAAGGATCAGGTAATACTTTAATTAAGGTGTTTTTACAGTAAAATTTGTCTTTATTTATTAATAAAACAGTCTTTTTATTGGACGATGTTTCATTGCTCCCCCTGTTGGACTCGAACCAACGACCCTTTGATTAACAGTCAAATGCTCTAACCAACTGAGCTAAGAAGGAATCTTTATAATAATATTATAAATGATTAGTGATTTTATAAAGAAGAAATTAAAAGGTAAAGACATAATCTGTGGAATTTTAGGAATATCATTTTTTTTTGTGTTATCTTACTTAACAAACACCGATTATCGTAAATGGAAGCGAATAAATTTTTTTATAAATAAAAATACTCAAAGGATATACATAAACGAAAGGACAACATTAGATGAGTTATGCGACACCTTAGTTAAATATGATATAGCAGAAAACACTGATAAGTTTAAATTTTGTTGAATTTGACAAAATAGATGTTAATAACATCTCATTTTACTTTTTAACAGGTATAACCATAGAACTTAAATTTTGCTCCATTATTTCCAATACTTCTGGAGCTACATATGTTTTTAAACTTTCTTTCCAACCCTCTTTAAATGAATACTTGCCATCCTTTAAAACCAATTGATCCCTAACTTTGGTCGAGCTCAAATCACTAAATTTATTTTCTTCCACTTCTACACAAAATTGATACTTGCCTTCAGCAGGTTTAATTTTTTTCATTTTGCTTCCCGAACGTCCTACGCAAACAAAATTCATTCCGCTAAGAGTACTTTTACATTTCTCGTAGTGATCACTACCGCAAACATAAAAAACGACACAATCTTTGTATTCCTTTTCAAAATGATCATAAACTTCATCAAAATCAGGATGTCCACACAGCTTCCCCTTTGTTTTTTCCTCATAATCTGTCGATTCAAAACGACTAAAAACGCCACCTTCTACATTCTTAAAATGCTCAATAGCAACATTGCACATCTGTAGCCGAATATCATGTTTAAAATACGGATTACCTTTATGTTTCAAGTAAGCATCACTCGAAGGAGAAAGTATAACCTTTATAATCTCAAATCCGTTTTCCTTTAATTTGTTACATGCCAACTCTAATTCGTAAAGATGTCCGTTATGAATGGGATTAAGAGCCCCAGTAGAAACTACTACAGCTTTTATTACCGGCTTTTCAACTGCAATTTTTTCTTCAGTATGATCATCGCTACTATTACCTGGAATCTTACCACTCAAAATTCTCTTACTATCATCTGAAGTCTTATTGCATGGATAAAATCCACAAAACACGACAGAAAAAAATGCAACGCCTAAAAAACACCTTTTCATATACCTCATACCCAACATATCACTAATATAAATAAATCCAAGATTAAATGTGTTGTATGTTGATGTTTATGTCTATGGTAGAATAGTAGTAAAAAAACGTTAGCATTATATCACTGTAAAAATAATACTCAGTGACAGTACCTTGTTAAGGGATAGGAATTGTCTATTAGTGATAATTAGCAATTGGTGTTCTCACAGTGTATTTAGGAAACAATTCGATATCTATCAAATATGAAGCAATATCTTGATTTAGCAGAATATATTCTTGAAAATGGTAAAGATAGAGACGATAGAACAGGTGTTGGAGTTAGAAGCATTTTTGGATATCAAATGCGTTTTAATCTTGCAAATGGATTTCCTTTATTAACTACAAAAAAACTTCATCTAAAGTCGATAGTATATGAATTGTTATGGTTTTTACGTGGAGATACTAATATTAAGTACTTAAACGACAATGGTGTTACAATATGGGATGAATGGGCAAATGAATATGGAGACTTGGGGCCGATTTATGGTTCACAGTGGAGATCATGGAAATGTTGTGATGGACGTGTTGTTGATCAAATAGCAAATGTAATTGAACAAATAAAAAATAACCCCACATCAAGGCGTTTAATCGTTAATTCATGGAATGTTGGAGATATCGACAAAATGGCTTTACCCCCATGTCATGTTATGTTCCAGTTTTATGTAAGTGACGGTAAATTATCATGTCAACTATATCAAAGGAGTGCTGATGTTTTTTTAGGTGTTCCATTCAATATTGCTTCGTATTCAATACTAATACACATGATCGCTCATGTCTGTGAACTACAAGTTGGAGATTTTATTCACACATTTGGCGATATCCATATATACAAAAATCATTTTCAACAGATGAAGAAACAACTACTAAGAACTCCAAGAAAATTACCACAACTGCAAATAACGAGAAACGTAACTGACATATCATCATTCAACTATGATGATATCAAAATTAGCGACTACAACCCTCATCCCACAATAAAAGGAGACATAGCTGTGTAACTAAGGTATTATTTCCTTGGCAAATTCTTCATATTTATTTACAATATCACTTCCTATCATATTTACCGTCTCTCTATGATCTTTTAAATAATGCTCAACAACACCTCCCACCTCAGGACTCCCGTTGTCTTTATTCCAGCCATTGAAACACCTTTTATTATTTTTGAAATATCCACAATTGTTAAGCCCATGAAAATTTGACTTCACATTGACCACTTCATTACCTTTTTTGTACAAAGTAAATTCTAAACGTCCATGTTCGCCTCCATAAAGAACAATCACCTTATATACCCCATTATTAAAATTAAAGACTACACTAAAATCCTTTTTATCTTCTATCGTTGGTTTAACATTGTTTTCTGCATTCCATTTAATGAAGTCCTCGCATTCTTGAGCGCGTAAAAACAATCCAATAGTGATCAATGCTGTAGCAGAAGTTCCTCTTGATTGATTTCCCACAAAATATTTGAGAAAATAATCTTCTAGTTTACAAATGACAGATTGTTCATCTTTCTGAATGTTCTTTCTGACAATAAACTGCTCCTCTCTGACGATAGATTGTTCCTCACTATTAACAAACTGGTTGTCAGTACCCAAACCTTTAGCGCCATTAGTCAAATAGTCACAATTTTCATAAACAGTCACAATGCCTTGTGCTGCTAACGCCTCAAAAACGAAACGTCCCATCTTATTAGTTCCCACAACTGCAATGTAATGACAATACAAATAAAACAAAAATATCTCGAAAAAAAACTTGAATACAATTGAAACTATATTAAGCAACGTACACTATAACCTCATTTACACCTTAAAGCTAATAAATAAAAATGATAAAATATATGTTCGTAAGTACGATAAATAACTACATTACAGAACATCTTTCGCATTAGACTTGTCTTTTTCTCCCAAAATTAACTTGAAAATTTCTACAATATCTCCACTTATTTTGTCTAACTGCTTGTTATGATATTTCAATAGATGAGTAATAATTTTGTTTACCTCACCTTTACATAATTCAGTTCCTGAACGAATCCAAATTTTCCCATTCTTATAATACCCACTTTCTTCGCCACAAATATCAGCATTAAAAACACACGATACTTCCACAATCTTTTTTAATCCTCTAAGCAAAAGAAAATCAGCATTCGATTTATTCCAGAATATATCTATTTCATACATTCCGTTCCCAACACTAAAAGAAACATTATCACAATCTTGTTTTTTTACCTCTATTTTAACATCACTGTTCTCACACAAATCAACACATTCATTGGTTTCTTAAACATTTAAAAACAATCCCATTGTAGTCAATACATTAGAAACATTGAAAGATGAACATTCTACCTTCGATTGTACAAGGTAATCTAAAATACAATTCTCTAATTTATGAACATCACCATGCTTGTATCCTTGATTACCTGGCTCATTATGGGACGGTTGAGGGTTGATAATCTGTTGATAATTCATACTCTTGCAAAAATCCCCACAATTCTCATAAACAGTTATAATACTTTGTGCTGTCAATACTCCACAAACGAAGCGTCTTATTTTATTTGTTCCTAATTGTAACCCTTAAACCATAGTAAATGAATAAATAAATTTTTAGAAAATTACCATTTATAAAGAAATTTCTAGAACATTTCATAATATAAAGTGGACAAATTTTTCCAGTGAATGTCACATTGTCATCATCGAGCTATCTTATTTTTAACGGTGTTAAATCAAATGAGATAAAATTTATACTGTTTATTAATGCAATTTTTGGAAATATTATACATTGATTCATAAAAATTATTGAACAGTTTATAACAATACGTCAACAAAATAGGATGATCCAGTATCAATAATTACCATATTTATCACAAATACTTTCTCCCATTTCTTCTAAAGATTTTTTATGGTAATCTAAGTAATGTCTGGCGATACTTTCTATAGTAATTCCATCTTTTTCGTGATTTGGACGGAGCCAAAGTTTACCATTTTTGTAATATCCATGTTTTTCTTTATCATCACGGAAATCGGATGACACTTTAATTATCTTTTTTTCCCCTTTGTATAACGTACAGCTTAAATATTTATCTTTATTAACGATTTTTATAGAATACGTTACTTTATCAACATTGATGAAAAAACAATATTCGTTGTTCTCATTTTTTTTTGATTTTACATTAAACTTGTTGTTTCTACACAGTTTAATAAAATCACTACACTCTTCAGCAGTCAAAAGTAACCTAACAGTAATCATTTTTTTGTCAAAATCAGGATCTTTTTTAATTTTATATCCTTTTACAAAATACTCAAAAATATGATCTTCTAAAATGCAAATATTTTTTTTAAATTCATTAGTGGTAGAATCGGCATCAGAAATTGATGAAACATCATCTTCTGAATCTCGATGTCCGGTTATTAATTGTTGATTTGAATCGTTGTTTTCCCCCACTTTTGTGTTATGATATGGATAAGTTTGACTACAAATTATCACGAGAGGAACATTTTTAAATATTACATTTTTAGTCAAATTAAACATAACACTTTTTAGCTTGTCCATATTATGATAATAGTAAAATTTTAATAAAATAATTATTGTCAAAATTTTTCAAATAATAGATTCACGTTCTTTGCCGACTGTGCAAATTCTGAATTGTGCAATTTTAGATCATTTTGCTAAGTATTTCAGATTATTATCGAAGTTCTTTAGTTATTCTTTTTTCTATATAAACCCAGTCTTGTCGAAGAATATTCTATAGTCAATATTTGGAATCTCAAACATAGGTGAATCATCAATTCCAAATGCTCATTAAAAGATGATGGGTCTATCATGGTTTCTGATACAGTTGGGAATACGCGTGATATTTACAGATGCAGAAAAACATAGGAGATATAAATTATGTTATTTTGTCGACATTTTTCACATTCATGAGTGGCAGTTGATATTATAAAAGGAAGTAAAAAGACTTTATAATTGCCGTTAATAAAGTTGATATTAATCCAAAATTTAAAATAGAAAATTACAAGACTACATTTTTTATATTTCAACAAAAAGCAATATCAGTGCTTTTACCATCGAAGATTTTGCTAAAAAATCAAAAAAAATATAAAATATATGACAATAAAACTACAATCAACATTTAACGTTACGATATTTTATTACAATTTGAGTCTCTTAAAGAATCCTCCGTCGAATTTGCACAGCATCCCAACTTAGATATAAGAAACCTTCACAAAAAAATAGACGAAACACTCCCTCCCGATAACATATTAAAATACACTAGTTTCAAGGATTTTTACACGCTTTATAGAACAAAATATAAGGCATACCTTCTGTATACTGATGAAATCGAGTGCATTCTGTAACATTTGCATCATTATATAAATACCATTTATTGTCCATCTTATTTTTACAATAAGCCACAAAATGCCCACTCATAGAACTAGGTCCTAAATGGCAAATAACAGCATATAATTCAAAGACAGTATTCCCACACGAAACATAATTACGTAAATTCAACACTTCAGGAAAATTAACTTTACAATTATACACCGCGTTCCTCCCTCTATTTAAATAAATAATTAGATTATTTGGAGCAAAATAAAGGTTTGTAGAATAATAAGCATCATATGATCCCTTACATATATTGCAATACATTTGATTTTCTCCACTCATCAGATCCATTTTTTTATGATAATCAAAACATTCATATAGATCAACATCTGGATTCGTTCTGCCATAATTAAATAATGGTCTTTTCCCACAACTACAACAATACTTATTAACTTCCTCCAAAGGAAATTCTAAAAAGCTACAAACTTGAAAATTGTATTTAACTAATTTGCAGTTCAAACATTGACTTTTTGTTTCTATTGCTCCATAAAATAAATCCGATATTATAGATTTAAAATTGTTCTGAAAATTTTTAAAAAACAACTCAAGCATCGTCTGTTCGTTAAGCTGATCCTGACAATTTAAATTACCATCATCACCAATACCACTTCCATCTACTTGATTTAATTCCTCATGAAATTTCTCCACTAAGAAAATCATCAAATCCTTCGAGTCATTTGCAGCTATTCCCTTAAATAAAGGATTTTTCCTACTCAATACTTCTTTAAAATTAGACGGACTAACCGAACCGTTATTATTAACCCTATTCCACAAATTTAACACTAGCCTATAATATTCATTTGCCATCTCATTTTGCGGTTTTTCCTTGTACTTTGTAAGAAAATATTCTGTTAAACTTTCAGTATTTGATAAACATTGTAAAGCTGCATTCATATAACAAGTAGCACCTATATTATTTAATCCTACTAGTATAGGTCCTTCCTTTCCCCCTATTTTCCCTTTTATAATCTCTCCTTCACTCTTTACCACATTGGTTTTAACGTTTATCACGTCTTTTTTTTTTAGGCTATCATTATTGCCCAATTCTACCAGCGATTCAACACTCTTCGTCCCTTTATACACTTCATTATTTTCAGGTTCTCCAGAACCTACTCCAAGAGGTACAGAATCCTCTTCCAATCCATAATATGGACCACCAAATATCGACAACAATACCACTCCAGAAGCGAAGTAGTAAGAAAAAATACCAAACCTACGCATAACTAATCCATAATAACATTATAAATAAAATCACACTATGGTAGCATTATAAATAAAATTTCTTAGTCAAAAAATGTGAATATTGTTTTCGAACATTCAATTAAATGGAGCATTAACATTACTTTTCCACAATGGTGTATTCCACTATTTTTATTACATTCTCTACAATAACAACTCCATACAGTTCCTATTCCAGGTTCCAATAGTGGTGAGAAAATAGTATTTTCTGTAAACTTACATAAACATTTCCACACAGAACAGCTTTTATCGGTAATTTCTATGTAGTTATTGAACTAATACGTGTATGAGGAATCGAAGCTAAATGGAGATAGGAAAAAAAACACATCTATCTTGAAGTATATTCAATGTTTTTCACAAAATACTACTATCATTTGTTCTTCTTCATGTGGAAAATAATCTGTGTTTACTCTCTTGATTACTATTCTATGCAATCTTTTCATTCTCACTATTTTTGAAAATTGACATATCTTTCTCCTAAATCAGTTATTTTATAGACGTTTGATAATATAAATGGCATTCGAGTATAGCAACAGTTAATATGCATATAATCATTGTTTTTTTATAGATAAATAATCCAAAGATAATTCCTTCAAACAAGATTTTTTAACTAAAACCACTTCACAATAATGACAGCCAATGTTAATGACACCAAATTAAACTAGATTTCTGTCCATTATTCTGTATTCATATTTTAAGTCATTGAATTTGTTAGTTGAGATTATTGCAGTACTCCACTGTTCTGGTTTATCGATCGTAAAATAGGAGTCGCCAGGTTTATCATCAAAGATATACGTCATGTATATCCTGTTTATATATTTCCAAAATTGCCCATATACAGATGCTCCACCAATTACGAAAACTTCATTCTCTTTTTTATTTTCAACAAAATCCATTACATTTGTGGGATTTTGAAATATTTTGATGTCATCGTGAATATAACATTTATAGTTATTATTAGAAGTCATCAATAGTATTTTCCTCCCTGGTAAACGGTTAGGAATTGATTCGTATGTATTTTTGCCAACAATGACATAATGTCCCATTGTGAGTTTTTTGAAGTTTTTTAAATCATCTGGAATCTTATACAATAATTCGTTATTAACTCCTATTGTTCCAAGTGAATTACATGACACAATGGCAGAACAATAAAAATTATATTTAAAAGGCATCTTTAATATGTGTTATTTTGTTAGTACAATCTATTGAAATGATATCGAAACGAATATTACCATCCCATCCACTCGATATGATAAATTCATTTGCTGCTTCTTTTATTCTACTCTGTTGATTGAAAGATACAAAACTTTCAGGGAATCCAAATCTATCACTACTTCTGTACTTAACCTCAATGAAGTACAGACACGTTGTTTTCTTCGCTATTATATCTATTTCATCACGTTTATATCTATAATTTCTCGCAATAATATCAAATTTGTTTTTTAATAAATATTGAGTGGCCAAGACTTCACCTCTATTTCCAATTGTTTTTGTCGTAAACATTATTCACACGAATACGTAGCATCAACTACTAATCTTACTCTTTTTTTGTAAGAACGTTCTCCATCGTTCCATTCACCAGAATAATTGTCAGCGTCTAATATGTTTATCTTACGTGTTGTTATACTAAGTGCTTTAGTTAATTTAAGTTTTGATACCCTAGCTATTAATTCAGCTCTTTCATGTGCATCTGATACTGCACTTTCAATCAACTGATGGCTAATATTGTCAAAATTTTTACACGAATAATTTATATCAACGTGTACATTTGGATACGATTTATAAAGTGATGTACACTTATCTCTCATATTTTCAACATCATCTGTTTCAAATTTTATCGTAGATGTAACATTGTACCTAAAATTTAAGTTTACATTATCGACGTATTTAACTTTGTCTTCAACGTTATTGCCAAGGTCAGTTATTAAAGATTTTTCAATACCATTTTCTGAAATAAAACTCATTACACTATTTTTCGTTCTTTCAATTTTATTTACAACTGTCTGAAGACATGATCCTACTTCAGAAATCCTTATTACAATGGAACAGTGGTCAGATATAACAACTTTATCAGCTAGTCCAAGTACCTTTATTGTTTGTCGTTTTCCTTCCTTATATGTACCAAATATGTCAAAACTTAGTATAACTAAACATACCAGACATCCACACCTTACAAACGACACTAGACCACCAAACATATTTGTAATCTAAAGTAACTATTTACTATTTTGTCGATATTTATAGTTATTAAGTTTACACAAAAACTGAATGAAAAACCATAAATATCCCAGAACTTACAATATTCCGCAATAACTGTACGTTGTCAAGAGTATTTCAGTTAATTCGCTAGCGGTTAAGTATGTCTTAAATATTGTTCAATGTCTTTATTTCTTTCTATATAATCGATGTACATTTTTCCGTATAAATGATCCGTCTCATGTTGTATAACACGTGCTGCCATATCTTCAAACTTTTCTTCGTGTAAATTCCATTCTAAATCATAATACTTTATTGTTACATGTTTTTTCCTTGGTACTTCAGCAGATAAATTAGGGATACTTAAACATCCCTCTTCTTCGATGATAATTTCATCATTTTCGATAAACGTTAGTAGAGGATTAATAGCTACCAACTTTTTTATTCCATAATCATTGTGCCAATGACTTAAATCGGCGACGAACATTCGAATATTTTTACCGATTTGAGGGGCAGCTAACCCTACGCCATTAGCATCATACATTGTCTCAAACATATCATCAGATAATTTTTTAACATCAATACTCTTATCAACATCAATGCTTACTTTACGTAATATGTCATTTCCGTATGTGATTATGTTGTATCTCATATTTTTATATCTATTCAACTGAATTAGTTACAAACTCTTAATTTATCCGAAGCTCCATTCTCTACCAATTTCTATTCCGATATTACGCCAAAGGCAAGATATTAAACATTTAAAATTATCATTTCTGTTATTAATAGCATCATCAATAGCGCCACAAAGAAATTTCAAATCTATGCATCCAGTAACTATTCTTATATTCCAATTTTGAATTTTTACTAAAAATGGAATAATCGTCACGTTTAAACCCCAATTCGTCCACCAAAATGTGCTAAGTGGGAAATCTCCATAATATCCATATCCACATACATCTCCATAAGTTCCTGCGTATAATAGATTAACTAATATACTAAAACCAATTATACTACCAGAACTAGTTTTGTGATAATACCTTTCGATCCCTCCGCCAAAATTAAAAATAAAAAGATTTTCACAAGGTGGTGCAAAAAAACGTTCAACATGCCCACGGTCTCCAAACACAGTTACTTTACCAACAATGGCCCATTTTTCATTGATTTGGTATTTATATCCAACTGACGTTCTTAAAAAATACAGTAATGATTTGCAATGACGACCCTCTCTAATTTTGAATGCATTTACCAATGTATTCAAACAAATTCCTCCCCACGATAAACATATCGCATGCTTTTTGTAGGATTCAATGTTTAGTATCTTATTTTTTTTAACCTTATGTTTTTTTTTGAAATTCTTTTTCTTTTTGAATGCTAAATAAGGATCATTATCTCGAGAATTGTATGAACGACTACCGGATCGCGTACCATTAATTAACGTACCATTTATTGAAATGGTAAAGGAAATGAGTATTAATGTAAAGATTCTTAGCATTTCCCAATATCAGTTGACTCATTATCCGATTTATCATTAAGTACAACATTATCACTTACAATATTTCGTGACGCTTGTTCTATTATGCTTGCGTTACCATCTATCTTACTTCTTACTTGATTTTCTATTTGTTCAGCTAATCCTTTATCAACTTTTAGCAAGTCCTTTACTCCATCACGTCCTTGGGCGAGTTTATTCCCATTGTAAGAAAACCACGATCCACTCTTTTGTATTACACCAGTCTCAACACCCATATCAACGATTTCCCCTAGTTTAGAGATACCCTCACCATATATTATATCGAATTCAACAACTCTAAATGGTGGAGCAACCTTATTTTTAACAATTTTTACCCTTGTTCTATTGCCAAGCATATTACCCTTACCATCTTTTATCGGTGTAATACGTCGAATATCCAACCTAACAGACGAATAGAATTTTAGAGCATTTCCACCTGTTGTCGTTTCGGGATTACCAAACATAACACCGATCTTTTCCCTAAGTTGGTTTATGAATATACATACGCAGCCCGTTTTACTTATCACTCCTGTTAACTTTCTCAAAGCTTGAGACATGAGTCGTGCTTGAACTCCAACTCTATTATCTCCCATATCTCCTTCTAATTCAGCTTTTGGGACCAGAGCAGCCACAGAATCGACAACCAACACATCTATAGCACTAGATCTTATCAATCGTTCAGCTATTTCAAGTGCTTGTTCTCCATTATCTGGCTGTGACACATAGAGTCTATCGAGATCTATTCCTAATTTTTCAGCATATACCTTATCGAAGGCATATTCAGCATCTATGAAAGCTGCTATTCCTCCATTTTTTTGTGCTTCAGCTATACATTGTAAACTCAATGTCGTCTTCCCAGATGATTCTGGACCATATATTTCGACGACCCTCCCTCTTGGCAGACCACCAATTCCAAGCGCAATATCTAAACACATTGATCCGGTCGAAATACATGGAATATCGCCAACACTACCATCATTCAATTTCATTATGGTACCTTTACCATATTCTTTTTCCAGCCCATCTATTGTCACTTTTACTGCCTGAAATTTGTCATTAACATCACTCATACTTTTATTTATCATTTACATTTTTTAAATTTTTTTCTTTTTCAACAAGTACATTATCTATGACTTTTGTGTACTTGTCTGTAGCAATTTGTATTTCTGTCTCGATTTTCCTCACCGTATCTTCAGACATTCCATTCTTTTGCAAACCTTTCAATTTTTCTCTGCATTCCTGCCTAAGATTTCTTACCATAACTTTCCCTTTTTCTACTTCTTGTTTTGCCATTTTGACAAGACTGATTCGTCTTTCTTCACTCATAGGAGGAACGATTATTTTTACAGTTTCTCCAGTATTCTGTGGAGTAAGTCCAAGATTACTCATGTTTATTGCTTTTTCTATTTCCTGCAACATTTTCTTTTCCCAAGGCTTTACTTCTATGGTATAAATATCAACAATATTGATTGCCGCTATTTGAGACAATGGAGTCATGTTTCCGTAGTACAAAACATTAATTCCTTGTAACATAGTCGGATCTGCTTTACCTGCTCTTATTTTAGATAATTCTTTCTTCAATATTGATAAAATATCTGACACATGTTCATCAAAATACTTAACAAGATCATTTGGAGTATCCATATTCATGTTTATTCAAAATGTTATAAGTTTCCTTAATTTTTTAAAATAAACATATTCTGTTACTATTGTTTAGAATGTTTTTCTTCTTATGTATTAGCTATTAGTTAACGGTGTTTATATTGTGACATGACTTTCAAGAATTTATATGTTTTTGCAATCATATGTACCTGTCTGTTTAATGAAATAAAAGTAAAAGTTCCTTCAAAAATAAAGATAGTCGACACGGTTGTAAAAATAAATGAAAAATATAGGCAAAATATAAGAGACAAAATAAATAGGATGTTTAAAAGTGAAAAGGTCTTAAAAATGATAACACGTAGAGCGAAATTATATCTTCCTGTTATTGAAAAAATATTAAAGGATAATGGTATACCAAAAGATTTAAAATACATAATGATATTGGAGAGCGGATGTAAGTCAGATGTTGTCACAAATGAGGAAGATATAGGTTTTTGGCAGTTTAGACCAATTACTTCTAAGTGCGTTAAATTGATAGTGAATGATAAAGTTGACGAAAGGATGCACATAGAACAATCAACTTATGGTTTTATAAGGTACATAAAAGACAATTATTCTGTATTAGGGAGTTGGTTTTGGGCAGTTGTTGCCCATAACAGAGGATTGGGAGGTACAAAAAAATACATAAGAAATAATAAAATTAATAAAAAAAAGAAAACAATACAATTACATCAATGTCCATCGTATATATATCAACTAATTGTGTATAAACTTGTTTTAGGAAAATGTATAAAAAAAACGAAAAAAACAAAAATAAAGTTAACATTTAGAAATTTTAATGGAATGCATATTGACGATATTTGCAAAGAGTGTAATATAAGTCGTGATACATTCAAGTACTTTAACAGATGGCTAAAAATTGATGTTGTTCCTGTGGATACAAGATGTCGTGTTGTAATACCAATAAAATGACAAAATTTAACATTATTATCAAGGGGTGATTTTCTGTAAAAATTGACGTATGAGGTGATCTAAATAAATCCAATAACTTGTCGATATCTAAAGTCTAACATTTATTACAACTCTACGTTCTGTGATTATTTAGAAAAGTATAAAATTTTGAATGATAAATTACTTAATCTTCAATCAAGATAAACTCGTCACCACGTCTTTTAATTTGTTTTTTTCTCTTGTTCTTGTCTTTATACTCTATTACTCTATGTCTTCAGATGATTATTTGAATCTATTAATTATTTTCTCTATTTTCTTTCGGTAAGAACCAAGTTTTTTATTGTCCTTCTTACTACAATACCGTTCTTCTTCTTCAATTTTCAACAAAAGATTCACACCGTCGTTGTATACGTTAACATCATCACCTTTGTACTTACCATTTTCCTTAATAAAAATATTACATTCTGCTTCCAATCGTGTAAACCTTACGATATCGGAATATTCAGATATCGTATACTGCCTTGTGAATTCATCACAAAGGAATATGACGGATTTATATTCATGATCATCGTAATAATTTTTCAGATTCTTTACTGCTTTTTTTTGTTTTTTTTTGAACATTTCAGATGAAATATCCGTAAAGTAATCATCTTTACCAAAATTTTCGTTATATTCATCAACCAATTTTATTACCTTGTCACATTTCGAAATGTCACACTCTTCATTACGTGGAATCAGATTATACGTAGATTTAATGAGTTTATACATTACATCCTTGTTAAATTTTAAAGATTTGTATGTATTGACTAACGCGGAATATAAAATTTCACTTATTTGCCAATCTTTGTTGTCAAAATAACAATCAGCTCTTTTGATCTTTATATCAATTACTTTGTCGGTACTCAAAACTAATGGGACAATTTCGCCATAGATATCTGCTGCTTCATTAAAATTTTTTTTTTTACATGACTTCTCTGCTTTTGCTTCTAATCGTATTATTTTATCGTGTATAGATTCCTCATTCTTACTATTCTCACTGCTACAAATAATAAAAAATATTGAACACAATATAAACCGCATTTCAAAATTTAATCAACTTCAAAGTCTATCTCCTCGTCGAGAAGGAAATCATCTACACTTTTATCAAAATCTACATATCCGCCGATCTTGAAAAATAGAATGTATCTCCTGGGAATTAATCTCCCGAATATATGATCCTTTGACCAAGAGAAACTACTACTGTTGGTTAATTTATCAACTAATTGAATTCCTCCACCTAAATACATTCCATTTTTGAGCAAAAAGTTTACGCTCAAGTCAAGTCCACCACATCCAATAGTCTTTATTTTAAAATTTTTGTCGAAACTTTTTATCAAAGGGTTATATAACAAATTCGTTCTGATATCTACTTTGTTCAATGATCCTTTTCTATAACTTTTCAATAAAAAAACAAAACCCCCAAACAACTGAAAATTTACGTATTGAGCAAATCCCCCGGAATGTCCTCCCGGCTGATACTGTAATCCTCCACCGGCGTTATATCCAAGTATTTTTTTGCCATAACGAACATATTCAAGCCTAAATGCAATATTACCACCCCAATTAATTGGTGGAACTACCCACGTCACACCTCCTCCTAGGTCTCCTCCATACATGAAATAGTTCTTGTGATGATCTTCCAAATTTAATGTAAAAGGTAACAAAAATATTATACTTGCTAATCTCTTCATGACAATCATAACTTACTTTTTGGTGATATAACCATAAACATTCTTTTTCCTTCCATTTGAGGCTCCTTTTCAACTTTGCCGTAATCTTTTAAAGCCTCGATAAACCTTCTTAGTAAAATCTCTCCGTTATCTTTAAAACACATAGTTCTTCCGACAAAATGTATGTACATTTTTACAACACATTTACTATTTAAAAACTCGATGGCATGTCTAAGTTTAAATTCAAAATCATGTTCGCCCATGTTAGGCCCCAATTTTATTTCTTTTACCGAATTCTTCGAAGCATTCAACTTTACCTCTTTTTGTTTCTTTTTTTGTTGATATTTAAACTTTGAGTAGTTTAATACTTTACAAACAGGTGGATTACTGTTTCTAGAAATCTCCACAAGATCAAGGTTCATATCACTTGCTACTTGTAATGCTTCTTTCAAACTACATTCCCTCGACTCGATACCATCACATACTAATCTTACACGATCTCCCGTTATTTTCTCGTTAACCCTATAAGGTTCCTCAACTTTTGAAGCGATCCTAACAGGCAATTTACGTTTCTTTACAACTATACTATTCAAAACTATTTAATAAAAAAAACAAAATATGTACCCGAGGTCGGAATCGAACCGACATGATATTGCTATCATCGGTTTTTGAGACCGACGCGTCTACCAATTCCGCCACTCGGATATATGAGGTCGCGAGCGGATTTGAACCACTGTACAAAGTTTTGCAGACTCCCGCCTAACCGCTCGGCCACGCGACCACATAAGACATATTATGCATTTATAGTCTGATATTTACACTAGTTTTACTTATGATTCGATTTTTTTTGATGTTCTTTTCTGAATGGGCTCTTAATGTGCTAATCTAGAGAAATAATTGCCTAATAAATCTTACACTTAGTGAAATATTGAAAAGTATAAGATTTACCAATTAAATTAACAAGATATAAAAACAAAAAACACTCTTTAAAAGAATGGAAAAACTTTTCTAGAATAAAGTGTCAAAATGATCATTATACATCACTTTACCCCAATAATTAAAATAATCCCTCTTATTTTTTATGTTTCCTGTACCTTCTTACATGTCGCAAGTGATCGTCATATCCTTCTGAAAATATGTGATGTTTTTTATCTTCAGAAACAACGAAATATAGGTAGTTATGGTGTTTGTAGTTAAGAACAGCATCGATGCACACAGTTGAAGGTGTCGTTATAACACCACATGGCAACCCCCTTTTGTAATATGTGTTATATTCCGACTTTAAAGTGTGAAAATTTGAACAGTTCGCATTATTGTTATACTCATACTTTATTGCATATTGGAGTGTTGGATCTGCTTCTAATCGCATTTTTCTCCGAAGTCTATTCATATAAATTCCAGCAATAGTAGAAGCTTCATCAATATTGGCTATTTCTTTCTCGACTATAGATGCCAATATCATAACTTCATCTTGAGAAAGTCCTATATTTTTCGCTTTTGTTAACCTATTAGAATTCCAAAAAGTTTTATATTCGTTGGTTAGTTTAACGACTAGTTGTTGAGGTGATATATTCCAATAATAACTGTACGTATTAGAAATGATTGTGTTCATTATGTGATTTTTATCTGTATTAAATTGTTTCAAAAATTTGTCATCGTTGAGAACTTCTAACAGATCTGCGGATCGCATCATCAAATGTTTTGAAACATATTCACTGAACTGTTTTTTTGTATCTAATTGCGGGATCCTCAACGATATAGGATCTTGCGTCCCAGATCTTAATTTTGTTACAACATCTTCATTTGTTGAATTTGTTTTCAAAATGTAAGATCCCGGTTTTACTGTTGGCGACTTTGAATATTTCCTACATAAAAATCGCCCACATCTCCTTATATCCCAGCAAGATTTAAAATCATCAACGTTTTTTACTATATTGTTTTTGACTAAGATGTCGCATAACTCATCTAATGTTGTCCTTTCGTTTATGTATATCCTTTGAGTATTTTTATTTATAAAAAAATTTATTCGCTTCCATTTACGATAATCGGTGTTTGTTAAGTAAGATAACACAAAAAAAAATGATATTCCTAAAATTCCACAGATTATGTCTTTACCTTTTAATTTCTTCTTTATAAAATCACTAATCATTTATAATATTATTATAAAGATTCCTTCTTAGCTCAGTTGGTTAGAGCATTTGACTGTTAATCAAAGGGTCGTTGGTTCGAGTCCAACAGGGGGAGCAATGAAACATCGTCCAATAAAACAATTGGGACAAAATTTTTTGATAAACGATGAAATTGCTAAGAGAATAGTTGGTGAATTACATGTTGGAGATGATGACTTGGTCGTTGAAGTAGGTCCTGGTTATGGAGCATTAACTAAGTTTTTGGTAAATGGGTGCAAAAATTTGTATTTGATAGAAAAAGATAAATCACTAGCAGTAAAATTGGCTCGGCGATATCCTTCGTTTTCAAATAAGATAATTGGATGTGATGTATTAGACATCAATTATTCTACATTTTGGAACGGTAAAAATATTAATTTTATTACAAATTTGCCATACAACATAACAGGTCCATTTATATTCAAATTAATTCATCACCGAGATGTTGTAAAACAAGTTATATGTATGTTGCAGAAGGAAGTAGCAGAAAGACTTGTTGCAAAACCAGGATGTAAACAATATGGTATTCCCAGCGTCTTATTACAGGCGTATTACGATTCAGAAATACTATTCGATGTTGATTCGATTAACTTTTATCCGAAGCCAAATGTTATATCGACTGTGATTCGAATAACACGGAATAATGTGGATAAATTAGATTGTGATGAACATGTGTTCGATAATGTAGTTCATTTGTCTTTTAATCAACGCAGAAAAACTATAAAAAATTCTCTTAATCCTTATTTAAAAAATATTGATAGTGATGACTTACATGAAATAAGGAATTTGTTAACATTGCGACCTGAGCAATTAAAAATAAGTGATTTTATAGATCTAACACGTCTTGTGAGAATATCTTAATATCTATCACTTTTATTCTTAGACTAATTCCATATTTACAATAATTCATGGTATGAATTCGTTAAAATTGTTCTAAAAATTTTTGTTTTATTTATTTGTTTATTTATATTATTGCTGTGGTTGTTAGAGATTACAGTTATGAAGACAAGTAAAGTAAAACGTTTCGTTTGCGGAGCGTTAGCAGCACAGGGTATTGTGGTTGTTTATGGTAATAGTTCTGGTCCTGATGTGAGTGGTTTAGCTGCTTTAATTGATAAGGCGTTAGGGAATGAGTCAGGTGAAGTATTAGATGAAGAAACGAAGAAAGTTGCAGGTGAGGCAGAAGAGGCTTTTCGTGAGTTTAGTATTGGCTGTGCGAACGCGTGTGTGCCGGGAGATGTGCAGGGTCCCATAGATGAAAGCGTTGAGGTGACTGAATGAGAGTGGGTAAATAGTGTTGTGAGGTCCGTGGCGATTTTCGCCTGGAGTTTCTTTTTTTTTCGTTCGTTGCTTATTTTTATTTTATTGAGTGGGTGAATTTTGAAGTTGTTGTGTCCAACTTACACATTTTTAGTGGAGTTTACGAAATGATATCCCCCTACATCGATAACCCTCTATGTAGTAATAGTAAAATGCCACTATTTTTTTGATTTTTTGATAACCTGATCTATGGTACCTACCAAGTTAAACGCGTTTTCAGGGAGGTTATCCAATTCGCCTTCAAGAATCATATTAAATCCTTTAATCGTTTCTTTAATTGGGACAACAACTCCTTCCAAACCTGTGAATTGTTCAGCTACATTAAATGGCTGAGATAAGAATCTTTGCACTTTTCTTGCTCTTTCAACAACCTTTTTATCCTCGTCAGATAATTCGTCCATACCTAGAATCGCGATGATATCCTGTAATTCTTTATATCTTTGTAAGATATTTTTCACCCTTTGAGCAGTATTATAATGTTCTTCCCCAACAATATCTTGAGAAAGGATCCTTGAGCTAGACGCTAAAGGATCAACAGCAGGATATATACCAATAGAAGCAACCTTTCTTGATAATACGGTTGTGGCGTCAAGGTACGTAAATGTTGTTGCAGGGGCAGGGTCTGTCAAATCGTCAGCAGGAACATAAACAGCTTGAACAGATGTAATCGATCCATGTTTTGTGGAAGTTATTCTTTCCTGCATTGCTCCCATCTCTGATGCTAATGTAGGCTGGTACCCCACAGCAGAAGGCATACGTCCCAATAAGGCAGACACTTCAGAACCTGCTTGAGTAAATCTGAAGATATTGTCTATAAACAACAAAACATCTTTACCTTGGTCATCTCCTTCTCCATCTCTGAAATATTCTGCAGCAGTCAAACCTGTTAATGCTACTCTCATCCTTGCTCCTGGAGATTCATTCATCTGACCAAACACCAGTGTAGCGAAAGATTTTTTTAGAGCTTCTCTATCGATTTTAGAAAAATCCCATTCTCCTTGCTCCATTGACTTCTTGAAATCGTCACCGTAATTGATGACTCCAGATTCTATCATTTCCCTCAGTAAGTCATTCCCTTCTCTTGTTCTCTCTCCAACTCCAGCAAATACAGATAATCCAGAGTAAGTCTTCGCTATGTTGTTTATAAGTTCCATTATAAGAACAGTTTTCCCGACACCAGCACCTCCAAATAATCCAATCTTTCCTCCTTTTACGTACGGAGTCAGTAAATCTATAACTTTTATTCCTGTGTATAATATTTCTGTATTATTAGATATATCCTTAAACTCTGGAGCAGAACGATGGATAGGTAAGGATCTTGATGTTTGCGGTTGTTCCATACCGTCGATAGCTTCTCCTAGAACATTGAATAATCGTCCTCTTATTTCTTCTCCTATCGGCATTTGTATTGGTTTTCCGGTATTGATGACTTCCATCCCTCTAACTAGTCCCTCTGTTGCATTCATCGATATTGTCCTAACTATATTGTCTCCACAATGTTGTTGGCATTCGAGGACTATCTTTTGTCCATTATCTTGCACGATTTCAAGGGCATTTAATATATCCGGCAAACTCTCCTTATCACTAAATTGTACATCCACAACTGATCCGATAATCTGAACAACCTTACCTTTACTATCCATAAAACATATTACTCAGGTTAATCTATTATTTAGTCTGTTACAAAATATTGGATATAGCTTTGACAATACTAGATAATAATTATTGCAACTCTAAGTTGTGATAGACAATGCCTCTTTTGTTTAGTATTTCTATATATTCGTTAGTAATCTCTGGAATGAAGGGATTTAATATTTTCATCAAATCATAAAATATCAAATAAAACATTTCTACGGTTATCTTATCTATCTGCCTATTTTCCCTACGTCCTGGGTGTCTTAAGATATCTAACAAGTTGCGAAACATTAAACACAATTTTCCCATGATCGTTTTATTGTTTTTCCTCATTTCTTTTGGCTTAGCCTGTTCCAAATAGAATGAACAGAATCTATCCCAAAATAGTTTATAAGCTATCATTGCCGCTTCGTTGATTCTGTATTCTCTAAATTTTTGTTTCATCTCTTTTTTAGTTGTTGAGATTTCGTTTAAAAGTGAATTAATAAGATCTTTTTTAATACATTGCCTTCCTTGATATTCTTTTTCTATATTCGCTAAATTTATTTTACCGACTTGTTCTTCCCAAATACCTAAAAGGCGATATGCGTTCTTTATCTTTGTACAAAAATTCCTTCCTTGTTTGCACAGGTGTTCGTCATATTTTAAATCATTTCCAGCTTGAGTACTCAATAATAAACCAAAACGTACACCATCAGATCCGTATTTACTTATTAAATCCAAAGGATCAGGTGAGTTTCCAAGTGATTTGGACATTTTACGGCCTTGAGAATCTCTAATAATGCCAGTAAAATATACATTTTTAAATGGAATAGTCTTATTCAAATAAATGCTCATCATTATCATTCTTGCGACCCAGAAAAATATTATGTCTGGACCTGTAACTAAATCGTCTGTTGGTTCTTTTAACCCATCTGTGACTATTATTGGCCATAATCCAGCTGAAAACCATGTGTCCAAAACATCAGGATCTTGTTTGATTTCAGAAATGTCACAACCAAATATTTTTTGTGCTTCTTCGATGTTATGTGCAGCACAACATTTGTCACCAAAGTAGTAAACAGGAATTCTGTGCCCCCACAATAACTGACGAGAAATGCACCAATCTTGCACATTCTCAAGCCATGATTTATAAATATTGACAAACCTGTCAGGATGAAATTTTATTTCATTATTCAAAACGACATCTAAGGCAGGTTTAGCTAATTCTTTCATTTTGACGAACCATTGTTCCGATAAACGTGGTTCAACGATACTATTACTACGTTCAGAATATCCCACACGTGTTGAATATTGTTCTACCTTTTCTAGCAATCCTTTTTGTTCAAGATTAGTCTTAATCTGTTTTCTGGCTTCAAATCTGTCTAATCCACAATATTCTCCACATACGCTATTGAGAGTTCCGTCCTCATTCAAAATATTTATTTTTTCCAGATTATATTTTTCTCCAAGTTTGTAATCATTGAAGTCGTGAGCAGGAGTTACTTTAAGACAGCCGGTTCCAAAGTCCTTGTCAACATATTCATCAGTAATTATCGGTATTCCACGCTCAACCATTGGAATAATAACTTTTTTACCGATTATGTTTTTATAACGTTCATCGTTTGGATTAACGCAAATGGCTACGTCTCCAAATATGGTTTCTGGACGAGATGTGGCAACAGTTATATATTCATCACTATCTGTGATTTTATATTTTATGTAGAATAATTGTCCTTGACAATCTTTGTAAATAACTTCTTCGTCTGAGAGTGCAGTTTTGTTCTGTGAATCCCAATTGATCATCTTTATTGATTTATAGATTAATCCATCGTTGTACATTTTTACAAATGTATCAATAACAATATCTGATGCTTTTTGATCTAATGTAAATGTTAACTTATCCCAGTTACAAAGACAATTGAGTTTTTTTATTTGATCTAATATTGTTGAACCATATTTTTCTTTCCATTCCCAACAATGTTTCAGAAATTCATCTCTTGAAAGATCTTGTTTTTTTATTCCTTGTTTTTTTAAGAAGTCGATAACTTTATTTTCTGTGGCTATAGCGGCATGGTCAAGACCAGGATACCAACAAACATCTTTATCATAGTTCTTTGCTCTACGTATCAAGACATCTTGTATTGTCATGTTTAATGCATGACCCATGTGTAGCACTCCTGTAACGTTAGGAGGTGGCATTATGATGGAGTAATTATTCGAAGTTTTACTATTAGTATTCATATCAATGTTCATATTTAGTTAATATTAAGAAAGTACTTTTATTATCAGGTTCAGCTAAACGTGCTAGTGTGATGATATGAATAAAGTTTTAAAGAAGAACGCATTATTTGTTTTTGTAATTTATCCTGTTTTGAATTTAATCGTGCTATACATATGTGTTACTCAAGATCTATTAACTAAAGGTTTTTTATATTGTGTGGGACCAACTAGTTTATTGTGGGGAGATGTTGCAATGACATCAGGTCTTATAATTATTTTTTTTTCTTTTAAAGAAAGTAAGGTTGCATTTTTGTGTTGACGATTTAAACAGTAAATGTTTAAGAGTCGTTTTAGGAATTGTGATATGTTTTTGTATCACCCTATTGTGCACTATTTTTGAGCTGTGTGTTGGATTGATCGAGTGTTATTTTTGGGGTCATCAATGTTGGAATTATGAAACTTCATTTTTAAACTACCGTGGGATAATTTGTTTGAGAATGTCATCAATGTTTTTTGTCTCAATTTCAGTATTTTACTTTTTTATATAAAATTTTTTTAAAATTGCAGGATTTCGTAAATAACAGCATTTATAATAACTTCAGTAGTTCTAGGAAGTTAATAGTAATATTGTCTTTGTTTTGGCTATTGTATTTGGTTGATTATGGATCTGGAGTGATCAAGATGTGCATGTTCTATTCGAAGGAAGAAAATAAAGGAAGAATGTTTTTGCCGTATCTAGAACAAAAGATAATTCTAGATTATCTTGGTTACAAAAATTTATAGTAATAGTTGAGACGGATGGTTGTACGTAGTTTACAAACTTTCACATGGTGGTATTGAAAATATCAATAATAATGCTACGTTGTTTGCGAGTTTCAATTGATCATTTTTATTTATTTGTAGATTAATCCGTCGTTATGCATTTTTATGAACGTACCAATAACAACATCTGATGCTTCTGAGTCTAGGTAAATGTTAAATCAAAGATAATTGGGCTTTTTTATTTTCGAATGTTGCTGAAAGACATTTTGTATCGTCATGTTTAATGCATGATACATGTGTAGCATCTCTATAACGTTAAGAGGCGGTATTATGATGGAGTAATTATTCGAAGTTTTATTTCCGATGTTCATATTCTATTTGATGAAAAAAATATTTTTTTGTTAAAACATTTAGATCTAAATCTAATAAACATATTTTATTTTGTAATATGTCGGAGAATTTTAGGAAGAACTTTTTGTTTGTTTTTATGGTGTATCCACCTTTGAATTTAATCGTGTTATATTTTCTTGCTACATTTAAACTGTTAAATAATCATTTTTTATACTTGACTGGTGTGGAACCCCTTTTATTTGGGGATCCAGCATTTGTTATTGGAGGTATATTGTGTTTTTTCTTTTTAAAAAAAGCAAGGAATGTTTTACATGTAGATGAGAGTGAGGGTGTATTTTTTAAAATTATTTTAAATTTTTTTATATCTTTTGTTTTTGCCTTATGTTGTGTATCTTTTGAGTTAATTGGTGGGCTTGTACAAAATTTTCTTTTTGGACATACAACGTGGAGTTATAGTAATGAATTTTTAAATTATAGGGGAATGATTTGTTTGAAAGTGTTTTTAGTTTTCTTCTTTTCTGTTTTATTTTTTTCGTTTTTTATTTTTAATTATTTTTTAAGAATAGAAAGTTTTATTAAAAATGAAGTTTACCGTAATGTAGTTGCGTTTAGGAAAGTGATTATTGTTTTTTCTGTTTTTTGGGTGATACATCTTTTATGCTTTTTGGGCGGATACGTAAATATGTGGTTATTTTACAGAAAAGAGGAGAATAAAGATAAACGATTTTTGCCATGGCCAGAACATAAAATAATTATTGATTATATAAGTGACAGGAAAAATAATAAGATTGATTAAGCTACATAGACGATAGAAACTAATGTGTTTTCAGTTCAAGAATATGTAAACTATGTAGATTCCTTTCTATCTATAGTTTTTTGTTTATTCCCGTTTGGTACATTTTTTTTATAATCAACCACATTATTTCACACAGGAGTATTGCTGCAAAAACATCAATGATCCCGTGTTGTTTTGTGAAAACTGTTGAACAACATATCAAAAAAGAAATTATAAAAACTAGCATCTTGGATTTTAGACTTACATTCTTAGAATTTTTGTAAAGTAAATAAATATTCCATGAAGAAAAACAATGTTCTGATGGGAAGGCATTGCCAATATCAACTGAGTAAATAAAGTTTAATATTACATCGAAAATATTATGGTTGGGCAATACATCTCTAGCAACATAGGTTGGATATATTACGAATACGAGAAAAAATATTAATAATTCAATGATTTTAATAAGAATAAAACTTCGAAACAATATTTTATCCCTAATTCCTATAAATATCGGTGCAATGAAAACAAAAAAGTACCATGAAAAATAAAATATTACGAATGTATTTATACGTGGAATGTAATTGTCAAATTGGATTAGAATGTTAGTTTTATATAGTTGAAAATGATTAACAATAAGACCTGACATGAAATATAAAGAAAATCCTAAAAAATTTACAATAACTGTTGATAAGATAACATTCTTGTTCTTTTTAACAAATTCTAACGCGGTATGTTCCATGTACTTATGTACTTATAGCTATGCACAAGTGGAGTATGTCGGAGAATTTTAGGAAGAACTTTTTGTTTGTTTTCATGTTATATCCACCTTTGAATTTAATCGTGTTATATTTTATTGCTACATTTAAACTGTTAAATGATCATTTTTTATACTTAACTGGTGTGGAACCCCTTTTATTTGGAGATCCATTTATTGTTGCTGGAGGTATATTGTGTTTTTTCTTTTTAAAAAAAGCAAGGAATGTTTTACATGTAGATGAGAGTGAGGGTGTATTTTTTAAAATTATTTTAAATTTTTTTATATCTTTTGTTTTTGCCTTATGTTGTGTATCTTTTGAGTTAATTGGTGGGCTTGTACAAAATTTTCTTTTTGGACATACAACGTGGAGTTATAGTAATGAATTTTTAAATTATAGGGGAATGATTTGTTTGAAAGTGTTTTTAGTTTTCTTCTTTTCTGTTTTATTTTTTTCGTTTTTTATTTTTAATTATTTTTTAAGAATAGAAAGTTTTATTAAAAATGAAGTTTACCGTAATGTAGTTGCGTTTAGGAAAGTAATCATGTTTTTTCTGTTTTTTTGGATAATACATCTTTTATGTTATCTGGGTGGGAATATTAACATGTGGTTATTCTATAGGAGAGAGGAAAACAAGGATAAACGATTTCTGCCGTATCCAGAACATAAAATAATCATTGATTATATCTATTCACAAAAGAAGAAGAGCAGATAAATTAATTAAAAACTTCTCCTTTGTAAAACCCTAGATGGTGCTTGTATAATTTTATCAAATCAAGGTAAGGATAATTATAATTTTTGTTAAGAAAATACGAACAAACAATGAAAGCTCTAAAATTTTTCCACATAGAAAAAAAATCTCTTTTCAAACTAATGTTAGAATCATGTAATCTGTGAAAACAAATTATGTCGGCATTATACACTATTTTATTTACTTTTTTATAAATTGAAAGGAACCATGTTGCATCATCTATAACACTGAAGTTTAGGAATTTTACTTTATCGATAATGTCACGTTTATAAATTTTTGTCCATAAATATGGATGGTCCATTTTGTTAGTATTTTTGAAATCATTTATTACAATCTGTTTTTCTTTTACTAAACTAAAATCTTTACATATATTTTTAAAACGATCTTTTTGTTTACACTCGGAGTCGCAGAAGTTATTCCAACCAAAGACTGCCATATCTGCATTATTTTCAGTAATTGATTTATAACATTTTTCACAAGCACCTAAAGAAAAATAATCATCAGAATCTAGGAACATGATGTACTGTCCTTTTGCAATCGATAATCCCTTATTGCGAGAATCCCCAGAACCTCCGTTATATTTGTCTATAATAACGATTCTATGATCTCCTTGTTGGTATTCAAATAATATGTTTAAGCTGTTATCTTTTGAACCATCATTAATACATATTATCTCAATATTTTTAAAAGTTTGATTAATGCAACTGTCTAGACATTCTCGTAGCCATGGAGAAGAATTGTAAATTGGGATAATGATGCTTATTTGCGGTTCCTGGGGACAGTCTTCTTTTCTGTAAATTGTCTTCACATTGTCGTTAAAATTTTTACGTTTTCTGTTGTAATCGGTAATTATTATTGCACAAAGTAATAAGAAAATAAAAATTAAGGTAAACGAAAAAAGTAATATTTTTTTACAATTCATAAATCCTATTTAATTAAAACTTTTTGCGCGTTTTTTTATAAAGATCCACAGAAATTCACATAGGAGTATTGCTGCAAAAACATCAATGATCCCGTGTTGTTTTGTGAAAACTGTTGAACAACATATCAATATGTTTGTTATAAAAACCAATATTTTTACATTTAAACCTATATTCCTAGATTCTTTGTAGGCTAACCAGATATTCCACGTATCAAAAACATGTCCGGATGGAAAAGCGTTTCCTCCAATGTCATTCGAATAAATAAAGTTTAATACTACGTCGAAAATGTTATGATTCTGCAACATATCTTTACCGACATAAGTTGGAAATAGAATATATATAAAAAATGATATCAATATCTCAATAAGTTTGATTAGAAGAAAATTTTTAAAATTCATTTTATGTTTTAGTCCGATATATACTGGAGCAATAAAAACTATTGGGTACCACAAAATATAAAAAATTACGAAGTAACTTACCAGTGGAATATAATTATCTAAATGAATTAAAACATTAGTTCTAGGTAGTTCAAAATATTTTACAATAAATCCGGCTAAGTTGTATTCACAAAATCCCAAACTCGTTACTAATATTGTTGATAAAACAACTTCCTTATTTTTCTTGAAAAATTGTAACATGTTTTACTTAGTTTTAAGCTGTTTTATAATACTATAATACTGATAATTCATTGTAAATGATTTTAAGATGAATTATACGTCTTTAATAAATAATCTGCGAAATTTAATAACATAGACTCATTGTATTTTTTTGTAATTATTTGTATTCCAATAGGCATATTCTTACCATCTTGTTCCCATGGTATGGAAATAGCTGGTAGTTGTGCTATTGAGGCTAAAGTTGTGAATATGTCTGCATAACACATTTGTGATGAATCCATGTTGTGATTAAAACCGAACGCAGTTGTTGGGGTTGTAGGCAGTAAGAGAAAATCATATTCATCAAAAACATCGTTCATTTTTTTTATAATGTAATATCTCAACTTTTTAGCCTTCTCATAATATCCAGATTCCAATACATAGTTCCCTAATAGTATCCTTTTTTTTACTTCAAGGCCGAAACCTTCAGTCCTTGCCTTACACATTAATTCATCAATGTTTTTATATTCTTTTGGTTTATAACCATATCGAACTCCGTCGTATCTTGCAAGATTAGAACTGGCCTCCGCCGTAGTTAATGTGTAATAAACAGGAAGACAATATTGTAAAAAATCCAACGTTATTCCAAGTACTTCATTGTCATTACTTCTCAATGTATCAAAAACATTTAGTAATGCATCATATATTTCTTTTTGCAGGCCTTCATAGTTAACTGCATTTTTTAGATATGCTATTTTGAATTTTTGTTTATCGATATGTTTACAGTCAACGAATTTTTCGTTATAGGCAGTACAGTCGAATTCATCTGGGCCAGATATAACTTCAAAAACTGAACGTACATTTTCTATATTCTTCCCAATAATTCCCATTGTGTCAAAAGAGGAAGCATAGGCAATCATTCCATGTCTTGATATTATACCATACGATGGTTTAAATCCTATAACTCCACAGAAAGCTGCAGGTTGACGTATAGATCCTCCTGTGTCAGTTCCTAACGATACGTGACACATATCTTGCTGTACTGCTACTGCAGATCCACCTGATGACCCACCAGGAACTTTGTTAATGTCTAATCCATTTCTTACTGGTCCGTAAATTGAATGTTCATTCGAAGATCCCATTCCAAACTCGTCACAATTTTGATGTCCTATTATTAGAGCGTCTTCTCCCAATATTCTTTCTACTGCTGTCGCACTAAATGTTGACACGAAACCATCTAGTATTTTGCTTGCTGCCTGAACGGGATGATCTTTATAACAGATTAGGTCCTTAAGTCCTACTATCATTCCGCATAACTTCCCTGTTGGCTGCCCATTATCTATTTTTTTTCTTATAGCTTCAAATTGTTTTTGTACATCATCTTCATATACTCTAACAAATGCATTCAATGTACTATTTTTTTTCTTGATATTGCTAATTGATTCTTCTATATTTTTTTTTATATGATCAATACAAATACTGTTCAAAACGCTTGTATTCATAACATTACACTTCCACTTATCCAATCAAACTAAAAACCAATGAAACATCTATAAATGATCATCAAAAAAATTAAACTTCAACTTTAACCTCTAGATACGTTACCTCAATCATTTACAATAAATATGATAAAATCTAGTCGTTTCTACGATTGTTGTTCAATATTGAAATAAGTCTTAACAATTCAGCCAGAGATCCTATTGCGGCCAGAACGTACGTCATGGCAGCCCATGTCAATGCTTCATTTGCTTGTCTGTACTCCCTGAAGTCCAACACTCTATTATTTTTAATCCAAGACAAAGCACGAGAACTAGCGTTAAATTCTACAGGAAGAGTAATAAAACTAAATAATGTCGTTAAAGCGAACAATCCTATTCCTATTTGCAATGGGACCAAACTCGTTCTGATCATCATTATCCCCAAAAAAATTATCCACATCATGTATTTTGAACTGATGGTCAACATTGGGACCATTGCAGATCTTAACTGTAAAAAAGCATATCCTCGTGCATGTTGAACGGCATGACCACACTCATGAGCTGCTACAGCTATTGCAGCAACATTAGACCCATTATAAGTATTAGGACTCAAATTTACTGTTCTATCAACTGGATTATAATAATCGGTTAAGAACCCATCAGTGCTAACTATTTTTACGTCATATATTCCGTTATCGTTCAGCATTTGTTCTGCAATTTCAGCACCTGTCCTTCCAGAAGACAAATAAGATCTAGAAAAATATTCTATTCGACTTTTCAATATAAATTGAACGATCAAACTCAAAATAAAAATGATTATGCTCACACTATACAACCCCATAAGATATAATATTTATATTTTTTTACGTTCGTTGATTTTTTATCAATCCTACATACGAAAGTTGCACGTAGTTTTAATGCCACTTGCCTTCTTAGTATTCTAATATAGAGTTTGTTTATATTTCGTGATGGATGACTGCTTCGTAGTTTGGGATGATTGCTTGGAAAAGATAAGGGAAAAGGTTGGGGAGAGCAGTTTTAAAACATGGTTTTCTCCAATAAGACCGAAGGGGTTCGGGGATGATTCTATAATTCTTGAAGTACCTAATAATTTTTTTCATGAGTGGATTAACGAGCATTTCTTATCGTTGGTAAAAGATATTGTTCTAAAAGTCTGTAACAAAACGAATGTGGAATTTGTTGTAACTGAAAGGGGAGAGAAAAAAAAGAGAGGGAAGGTCTTGAATATTAGGAATGATAATTTTTTTAAAAATTCTTCGTTTGTAAAAAATAATTTTCAAGACGAAGATAATATTTCTGGATTAAATCCAAAGTATAATTTTGGTAATTTCATAGAGGGTGATTGTAACCAATTGGCAAAATCTTCAGCAGAATCAGTGGGAATGAACCCTTTAAATAATCCATTTAATCCATTGATGATATATGGGGACGTTGGTTTAGGGAAGACACATTTATTACATGCTATTGGGAATAAAATAATTGAGAACGATATGAGTAAGCGTGTTGTGTGCATACAATCGACAGTTTTTGTTGATCAGTTTATAAATAGTATTAGGAGTAATAATTCTCAAGAGTTTTCGTCTTTTTATTCTCACGTTGATGCATTGTTACTAGATGATGTTCAGTTCTTGAAAGACAAGGAAAAAACACAGGAGATATTATTTTATGTTTTTAACCAACTTCATCAACTCGGGAAGGAGATAGTCTTAACTAGTGATCGTCCTCCAACAGAATTAGTGGGATTGCAAGATCGCTTAGTATCACGTTTTAAATGGGGATTAACGGTAAATTTGACTGTTCCTGACTTAGAGACTAAAATTGCTATTTTGAAGAGTAAGGCATCGAATAATGTAAACATATCTGATAGTGTGATAGAGTATATTGCTCAGAGGGTCAATTCGAACGTTAGAGAGTTGGAAGGGGTCATGATAACAGCTGTAGCAAAAACATCCTCAGAACATAATCTTGATATAGAAACTCTTCAAAATATAATAAACAATATTTCATCGAATGATATCGAAATAGATAGAATTAGTTATTGTGTGTCTGATTATTTTAAGATTTCAATAGATGATATTTTTGGGCAAAGTAGACAAAAAGACATCGCAACTGCAAGGAAGGTAGCGATGTATTTTGCAAAAAAATATACTAAATGTTCGTTAAAAACGATTGGTTCGCTAATTGGTGGTAGGGATCATAGTACTGTGGTACATGCAGTTAATAATATAGAAACGTTAGTAAAAACTGAAAAAGGAATGAAAAAATTGATAGATAATATCAATAAGGAGGTAAAAAAGAGATTACAGATGAAAATGTAAAAGTTGTTTGGATATATCGTTCCATTACCGATTTTTCTCACAATTAGAAACAGTAGACAGTAACAACTTATGTAAAACAGTAAGACATTTTTTTTTCTGTTCAATTTCAAAATATTGTAAGCATTACTAACACTCCTCAACTTAACCGACTCCCATGGTCACAAATACATTAAGAGATACAGCGTCTGAGTATAGGAGATCTGATTTGTTTTTTTAAATTACTCAACGTTTTTTTACGTTAGAGTGCGGAGCAGGAGGGATTCGAACCCACGATACTTTTCAGTATACACGCTTTCCAGGCGTGCGCCTTAAACCACTCGGCCACCACTCCAATCATGAAAAAACAACCATACAACCTCCACAAATTACTCACAAAAAACGTAAAATATAGAAAAAATAGGATTATACTAATTCAACTTCAGCACCCAATTCAGTCAACTTACTCTTTAATTCCTCAGCCTCAGCCTCAGTAGCGCCTTCCTTTATTGGCTTTCCTACTGCATCGACCAAATCTTTAGCTTCTTTCAATCCTATTCCGAGCATGTCCTTAACAGCCTTTACAATAGCAAGCTTCTGACTCCCAACATTTTTGATAACGACATTAAAAGACGTCTTTTCCTGAGAATCATCAGCTGCAGGAGCAAGTCCACTATTACCCGCAGAGGCTACCATGACAGGCTCAATCCCGTGCTCATCCTTTAAAATATTAGAAAGTTCACTCACCTCTTTGACGGTCAAACCAACCAAACATTCAGCAATCTCACCCAAACTCATTTTAAACTTCGCCATAATCTATACTAAACAATACTAAACGTTTTTTTCTAATCTATTTAACAAACCACTTACAATCTTACTAATACCACCTTTTAATCCAATAATAATTTCTGCAATTACTTCATTTTTAGATTTTAATCTACTCAAACTATCTAAACATTCATTTCCAACGTAGCATTCTCCCATTATATACGCACATTTCAATACGATATTGTTTTCGGAATTCAATGTATTAAACTTTTTTATTGCTTTCGCAGGAAGTCCAGCATTTTCATTCACGAACATCACCATTGACATGTTTTTTAATGCATTTTCAGAGAAAGTCTTTATAATCTCTTCAGAATATTTCACTTGCTTCATAGCTTTACGTATTAACGTGTTTTTTGATACCTTCAACACAATCTTATTATCTCTGCAATCTCTTTGTAAAAAACGGATCTTATTTACAGAAATTCCCGTTGTATCGACGATATAAAAACAATTATACTTAGAAAAATCCTCAGCTAAACAATTAATTACCTCTGTCTTATTGCCTTTATTCATACGTTATTACATTGTAACAAAAACACCTTTACTCATTGTACTAGACAAGCTAATGCTTTCTATAAAATTACCTTTCACTGAAGAAGGTTTACTTTTCAAGATGACTTCAATCAGTGTTTTTATATTCTCGATCAATTTTGCACTATCAAACGACACTTTACCTACACTATTGTGAATAATTCCGTATTTGTCTGTTCTATACTCCACTCTTCCAAGTTTGAATTCCTTAACCGTTTTTTCAATATCTGTTGTGACAGTGCCGGACTTAGGATTTGGCATCAAACCCTTTGGCCCTAAGAACCTACCTAATCTTCCAACTTTTACCATCATACCTGGAGTAGTTATTAGTAAATCAAAGTCACACCATCCCTCTTCTATTTTTTTTAGATATTCATCAGAGCCAACGTAATCAGTGCCGCTATCTTTCGCCAGCTTTTCACTAGAAGAGTCACATATCACCAGGATTCTAGCGTTCTTACCAATTCCATGTGGCAAAACAACAGTTCCCCTTATCATGTGATCAGTTTTTTTCGGATCAATATTCAACCTCACAGCCACATCAAAAGAAGCATCAAACTTTGTAAAAGTTATCTTTTTTACAATTTCAATACCCTCTTCCAACTTGTATGTTTTTTTTAAATCATACAAATTAGAGTATTTCTTATCATTTTTCGTTAATATCATAATGTTAGATTAACTCCCACTTAAGTGGTCCATAATAATATCTAAATTAAAAAATCACTGTGATGGAATAAATTGGAAACTAACTTTTTTTTACGTTGTATCTAATACCATCGACTGTAGATATTATGTTTTCCATTTCTAATTGCATCATGGTTACTGACAGATTTGACGCCTGTACATCAATCTTAGTCAATATTTCTTCTACGGATATATTTGGATGTTCAGTTATGATGTCTACTATTTGTTTTGATGATTGATCGAGATTATTGTACTTCTTATCTTGTGAATGATGTGCTTTTAGTGGTGCTTCTGGCCAGTTCATTATGTAGGACACATCATCAGCAGAAGTTATAAGGTGAGCTAGATTCTTTTGTATCAACATATTACATCCTTTTGCCATTGGATTGTTTACATTTCCTGGGATTGCAAAAACGTCTCTGTTATAATCATTGGCGTATTGTGCAGTAATCAATGATCCTGACTTTCCCCCTGCTTCTATGACTATTGTTAAATCAGTGCAACCAGCTATTATTCTATTACGTGCAGGAAAATGATAACTTTCTGCGATAAGTCCTAAAGGAGATTCACTTATTAACATTCCTCCCGATTCTATAATTTTGTTAGCGATAGGTTTGTGCACACTTGGATATATTTTATCGAGACTTCCAGCTAAAACGGCTATGGTCGGAATTGAATTATGGATAGAAACATCGTGAGCTATTACGTCTATTCCATAGGCTAGACCACTCACCACTTCTACATTGTATTTTTTTAAGTCCTCAACAATTTCACTGGCAATAATTTTCCCATAACTAGATGGTGTTCGTGTCCCAACAATAGCAACAGATCTTAAAGCATTATTTAATTCGTAATCGCCTTTACAATACAAGAACATCGGAGGAAGTGGAATTTGTTTTAATTTTTTTGGATATTTGTCGTCAAAATAAGATACTATTTTAATATTGTTTTTATTGTGTTTTTGAATAAGTTGTTCGGCTTCCGATAAATGTTTTTTTTCTAGTATTTCTTTACATACATCATGATGCTTATGGACATTTGCAAGTGTAGATCTACTTGTGTTATACAAGTTTTCTGCATTACCAAAATGTTCTATGAAATTCTTCCATAAAGAAAAACCGACACCATTTATCATGCTCAATGCTAGTTGGTAGGCTCTTTCTTGGTCTGTCATATTGTATAACTATCGTTTACTACAACTGTGGGAAAATATACGTTTCCTAGGTAGTATATACCATGTTGTAAAGCGTCATCGTGTGTATTACACAGCATGGGAAATTGTAAATATTTTGGCATTATGGTTGTTTTGGTTAGTTTTTTATTTTTCTTTGTGGTTCTGTATTTCCTTAATCAAATGGAATCGGCTCAATTTGAATCAAATCAAATAAAAATTGGCGGTAACGTTAGGAGTGTTTTTCCTCCATGATTTTAAAGGTGGACGGGGAGTCAATTCTGGAGTAGGGTATATTTTATTTCCTAAAAGTTTTAGAGATATAAATACATTAGTCGATTTCCACGTCAATTGTGGAATATGTGGAGGAGTATCGGAATTTTTGAAAGGGTGTTGGGATAATACCAAAAATTATTATACATGGGATTTTAATATGTTTACTGGAACGATGTGTCTTGTGAGTAAAAACAAAAAATCTATTTTGGATTATAACTTAGTTACAAGTATATCTGTCTCTGGACCTGGAGAATGCAATAAAATTAAAGTTTTAAATTAGTTATTTTTGGGAAGGAAAATTTTTTTGGTTTTGAGAATGTCTATTTTTAAATCTAGAGTATGTGGTCGATTGGAACGTGTAGGTGTTTGAGCATCATAGTTAGTAAAATTGGATTTTTTTTCTATTCTGAGCGTAATCTTTTTTAATCAAATCAAAACCAACCAAATAGAAATTTGCGGTAATGTCGGAGGTGGTTTTTTATCGTATGAATTTAGAGGTGGATTGGAAGCTAACGTTGGAGTATCACATGTTTTATTTCCCAAAATATTTAAAGATGTAAAATGGCTAAATAATTTCCGTGTAAACTATGGAATATATGGAGGTCCATTAAAATATCTAAAAGAACCTTGGATTGGCACTGAAAATTACGCATGTGTTGTCAATCTTTTTGCTGGAATAAGGTATCTCGTAGATGAAAAGTTTGATTTAGGAACTAATTTAGTTTGGAATCCGTACATTCTTGGAACTAAAGGGTGGAAGAATTACCATCTTTTTAGTAAAACGATTACACGTGATAAATATAATCTATCTTTATTAGGTGTTGTTGGAATTGATGGAGATGTTAAATGGACATTTTGGAAAGGGATGTTTGTTGGCGTAGGTGTTTGTTTGAGGTTTAATCTGTATTGTGGATCTTCTGGATTGTCTTTTAATGGTAACAGAGGAGTGTCTTTTGACAGGGGAACTTTGAGAATTCTGATTGGAGGATTTATAGACATTTGATATCAATTAAAATGTTGCTTTGAAAAGAAAAAGTAACAGAGATATTGGTAGTGAAAATTTTTGTTGTTCAGGTGGTTTTTTGTCATTATATGACTGTTTTGTTAGACATTCTGATATTCATTGTCTCGTTATTTTGGCTATTGAATTGTTTTTTGTTTGAATATTGTGAAAAACTTAGAGCCTTAATGTTTAAATTGGTGAATCGGTGCTAATTTGATATGTAAAAGTTGTCTTTAATAAGTATGTATGTTATCGATTTTTAATATTCTGAGTCTCATTTTTATATATTTGTTCTCGGATATTTTGGTTATTTTTGTTCAGGATTTATTTGAGTGTAAGTTTCAGTATTTAGATATCGGATTAGATGAATGGCAATGTTTGTCTCTAATGTACTTGCTCGTGCCATTTTTGATATTGTTTAGGGGTAGCCGTGACACGACCAGGAGTACGTTCAACAATATATTTATGACAGTGCTAGTGATGATAATCGTGTTTCATATTGGGATTTTACTACAACAAAATGTTCTGGTTGTAGGACAGGTAAAATTTATTTGTTGTGTGTTGTTCTTTTTTATCAATTGTTTGGCTTTTGGGGCGTTCTATGCAGTAGAATCAAAATTAATTCTGATGAAGTACATATGGTTTGTGATGTCATTATTGTTGTTTATCGCTACCATCATTTGTATTATTAATTTTCCAGTAAGTGTTTATAGACAAGTAAAGTATGAAGAGTCTATAATTTGGAAGATAAAATTAAGGGATGAAGTACATGTTGACAAGGGAACATGTATAAATGACGATTTTTTAAATAACGATCAATTGCGGGAAAAGTTAGGAATATGGGTCTGTGATGTAGAATGGTATCGGCAATTATTTAAACAAAATAAACTCTCATTAGAAATGTGTCAGGATTGTGTTAGAATAAATTTTAAATTAGAAGATAATATAAAAAAACTTAAAAGTAGTCGTCCTTTTAAGTTTAATGAGTTAAGTCATAGATTAATCAAGGTATATGATATTGATGCTGATTCGAAGACAATATGTAAGATATTTGTCGGAAGGAAGTAATTATTCATAATTTGTATTCTTGGGTAATAGAAATTGTTTATGTTTCCATCTTATGATGTTATAGTTGTCGGAGCGGGACATGCAGGATGTGAGGCTGCTATGTGTGCCGCTACTATGGGTGCTAGGACCTTATTAATAACTTCTAATCTTGCGACGATTGGGCAAATGTCGTGTAATCCAGCAATGGGAGGAATCGCAAAAGGACAAATAGTAAGAGAAATAGATGCTTTGGGGGGATATTCTGGCATAGTTACGGATAAATCTTCCATCCAGTTTAGGATGTTGAATACTTCTAAGGGACCGGCTGTGTGGAGTCCAAGAGCACAATGTGATAGACAATTATTTGCAAAAACATGGAGGGAAACACTTGAAAATAACAAAAATATAGATTTTTGGCAGGATACTGTTGTCGAATTATTAATAAAGGATAATACGGTTTACGGTATAAAGACATTGATGCAGATTGAAATAGAATCAAAAACAGTTGTTATTGCTTCAGGAACATTTCTCAATGGTAGGTTATTTATTGGCGATAAAACGTGGGGTGGGGGAAGAATATCAGAACAACCTGCTTGTGGATTAACGCAACAATTGATAAGACTGGGGTTTGAAACAGGAAGAATGAAAACAGGAACACCTCCTAGAATCGATGGACGTTCTGTCGATTATGATATCATAACGGAACAAAAAGGAGACATTAATCCTGGTCATTTTTCTTTTTATGATAATTATTCATTGTTAACTACCGACAATCAGAAGAGTTGTTTTTTAACTTACACAAATTCGAAGGTTCACGATGTGCTTAGAAGTGGGTTCGATAGATCTCCTTTGTTTAATAAAACGATACAAGGTAAAGGTCCAAGATATTGTCCATCGATAGAAGATAAAATAGTTAGATTTGCCGATAAGGATAGACATCAAATATTTATAGAACCAGAAGGGTGGAATACTGTGGAATGTTACGTAAATGGTTTTTCGAGTTCACTTCCTGAAGATGTACAATTTAGAGCATTGCGACAAATGGAAGGATTAGAAAATGTTAAAATGATTCGTCCTGCTTATGCGGTAGAGTATGATTATTTTCCAGCTGTGCAACTACATGAAACATTAGAAACAAAGTTGATAAATAATTTATATTTTGCTGGGCAAATAAATGGTACAACTGGTTATGAAGAAGCAGCTGGACAGGGTCTTGTCTCTGGAATTAATGCTTGTTTAAGATCTCAGAATAAAGATGTATTTACTCTTAAAAGATCTAATAGTTATATTGGTGTTCTCATAAATGATATAATTACTAAAGAGTCGGATGAACCTTATAGAATGTTCACTTCACGTTCAGAATTTAGATTGTCATTGAGGCAAAATAATGCGGATATTCGTCTTACTGAAATGAGTTATGATTTAGGTCTTGCGAAACAGGAAAGATACAATAAAGTTTTAAAGAAAAGGAATGATATTAAAGACGTTAAGGATTTTTTTTATAGAAATAGAGTAAAACCAGAAGACATTAATGATATACTAACAAGAGTTGGAGAATGTAAAATAACAGAAGCACAAACATTATCGCATCTACTGACACGTCCAAATATAAGTACCAATGTGTTAATGGAAATAGAAGGTCTAAGTAATGTTTTGAACAAATATTCTGACGAAGTGTTAGAAGAAGTAGAAATTCAAATAAAGTATGAATCATATATAGAAAAAGAAAAAATATTAGTTGATAAATTTTTAAAACTTGATGACATGGCTATTCCGTCTAATTTTGATTATTCTTTAGTAAAATCTTTGTCAAATGAAGGACGAGAAAAGCTTATGATAGTAAGACCGTCAACAATAGGTCAGGCATCTAAAATAAGTGGAGTATCAACTACCGACGTCAACATATTAACTGTGTATATTAGTGCAAGTAAGGGCAATATGTGATTGCGATAAAATAGTTTTGAAGAAAAATTATGGTAATACCTTTTGTTTGATGTGAGTTCTATATTTACTGCTTGAGATATTCTGTCAACGTAAATTGGTTTCAGTGATAGAATAATATTTTGATAATTTTATTTAATTTTTTAATTATTTAGATCTTTATATAGCGGTCAAGTAACGAAAATTATTTATTTATTTATTTATGAGAGCTAGGGTTTTTGTATTAATTGTCATTACATACTTAAACTCCACTTTGGAATTTACTGATGTACCCAGTAATAATGAGGTAACCTCTAGAAGCTATGATGTAATTTTTAAAAGTAAAAAGAATGAGAGGAATGTGTATAAAAGTGGTAATTATGAGAGTAAGCGTCAGCTGTCTGTTACCTGGGGAGGATTAAGTGGAGGAGCTGTTTTGGGGGGGGTTGTTGCAATAACCAAAGATTTTCATCCTTTAAATTTATTAATTTCGTCACTCCTAACCACTAACTTCTTATACACATATTGGTTAAACAATTATATAGGTTTTTCTGGTAAGGTTGTTCTGTGTGGGAGCTTGTATACAGATTTTAAAAATGGATCTGGGTTTAATAATTCTATATTGCAATTTGGTGGAGGAATTAGATGGAGTTACAATGGTAAAGGAATTAATAGGGATAATGGTAGGTGTTATAGTGGAAGGCTGATGATTAATGGAATGTGGGGAAGTTTTATGTATGATAGTAATAGTTTTATTTTTGAACCTCGATTTAACAGATTTGGATTAAGTATTGATTTTACTATATTTGAGATGGTTGATAGTAATGGATCTACTTTGGAAGTGGACTTGGGACGTTTGGATATCGGAGTTTTATGTGTTAGAACTAAAAACATCGTGTTGAAGGGGCTTTTACTGACAAATTTATTTTCTATTAGGATATCTTTTGGAAAGAGTTGGTGGGTGTAGAGAAAAAAATCGTAATCAGTTTAAACAAATTAGATCAAATCGTTGTTTATTTTACATCATAATCGCAGTACTGCGATAGACAGATATAAGTTATGTTTGATCGGTAGTAATGTGGACTATTTTCCATTTGTGGTATTTTTGGACGGGTTTGGATTGACAGAGTATAGGTTATGCTGGTTAACATTTAAGGGAAATGGTGGAATAAGAAGGATAGAGGTAAACAATAATAACATATATGAGTGTCGCAAAAATTACACAATAAACATTTGAGAACTCGTAATGATAAAAGTTGAGAAAAGTACAATGGAAGAAAGATCCTTAAATTAGAACGTGTGAGCTTTTTCACGAACGTTTTATTTTTAAAGAAAAAATATAGATTCAGTGAATTAAATTGGAAAAGATCTATTCAGTAATTTGTTTTTTTATAGCTGTGAATCCTGTGTATTTTTGCAGTGTATTCGGTATTTTTATTTCGTTATTACAATAGTTCTTTTCTATTAAGGCAGCCATTATTCTAGGTAAAGCTAGTGCACTACCGTTTAATGTGTGAAGCTGATGTTTTTCATTATTTTTATCCTTGTATCTCAAATTAAGTCTGTTAGATTGATATGTTTCAAAGTTACTTATAGAACTGGATTCTAGCCATCTGTCTTGTCCAATTGAGTAAACTTCGATATCATACGTAAATGCTGAGTTGAATCCAAGATCACCTGTGCATAATGTGAGAACTCTATATGGTAGTTCGAGTTTTTGAACTAATCCTTCTACATAACTTCTCATTTCTTCTAATACTTTATAAGATTCTTCAGGCTTTACTATTTCAACAATCTCTACTTTATCGAATTGATGTAATCTATTTAGACCTCTAACATCTTTTCCCCAAGATCCTGCTTCACGTCTAAAACATGGGGTATATCCAGTTATTTTTATTGGTAAATCATCTTCATTAACGATACAATTCCTGTATATGTTCGTTAGAGGAACTTCTGCTGTAGGGATTAGATAAAATTTGTCATCTACATGATACATTTGATTTTCTTTATCTGGCAATTGTCCTGTTCCATAAAAGCTATCTTCATTGCAGATAATTGGTAGTTCATGTTCTTTAAATCCTGCTTCTTTGGCTTCATCTAAGAAAAAGTTTATTAGTGCTCTTTGTAATCTTGCACCATCACCTTTGTACACTGGAAATCCTGCTCCCATCAATTTATTACCCAATTCAAAATCTATAATGTCAAATTGTTTTATAAGTTCGTAGTGAGGGATTTTATTTTCAACCTTAGGAATGTCTGTTTGAAATACGACTTTATTATCATTAGAATTCTTTCCAACCGGAACATTATCGTTCGGAATATTAGGAATATCATATAATGCTTTCTTTAGTTCGTTCTCGACGATTTGCAGTTCATTTTTTAATGATTTACTCTTCTCTCGTTGTTCTCTAACTTTTACTTTTAAAACATCGACGTTATCATCGTTGTTGCTAGAAGATATTAAACGTTCAATATCTTTTGTAGAAGCATTAATATTTGACAAGATTGTATCTAAATCTTTTTGTATTTGTTTTCTATTGGCGTTAAGTTCTGAGACTTTATTTACCAATTCTTTCGCATTTTTAACATTTCTATATTCCAATCGTTTGATTACGTATTCAGGTTTATCAAATAAATCGAGATCTAACATATATTTTTGTTAATCTTATTCATCAACTAATTCGTCTTTATTACGTTAAATTGGATAATATTTTAAGTTAATTTAGAAGATTCCGATAAACCGAGTTATCTTCAATTTTTGCAGCCCTATGTTGTCATTTGATTCTTTTATTAGATACTTTTTAATTCAATTTTTAACTATATCTCATCGTTTACCAATCATTTTTTCTTTGTCTTCATTACTATTAGAACTGAAATAAAAATGAGAAATATAAAACATAAAAATCCTATAATATATTTCGATTTTTGAATTTTTATTTTAGATTTCTCGATCATTGTTTCGGTATTAATTATTTTTTTTCGTGTATTCTTCCGTGAAAATTATGTTCAAAGTAAAGAGAAGATAATCTTTCGAAAAGAAAACCATATAGTCTACTCTGATATTTGATTTTAGAGATATCATTTTCGTCTTTGATTGAAGGATAATTCTCCCGTAATACTTCGTTTTTTACAAATATAGGAGTATCACTATCATCGTGAGCATTTATTACGTCACTAATTTTATCGACAATGTCGAATAAAAAATTACAATATTTCATAAAGTCATTTTTCCTCATTATGAACATGTTCTTGTAATAAGTTTCTTTACTATTTTTGAATTTCAACCAACTGTCATAATAATCGGGATAATTTTCTTTTAAAATATAATCACATGTATCTATTACCGTTTTGTTATGATCTATACAGAATTCTTCATAATTGTTTTATCCGTTAAAATGCTCTTTTTTAGGTATAATTATGTCATTGATTTTAAAGATGTTATTCAAAATAGTATCAGCATCTTTTAAAAATAAAAAATCAAAATATCGTCGATAGTGACATATTCCGATATATTCTGTTGTGATAACATCTGGATGTTTCCAGAGATAATAAATTCTTGCGCATTCGCTATAACACATATCGTGATTTTTAATAAAATCGTCGTTAGAAACGTCTAATGTGCGTAATCCATAATCTCTAGGATTCTTGTACGAATGCATCAAAACTAAATTTCTGTTGTTAGGGTATTCACCAAAAAAGTCTTTATGTGCACAAATAAAAATGGTGTAATCAGACTTTTGAATTGCACAAATCGCAATAACAAAAACAGATAATAGTCTGGATATTTTAGACGTCTAACCCACAAACATAATCAAACTACGAATTAAAGGATAAATGCTTAAATGTAACCAAAAAACTTACGAATTAATAAGTCTCTTCCACCTTAAACACAATCTTTTCCAAACTTCTTTTTTAAACTTTCCATATCATTCAACTTAAGGCATCCTTGGAACATTCCATTCGCTGTAAAATTTTTACCGATTTTCCACTTATTCCAGCCAACAATTTCTTCCAATTCTGAACACCCATCAAACATGCCGTCAAACTTAGCTACCTTATTTGTGTTTAGATTATCTAAACCGCCCACTTTTTTAAGTTTTACACAACCACTAAACATATTGGTCATATTTCCGACAATACCACCTTTCCCAGTGAATTTAACTTCTACAATTTCTATGGAAGTTAAACAATCACACTTCGAGAACATTGCATCCATACTAATTTGTCCGTCAAATAAAATTCTAACGTTAACTTTTTCCTTATAAAGACATACTCCCCCTGAAACATAATCAATAAAATATTCTTCGTCATAGTTGTAATATCTATTCTTATCCTTACCATCCGGATCAAGTGAATTGACAATCACGTGCTTAACTTTACCGTTATTTCCCTCTAAAAATTCTCTACTTAAAATACCACAAAAATCTCCCACCTTTTCTTCCAAAGGAGTTATAGACAAAGTGATATAGCTCGTTTGTTCCTTTTTGATTGGTTCAGGAATATACTCCGGATCGAATCCCAGTTTCTTGTCAATCTCAACTCCACTTAAATCGGGACCGCAACACCAAAAATCCAAATTAATCAACAATCCCAATAATAAAAATACACTCCAAGTTACACCCCTCAAACGAAGTGTTCCATTACCCAATTTTATAAACACAGTTTCTAACCTATAGCATATTATTACAAATTTTTTTGAAAGTACAAATAATCCGTCCATTATTTTTAGGCTTGATGTATTATTCATAATCATTCACAATACATATGACATTTGTTAGTTAATTGAACTTGTCATATAAACCAACTTTTGCCAAGGAATATCTTAAAGTAGGAAAGAATATTAATCCCTATAAATTTTCTTCAAATTGACATTTTTACAGGTACTGAAGTATTTCTATGTCCATATAGAAGAAATCCAATATCTAAGTATAAAAAGTCTATCCCCAAAGTAAATCCACTACCCGTAACCATTTCAAATGGAGTTAAACCAACAGATATTCCGATTTTGTTTAACTGAGGGCTAATTAATTTAAAGTATTTTCTATCATCAACATCCCCCACGGATGTAGAATTTCCAAACATTGCATTAATCATTATTTTTCCACTATAAAACGTACTATTATTTCCAATTCGTCCATTGTAACTAAATCTAATCCCTAAACCAAGTTGCAATATAGAAAGACAACCATTACCATTATCATTGGTAAGATTTAATGTACATATTTCCGTAAGAAGCTTTACTAGTAAGTCCTATGTGATTGTTAAATCAATATGTGTATTGGAAATTGCATCTAAGAGTAGATGGGAGGAGTCCAAGATCTCCATGAAAAGCGAAAACAACCCCACCAATACCAGAAACACTTATTCCTTCCCATGTAACAGATAACTGGTGCTTACATCTATGGTGAACGATATTACCCTTTACTATTGTTATCTTGAACTTTATTGATATCATCATCTTGAATATTTTTAATTTCAGCTGTATTGTTTTCTTGAGGAATATTAGGTACAGTATCAGTAGAAGAATTTAAAAATGTAATGACAACCAGTGTTTGTAAGATTTTCAATACCATAGTAAATAGTAATTTAAGAAGATAACGGACGTTATTCAAATAATTTAACGAACGTGTTATCTATAATTTTGTTTAATTCGTTAATATTGCAAAATGAGTATGACTGCAAAGAGTTTACTTACATCTTTGTGAATTTGTCGGTAAATTTTAGTATAACGATGTCCAATACGAAAACTTCGATCAATACTTTGCAAGTACAAACTTGTAGGTTGGCACCGCAATATTTACAGATAGTTAAATTGTTGCAGGTCCGTGGAGATCTTTTGAATGAATATATAGATAAAGAGGTATCTGAGAATCCTGTATTAGAGTATGATGATGGTGAAATAAATGTTACAGTTAATGAAAAGAATGATGAATATGTAAGCAATAATATTCCGGTATCTAGAGAATATTCCGATTGGAAAGAGGAATCGATGACATATGATAAGACATTGACAGACTACCTATACAGTCAATTTGCTTCTCTTGATTTGTCTGATAAGGAGTATGTTGTGGCGAAACATCTTGTTTTATGCCTTGATAAGGACGGTTATTTTAGAATGAATATCGATACGGTGGTTAATGATATATTGTTGAATTATGACACTGCTGTTGGTAGAAGGTATATTTTAAATGTTTTAAAAAAAATACAGAAATTGGATCCTCCTGGGGTAGGGGCAAGGTCATTGCAGGAGTGTTTACTTTTGCAATTAAGCAGGAGCGGCAAGGATTCTGAATACTCAGTTGCCATAAATATTGTGTCGAATTTTTTTAATGACTTTAAGAAAAGGCATTTTGCTAAGATTAAGGAACGTTTGAATGTGAATAGTGATGTTTTAGATAAAGCAATAAATTTGGTTGTTTCCTGTGATCCTTTTCCTTGTAAAAACTTTTTAGAAGATAAGAATAAATCTAAAACAATTCCTGATTTTACGGTTATTGAAAATGGTGGTCGTTTATCTGCAATGGTCAATTTGTTATATTCAAAAAAGATAAAGATAAACACGAAATATGTAGATATTGTAAATAAAGGTCGTGCGAATGGAAGTGATAAATTTTATGATTTTGCAAAAAAAAAAATAGACGATGCATGTAGTTTTATAAATGCTATTGAACAGAGAAAAATAACACTTACAAAAACAATACAGACAATACTGAGGTTACAGTACGATTATTTTTTACATGGTGGTGATCCAAAATTCTTAAAGCCAATGATCTTGAAGGATGTAGCTGAATGTGTTAATGTTGATACGTCTACAATGTCTAGAATATCGAGTAATAAAACGATACAAACGAATTTTGGAGTTATCTCGATGAAAAGTTTATTTTCGGAAGCTATATCTACAGATAGCGGAGAGCAGGTTAGTAATAAAGCAGTTAAGGATATTATAAAGACGATAATAGAACAAGAAGATAAAAAGAAACCATTATCGGATGAGGAAATAACTAAAACTTTAAATAGAAGAGGATATAACGTAGCTAGAAGGACAGTGGCTAAATACAGACAACAACTCAGAATCCCCGTGTGTAGATTGAGAAAAAACAATATTTAGACTCATCTAGGAGGGTAATAGGAGGAATGAAGAGTATTCTCATCTTGTTTTGTTAAATCATTACTCAGTAAACTGTCGTTATGACTTTTACTCTCTTCTGCTAATTTCTTTTTATTCATCGCTACATCCTTAAGCATAATTTCTAGTGAATTCTCATAGCAATTGTCAAGACTTGAAGCTTTTCTGTAAGAATAAAATCGCTTTCCACCTTTGTATTCACACTCGATAGATTCCAGGTTTAGGCATAAGAAATCCTCTCTTCTTTTTGTCATTATCCCCATAGTTTTTGTAAAGCTTTTTCTTCAAAACAAACACATCATCAGTGAATATACATGTGCTTTTAGTATCAATCGGACTACAAGTCATCGTGTCAATAATAGTTCTCTCACCAGTTTCGTCATTAACAAGAAATCCCGGTGTAAATGCAGGAATTCGTTCAAGCTCCCAGTGAGATTCATCCACAGGTCCATCATTATTGTATTCAACACCTTCCTGTCCCTTTTTTATTTCCCTATCACTTTTATCGAAAAAAGCTCCACACTTCGAACATTTCTTATAAGGAAGTCTTGCAAAATTAGATGACTCGTCAGGAAACACAGGAGCCACATCTTGTATTTCATGCTCACAATTGCAGTAAACAGCAAACAATAACAAATAAAGCAAAAACCTCATCTTTGATGATATTGCCATCTTATTTTTTTGTTTCCATAATCAGTAACTTTTACAACCAGGAGATAGTAATAACAAAATTTTTATAGATTAGCCATTGTATGATCCTATAATATCTTCTAATGTTGAGAAATGTTTGACATTCCTTGAATTAGTTGTACATTGTTCATCTGATATTATTATTTCATCAAAACCATATTTAATAGCGGTGTCGATGCGCTGTTTTATAAATGGAACAGTTCTTAACTCTCCGCACAAACCAACTTCGGCAGAAAAACAATGTTTTCTAGGAATTATTATGTCGAAATAAGATGAAACTATGGCCATACATATGGCGAGATCTAAAGAGGTTTCATGTATTGTTATCCCTCCAACTATATTGACAAATACATCTTTGTTAGCTAGTTTTAGTCCTATTTTTTTTTCTAGTATTGCTATGAGAATACTTAATCTTTTGGGGTCGAAACCATTGGCTACTCTTTGTGGAGTTGTGTAATTAGTTACTCCTATTAGTGCTTGGATTTCGATGAGTATTGCTCGTTGACCTTCACAGATTATTCCTATTGCAACTCCACTTAGTTCACTGTAATTGCTTGATAGAAGGAAGGAGGATGGATTATTTATTGGGAATAACCCATTTTCTTTCATTGTGTAAATTGCGATTTCAGGTGTGTGCCCAAACCTATTTTTTACCGATCTAAGTATTCTATAATTGTTCTTGCTATCACCTTCAAATAAAAGAACAACGTCTACCATATGTTCTAAAACTTTAGGTCCAGCTAATAATCCTTCTTTATTTATATGTCCGATAATAATTATCGTTGTGTTTGTTGTTTTAGCTAGTGTAAGTAGCTGGTTTGTGATATCTTTTATTTGACTTACACTTCCCATTGAACCATCAATATCTTCATTAGTTATTGTTTGAATTGAATCTATTACAGTTAAAATTGGTTGTTGAGTTGTTATGTGATGATTAACTTCATTAATGTCAGATGCATGAACTATAAAACACTGTTTGTTTTTAATTTTTATTCTGTTTGCTCTTATTGCTACTTGTTCTTCACTTTCTTCACCAGAGATGTATAGAGTCTTTATTTCGTTCAAATTGAGCAGAAGTTGAAGGACTAATGTCGATTTTCCTATTCCTGGATCGCCGCCTACTAATACGAGTGATCCTTTTGTTATACCTCCTCCCAATAATTTATTAAATTCATCATCTGAAGTTTTAATAAGTTCAATATTGCCAATCTCTATATTTTGAATTTGTTTAGGGATGTTTGGATAGTTTTCTTTTTTTTTTGATATTACGCATTCACTTATTGTATTCCATTCATTGCAGTTGTCACATTTGCCTTGAAATTTTACATATTGCTTCTCACATACATTACATTGATATATTTTTTTTTCAATCATATTAAAAAGGATACCCGATTGTTATATGTACACAGTTTTTAAAATTGAAGAAGCTCCTATCAATTGGATTATAAATTGGGATACCATAGTCGATTCGTAAAACAATATTTGCAAATATCACTATTCGAATTCCAATTCCAAAATCTGCTGCGATGGTTTTTGGAGATAAATACGATTCTTCATCCATTTCATTGAACCATATATTTCCGATATCTATAAAGCTAGCGATTTCGGTCACAGAACTTAATTTATGTCGAATTTCTCCGTTAAGTATTATCAATAATTTTCCTCTTTTTTTTCCATTTGAAGAACCTAATTCTTTGTATTTCCACCCTCTCATACTCTTGCTGCCACCAATGTGAAAGTATACGTCTTCAGGTAAATAACGATTATCACTTGGTGTATTTAATATTCCTCCTATTTGCAATTGGTATGATATTTTTATATTCCTAGCTAGTTGATATTCAGATGATAATGTTACGTTGTTTTTTATGTACCAGTTTTTGCTCACACCTATTTTACGTGTAAATCCCAATTCACAAGATGTAAAGTAATGTGTGATTTTTTTTTTGTTAAGTATCTTTTTATCATTGTTTGATATTGAAAGACTGGAACTGACTGTTAGAAATCTGTTTTTAGAGAGTTTTTCTTTAAAAAATGAGAATACAAACGGAGTTATGTTGATATAGTTTTTTTTATTATCTACTTTGTATTGGTGTTTGAACATGAATGACCATAGTTTTTTTTCTTTTTTATCATCTTCGTCTGCTTCAAAATCATGATTTGATTCTGGAGTGAACCATTTAACATGCATATCGAAATTGGTTTTTATTTTTTTACTGTTAAAAATTAGCGAGTGGTTGTAGGATATTTTTGGATTTATAGTAAATTTTAAGTTCTTTATTTTAAGTTCATTATTGGAAAGGAACAGGAAATCTATATAGCTATTTATTTTAAATTCTTCTAGAGATTTGAAAAGGTTTCTTATGTTAATGTTCCCTCCAAATTGGAAAAAAAATCCCTCATCTCTCTCTCCAATGTATGGATTAACGCTCCCTTTAAATTTATTTCTTGGTATTAGAATAATTTTTGAATCTATTTTATCATTGTTTATTGTGTTTTTTATGTAAACATTTTTGAAAGAATTTGTAGATAGTAAACTTCTTGTAAGAGCATCATTTAATGATTTTCTATATAAATCTCCCGCTTTATATGTCATTTTTTTTTTTAAGATATAGGAAAAGACAATATCATTCAAATTTTGTTTCTTTTTGTCACTATCATGTTTTATTAAAAAATCTATTTTCCCGTAATGAAGAGCTTTTACTGGATCGTTATCATTATCTAGTATTTCAATGTTTATTTTCGCTGTTTTTTTTTTTTTGTCCAAGAAGATGTAGATTTGAATGTAATCTTTTCTAAACTCTAAAAAACCTCTTTCAGTGATTAATTTGTAAATTTTTTCTTTTTCTTTTGATAGTTTGTTAAAACTAAAAGGAATATCCGTTATTTCGTCTTTGCGTAATTGTTGTATTTTTTTTATTTCGTTATTATGTATTTTGTATTTTACACTGGATACTCTATATCGTGTTCCTTCTGTGATGTTATGCGTAATGTAAGCCGAATTGTTTTGCAAGACTACATGTGTTTTTATTTTAGCATCAAAAAAACCTTCTAATTTTAAGCTGTTTAATATTTTTTTTTGTCTAGCAACACATGTACTCTTTGAGTAAACGTCTGAATATAAATCAGATGAATATTTTCTGTTATATTTTTCGATAGCTTTTTTAAGTTTTTCGATGTTATTACTGTCAATATTGTATTGTTTGTTTAAAGTGGTTTTGAGAATATTGTAAAGCAATATTTTGTGATTGTTTTTTTTATGTAGTCTGGTAATATCGTACAAAAATTTTGCGATTTTGTTTTTTACTTTAAAACTACCTTCGCCTATAAGTTTCGGTATATTTTCGAAAATGTTTTTAGAATTGGAAAATTTAATGTCCTCCTGGACAATGTGGTATTTCTTGGTCGCTGCATCAGACGCGTTTAATGGTATAACTATCAAAAAGAGCTTTACGAAGTTATATTTGTTTTCCCTTCTCTTCTTCACTATTTAAGAAACCAGCAGACATTACAAATCTTACAATATCATTATTATCTACGTTCGTTATCGGTTTTATGTTAGCCTTTTTTACCAACATTAGCTCTCCAGAAAAACCAAAACATTGCGGAACAAAGACAGATACATAATCATCTAGATTAATGCTATCCAAATTAGAATTCGTTATAAAACCAATTTTCACGATTACGTCATTTGTCCCATTTATATCAACGTACACAGGCTGGTTGAAATGTATTTTGTTATTTGCTAAGGCACTTGTTAGGTCCTTAAATGACTTGTAAACAATGTTAACAAAAGGTACCTTCCTTATCCACTTTTCCATGGTACTCAAAAGATCCTTGATAAGAAAGTTTTCAGAATAATACCCACACAATATCACAGCAATTATGGTCAATACTATTGACCATACTCCATTTCCGATACTAATTACATAAGTTGCTAGGTGCCAAATTAATAAAAACGGGACTAAAATTACGGCACCTTTAAGAAAGTATATAAACAAAACGTTAATAAAACGTTGCAAAGAAAAAACACGTTCCATTGAATAGGTCAAAACAGCGTGGTGACAACTGGAATCGAACCAGTGACACATGGTTTTTCAGACCATTGCTCTACCAACTGAGCTATGTCACCATACTTATAACTTTAAGTGTTTTTTTTTATAACTTGTTACGGATTATAATCTTAACAACATTTAACTAGGCTATTGTTGTTACCTTTTTGCTCGGTAAAATCTAAGGACTGTGTTTTAAAACATCTCTTAACAAAGTGGTTTTTTTGATAGGTAGTAAAGTTATTGGTTAAACAACTAGTTTCGGTTGTAGCATCTATCATTTAATGTCGAATTGATTATCTAAAATTATGATAATTTTAGAAATGTGGAATTTATGGGAAATATCATTTGCAAAAAAGTAATTGCCTCCCATTTATTTGTGATTGACAGTTATTGCTTAGCAAATTTGTTTATTGTAATTACAATTTTGCAGTTATAATAAACCCAATTTTTTTGAGAGTCTGAAGGTTAAACTAAGGCGCAAAAGAAAATTAAATATGTCTAACGGATTTATGAATAAAGGTATAAAAAAATACTAATATGTGTTGAATTGTTAGGTTGTCATTATTCTGTGTTTGTTTAGATGTTTGACTTTTACAATAAAAATTGGCATTAAGTAAAAATTTGTGTAACAAATACGCATGAGTGGGTTGGATGGCGTATTCGAATACGTGAAAAAGAATTTAGACAATTATGTTGATAAAGAATTATCTCAGTTGATATCATATAAGACAGTTGCTCATTATAAGGAGACTAAAGATGATTTTACACGTGCTGCAAATGATATAAAGTTGTGGTTGGAAAAAGCTGGAATTGAAGAAGTACAGTTGATATCGGATTTTGGTAACCCAATTATTTACGGTAATAAGTTTGTGGATAAAGACTTGCCAACTGTTGTAATGTATGCTCATTATGACGTTCAACCTGCGGAACCTTTCGACCTGTGGAAGACTGATCCGTACAAACTTACAGTTGAAAATGGGCGGATGTATGCTCGTGGTGTTGCTGATGATAAAACATTGTTGCTTTCAATAATAAAAGCTTTGGAGGCGATGAATGATAATGATGTTGAGTTGAAATACAATGTAAAAATTTTGTTTGAACCGAGTGAGGAAGCGGGGTCTGATGAGCTAAACAGTATGTTCGACAAAACTAAAAATGCTAGCTTTGAACTTCATAGAGAACTTTTATCAAATGCTACTATGATAGCTTGTGATACATCAATGTTAAATGAAAATAAACCATCAATAAACATTGGTGTACGTGGATGTGTTCATTTTGAATTAACTGTACATGGGGCCAATAGGGACATACATTCTGGGTCATATGGTGGTCTTGTTGGAAATCCTATTCACGAGTTGTCGAGGTTGATAGCAACTATTCATGATGAAAATAATCACATAACTATCGATGGTTTTTATGATGATGTGAATACTACGGATGAAAAAAGGCAAATGAGTAATAATATTCCATTTGATGTAGATTTTATAAAGAATGATTTAGGAATTAAGAATATCGTTTATGAAAAACAATTTACTCCGAGACAATCGTGTCGTTTGAGACCAACTGTAGAGGTTAATGGAATTTATGGAGGGCACATAAAAGATGGGAATAAAACAATAATCCCTTCTAAGGCAACAGCAAAATTTTCTATAAGAATGGTTGATAATCAAGATCCAAGTAAGATAATGTGTCTTTTTGAAAAACATATAAATAAGAATATCGATGACGCTTATTCTTATGAACTTCATGATGTTGATAAAGGGTGTTCTGCTGTTACAACTGATATTAATTGTCCGTATTTTAGAAATGTTAAAGAGGCAATGAGGGAGGAATATGGGGAAGAACCTTTACTCATAAGGGGCGGTGGAAGTTTACCTATAGTGTCTAAAATGCAGGAGGTTCTGAAATGTAATGTTGTATTCCTGGGTTTTGGTGGGGCAACATCTAATTCTCACGGACCGAATGAGAACTATAGTTTAAATAGTTTTGAGAGGGGAATAAGGACAATTATTCGGTTCCTTTCAAAGTAAAGGAGTATTCTTTTAGTAATAAATTACAGGTTTATTGGTATTTTGTGTTTTTTTACTGTGTTGTTTTTATTTCGTTGAGAATTGTTTATTTTTAGGATTTATTTGAGTATAAGTTTTTCTTTTTAAATGGTGATAATTTGTCCAATTTTGGGTTGATTTTTTCTATCAACAGATGGGTAACTAAACTTTCTACCACACAACAAACTGCTTATGTTCAAAATCTGATCTAAACCTTAATATCGAAAATATATTACTGAAATAGCCTACCCATGTATAAATCACACAAAATAGACACAGCCGTTAATTCAAGAATGCAACCCAAACCTCCATGAATGGAAACACACCCAAACGTTTCAACAACATGTCACATTCTAACAGCAATCACGACTCTTCTTCTTCTTCTTCTTCTTCTTCTTCTCCTTCTTCTCCTTCTTCTCCTTCTTCTCCTTCTTCTCCTTCTTGTTCTCCTCCTTCTCCTTCTTGTTCTCCTTCTTGTTCCTTTTTATCACAAAGGCCAAAACAATCGAACCCCGTCTGTGTACCAACAACCATTGCCAACACAGCAATTTTATTTTTCGTTTCCATAACTATGGTAAATAATACAACTATAAAGTAGTAAAACCAAAATTTTTAAGAAGTAATTTTGAAAGTTATTTTTTTTAATAAAAAATTATACAGGAGGTATTACGGTCTTAACAGTCATATTTGACAGTTTTTAATACTCTTACTTAAATCGGTATTTTTGTAATAATAAATGACATGATCCACGCAATACCAGTCGTGTAAAGTACTTCAGCGAATGCTATTTTGAATCCAAGTTCATTTTTGATTGCTACTATTGTTGCTAAACATGGAAAGTACAATAATACAAATACTAGGAATGCCATTATTATTCTTTTGTTGATCCCATCGTTTATTATCTTATCCCTTTTCAATACATTGTTTTCGCTATATAACATAGATATTGTTGATACTATTGTTTCTTTTGCCCCGATCCCAGCCAGTAATGCTACATTTAGTTGCCAGGTAAAACCTAGTGGTTTAAAGATTGGTTCTATTGTTTTACCAATTTTACATATGTAACTTTGCTCTATTTGTTCAGACTTGGCCAATTCAGAACTGCGAGGGAAGTATCCTAATCCCCAGATTATGATACTAGCGAACAAAATGATAGTCCACATTTTGTTCAAATATTGCTTCGTGTTGAACCATGCCTGTTTTAATGTTTGTTTTATATCAGGAATTTTGTATGCCGGAAGCTCCATGACAAACAAAGATTTATCATTGTTTAAAATTTTACTTAATATTTTACACGTAAGTAGTGCAATGGCTATCCCTAAGATGTATAATCCAATTATGATCGATAGTTGATATTTGGGTTCGAAGAATAAACCGACAAGTGTTATGTATACTGGTAATCTAGCAGAACAGCTTATGAAAGGTGAGATAAGAATTGTTATTATTCTATTTGTTTTGTTTTCGATTATTCGTGTTGATACTATTGCTGGCACGTTACATCCAAGTCCCATAATCAACGGAATAAAAGACTTACCGTGAAGTCCTACTTTGTGCATTAATTTATCCATAATAAAAACAGTTCTTGCCATATATCCTGACTCTTCCATTAGTGATAAGAATGTGTATAAAATTACCATTTGTGGTAAAAAGACCATTACAGATCCGACACCCGGAATAATACCATCTACGATAATGTCCTTAATAATTCCATCGTGAAAAAATCCTAAAGATAATTGTAATAATTTTTCAATACCAATCATCATAAAATTGCTCAGATGTTGTCCTAGATTAAATACTGTTTTGAATGTTATGGTAAGAATTAACGTTAATAGTGGGAAACTTACCCATTTGTTTATAACAAAACGATCTATAATGTCTGAAATTTTATACTTATCAAAAGTTTCCCTTTTGTCGTATCCTGATTCTTTCAAAGCACCATTTATGAATCCATACCTTTTGTTTGTTATTATTGTATTACAGTCTTGATTGGTATCATTTTTTGTTTTTTCGACAGTATCAGAAACAATTTTGTTAATCTTATCATTATCAACTAATTTTTTCATCTCTGTGTCATCACACAAGAGTTGTATTGATGTGTATCTTTTGGGATATTTGTTAAACCCGATGTGGGATAATTCGTTGCTTACGTTAGATATTGCCTGTTCTATGTGATGTTCATAATTAATACAATGACTGGTTGCGTTACCTGTACACACGTTCCTATACTCATCGATGATATTGTCTAGTAGAGTGTATGCGCCATCACCGTTATTGGTTGTTATTGCTACCATCCTTATCGATAATAGTTCACTTAATTTTACAAAGTCAAGAACATATCCATTATTTTTGAATTTGTCGTACATACTTAGTGCACAGATTATTGGAATGTCCATCTCAAATAATTGGATTGTTAGATATAATCCCCTTTGTAATGTTGTTGAATCGATAACGTTGACAATTATATCAGGTCTATTTTTAACTATATAATTTTTGACGTATGATTCTTCTGGACTGTACGATGACAGTGAATAAGTTCCCGGTAAATCAGTCAATTGGATTGAATATCCATTGTAACATATTGTTGATTCTTTTGCTTCTACGGTTACACCGGCGTAGTTACCGACTTTCTCACTTGATCCTGATAAATAATTAAACAACGACGTTTTACCGCAGTTAGGATTTCCTATCAAAGCCGCAGAAATTTTTTTGTTGTTATCAATGTGTAGTTGGTCTGATTTATTGATATGACAACTGTGGATGCAGAAACTGCACTTGTTGCACTTTGGAACGAGTGCACAGTTGTTGTCTAATGATATCTCTATGAGGTCTGCTTCTTCTCGTCTTAATGAGACCTCAAAGTCCATAATTTTATACTTGATCGGATCTTTAAGTGGAGCGTTTAGCAAGACATCTATACGTTGACCGTTAATAAAACCAAGTTCAATTAACCTTCTCTTTAATGTGTTATCTCCATAAATTTTTGCAACATATCCATGTTCACCATTTTTTAACGATGATAAACGCATAATAATATCTATGATCAACCATATGGAGCGCGATAAACAAAATAAAGGTGGAGCTGTGTTTTTGTTACTGCTTGCTGAAGTTTTATGTGTACTTAATGATGCATTTGTAAAACTATTACCGCGTATTCCAACAATTGAAATAACTTGTGGTCGTTATTTTTTTGCTACATTAACGTTACTGCCATTTATTTTTATCGATAAGAAAACATTGATGACTAGATACTTACACATACATGTACTGAGAAGTATTGTTTTCTGTTCGGCCCTATGTCTGTGGCAGGTGGGCCTAAAAACGACAATAATGTCATCCGTAAATCTGATAGGTAGTAGTGGGCCTTTTTTCTTGTTGATATTGTCGTTAATCTTTTTACGTGAACGTTTTACATTTGTAAGATTTATCACTTCTTTGTTTAGTTTTTTAAGTGTATTTCTTATTATTGATTTTAATGAATTATCATTTACATCGGGGAGTGCAGTGTTGCTTTTTTCAAATGTGTTATTTGCGATATCAGATGTTGTGAATAAAAAGTTTGCGACAAAGGAATCTCAATTAACAATGGTATTTTACTTCAATCTTGTATCTTTTCTTGTTTGTTTTGTTCCAACATATGTAGTGTTTGTTGTTCCAAACGTTATTGAATTGGTTTACATGGTGTGTTTAGGAGGTGGAGCAAGTCTTATGTTATATCTGTATTTGAAATCATTTGCCTTGGCAGATGCATCGTTTCTATCTCAGTTTAAATATTCGGAGTTCGTATTTTCGGTAATATTTGGTTATCTGCTTTTTAATGAGGTACCCCACAAATACAGTTTAGTTGCTTTCGGAATAATCATTACTTGCAATATATATCTTTACATGAAAGAGAGAAAATAATATGTCCAAGAAATACAAGTACAATTCTAGTTCATGTCAATATGAACCAATAATTGACTCTCCAAGGACCATATTTATCAAAATATTTTTTCTTTTTTGTATTTCACTTTTTATGGCAATTGTTATTTACTTCATCATAGATAAGTATTTTGATTCTTCTAAAGTACGACATCTTAAGGTTAAATACTCTACGATGATGCATGAAGTAGATCTGATAAAAAATAAGGTGGATGAAAGTGCTGAATTATTAAAAGAATTGCGATATAGAGATGTAAATTTATACAGGAATCTATTGATGATAGATCCTCCAAAAAATGTTAATGATAGTGTAGATTACGTAACCACTCATTTATCAGAAGAAGAACAGATTGCCGATTTGAAGGATAAGCTTGATAAATTGTACGACGATATGTTAGATCAGCAGAAATCTTACATCTATCTAAACAGAATGACTATTGAGAATAATGAATATCTTTCGTCGTTGCCAGCTATATTGCCAGTATTAAAGGGGTTTGTAACGTCTGGTTTTGGGTATAGGGTTCATCCAATATTTAAAACTAGAAGACTTCATGCAGGTATCGATATTATGACAGGCAAGGCAGAACCAATACATGCCACTGGTGATGGAATAGTGGCAAAGGTAAAATTTGAGGATACAAGTTATGGGAATCAAGTTGTTATTGATCATTCACCTAAAATATCAGATAAACGTAAAAAGATAAAGACAAGATATGCTCATATGAGCAGAATTGTGGTTAAACCAAATGAAAAGGTAAAACGTGGACAGGTAATAGGATATACTGGTAAGACTGGTTGGGCGACTGGTATTCATGTTCATTACGAAGTGTTTGAAGGAATAAAACAAGTAGATCCTGTATCCTATTTTATAGGAAATCTTTCACCTAAAGAGTATAGTGATGTTATTAAACGGGTATCTGTGGATTCAATGTCAATGGATTGATTTTTTTGTGAAAATACTAATATCTGGGAGGAGACTTTTAAGTTTTATTGGTTATTTTGAATATTGGATATCTAAGTATCTATAATCACGAGATGTGGTAAATTTAGGATATCTTTTAGTGTGTTTTTGATACAATATTTGAAGTGTTTTGTTAAGAGTTATGGTAAATGTGGAAGTACTAATAAATGTGATTATGTCATCTTCTTGAATATGATGCAAAGGACTATTGAAATCTTTTTACCTGGACCATAACAAAAAATGATAGGGCAACGTTGTGTAGAACTTATACAAATACTAAAAGAACATTCTCAGTAAAAAACAAGAAATGAACACTAGAATACACCCCTTCAGACAACGAACAAAAACAAATTTGACCTCGAAAAACGTTTAACAAGAAACAACGTCAAAACACTTGACAAATAGGACATGATTTCGTCTCTACAGAATTGCCTTCTCTTTCACTACTATTATTATCACTACTATTATCACTAACCACGTTATCGTCAACATATCTGAGTTTGACGACACTACCCTCTTTAATATTTAAATCCCCTAAAAAATCATTATCACCAAAATCTTTAGTAATACCGTCTATCTCGTATATTTGTAAATTTTCAGGATATAAATTCCATTCATGTCCCACCTCTACCTTTAAATAACCAGTAGTATTTATGTCCATAACATATAAATCCATGCTTTTCTCAGCACCATCTAAAACAATCTTTATGTATCCAGAAGTGAACTTATTATCGGGTTTACTACTATCTCCTAACTGTTCTTTCAAATGTTCAGTAAGTTCATCAAAAGTTCCATCCTTTTTAGCTTTCTCTATCTCCTTAGCAATTCTTTTATAAGCTTCTTCGTATTCCATGTTTCCATAAGTAACAACCGACCCGTAAGCTACTAACGCTCCACAAAAGAAACGTCCTATTCTATCTGTCTTCATAAAGTAATAATATAAAAAATACTCCTATTATTTTTTAACGGTTCTAAGTTTAACACAACCACTTTCTCCAATAAGCACTTTTAAATAACAGTTATTCAAGGCGCTGTCTTTTACCATAGTATTACCATTAACGTCGTATATCTCGAAAGAATCAGGATCTCCTCCCCATTTACGTGAAACTTCCGTCTTTATTTTTGAAAAAGTATCCATAGGGTCAAGAGTTAAACAAACAGGATTTTTATCATCCAAAACAGCGCTTATTTTTACTTCCTTTACTCCCTTTATTTCCTTTACTTTCTTTATTTCTTTATTTCTTTATTATCATTGCAAATGTTAAAAATACTACACCCGCTTGCATTCATCTGTGCACCAACAATCATTGTTGATACAATAACCTTATTTCTCATTTTCATGCCTAAAGTATAAATAAAAAAGATTTTTCTTCCAATAGGGTCTTTATTTTACGATAGATCGTGTAAGTTAGGATTAGAAAGATGGAATATAAAAGGAAATGTTACATTGTAGTTGGTAATTAACGGAAGATCTCCGGGACATCACTTTGTTATAAATTGTTTTGCAGTTAGATGGTCAATTTAGTGAAGCGTTGGTACATATTATGAATTTTTTTTCATTATTTAATTGCTGTATTTTTTTTCTCATTTCGATTGATTGAGTCATCAAGTTTTTGAATCGTTTTAAAGTCATTTTATTTTTTATACTTTCCCATTTTTTATCATTAATAACATCATTGCCATCTTCTTTTGTTGATAGTCTTTTACCGTTTTTTTTCTCAGGAGATTCACAGTCGTAATCTGATTCATTATCTTCGTTCATCGCACTTTTTATTTTGTTTTTTACATTTTTTATATCTTCTAAATCTTTATTCATTTTATCTTTTTTTTCTTTTATGTCTTTTTTTACATCTTTAATTTTTTTTTTTGCATCATCGTATTTTTTTTGTGCGTCATCCAATTTTTTATTCATTTCTTTAGCTTTTTTGGTTATATCTCCAAATCCGAAGTTTAATACCAATACCGAAACAAATAAAGTCAATACACCATTCATATTTTATAATATTAGTATAAAAATACTATAATAATCTATGATTTGTATAAATACTATAAAAACTTATTCTTGATTATACATTTATATGTGGTATGGCGAATAGTAGGTCTGCTAAGAAACGTGTCAAAGTCAATGAAAGAAGGCATCGTGAGAATTTGCGTGTCATAAATAGGTATAAGAAAACAGTACGTGAATTGGGTAGTACGAAAGATAAGGATCAGGCTCTGAAACTGTTAAGTTCTGTTTATGAACAGTTGGATCGTATCTCTGTAAAGCATAGGATGCATCGTAACAAAGTTAATAGATTGAAATCGCGTTACGCTAGGATGGTTAATGCCATTAGCACCTCAGTTTTATGAGTGATGATGAAGTAAGGGAGGAGATAGATAAACTAGTTAAAGAGATAAATATTTGTAATAGATCTTATTTTTGTGAGTCGAAGAGTAGTATTTCCGATTATGATTATGATTGTCTTGTTAATAGATTGCAGTACCTTGAAGAAACGTACCCGCATTTAAAAGTAAGTGATTCTCCGAGTAATTTTATTGGAGAGTGTCACGATAGTAATTTTCCCAAGGTACCTCACAGTATTCCGATGTTATCATTAAAAAAGACTTATTCATATGATGATATTCAGGCCTTTTTGAATAATGTAACGAAGAATATTGGTACGACTGATGTGACGTATTTTTGTGAGTTAAAACTCGATGGATTATCTATCGAAGTTGAATATATAGATAAGCAATTAGTTTGCGTTTCGACGCGTGGCGATGGACGTATTGGAGACGATGTGACATGCAATAAAGAGTTGATAAAGAATCTTCCCAATGTTTTATGTGGTAACGATATTCCACATGAAGTACGTATTAGAGGTGAAGTTTTAATGACATTTGAAGATTTTAACAATCTAAATAAGGAACTTTCTAAGTCAAATATAACTAAGTTGTCAAATCCGCGTAATGCGGCATCAGGGGCTATTAAGACAGTTAAACATGATGTAAACGAACCTTCGAGAATATTGACATGTTTTTTTTATAATGTCATATCTGATGATGTCGATCTGGTAACATATGAAAGTATTTTCGAAAAATTGAAACAATGGCAAGTTCCAGTGTGTAGGTATTATAAACATTGTGTAACAATGCAAGATATTTATGATTTTATATCTTATTGGGAGACTAACCATGAAAATTTAGATTTTCCGATAGATGGTATTGTGATAAAGGTTAATGAGTTAAAATATCACAATATTCTTGGAAATACTAATAAGAATCCGAGGTGGGCTATAGCGTATAAATATAAACCTGATGCAGTAAGTACAAAATTGGAATCGGTAGAATATCAGGTTGGAAGGAGTGGAATTATAACTCCTGTAGCAAATCTAACTCCGGTAAACATATCTGGATCTATTGTTAAACGTGTTTCATTATATAATGAAAAGGAAATTCAAAGACTGAATCTTCACGAAGGGGATTATGTCTTAATCAAAAAAAGTGGGGAAATAATCCCTAAGATTATTGGAATAGATATAACTAAACATAATCCGAGTGTGAAGCCAATTTTATTCCCTATGATATGTCCATCTTGTGGCCAAAAGCTGGATAATAGAAATGGATTGTGGTATTGTACAAATACTTTATGTCCTGATCAAATAATTGCTTCTATAACTCATTTTGTAAGTAGGGGAGCTATGGATATAAAATCTATGGGAAATAATACTATCAGGGTGCTCGTTAAGTTTAATCTGATAAAAAATATTGCCGATATTTATGATTTGGATTATGATACACTCGTGAATGTTCCTGGTTTTAGTAATATATCAGTTGAAAAAATGGTTAAGGAAATAGAAAAGTCAAAAAATCAGAGTCTTGGTAATGTATTATTCGCTTTGGGAATCCCAGGTGTTGGGAAGACAGCAGCTGACAATATAGTATCAAAATTTCATATTATTGAACGTATTGAACAATCGACTTATGATGATCTTATGACTATTCCTCTAATCGGATCTGAAACTGCAAAGAACATCGTATCATTCTTTAAGACTGCGGAAAATATTGAGATGATAAATAGATTAAAAAGACATAATGTAACAGCTCTATGTTCGGAGTAGGACAATTATTAACTTGATCATGATATTTTAGTGATTTGAGATGTTTTGTTCTTTTGATCGTTTTGAAGTTTTCTCATATCCGACATCTATTTCAAGATCCTTTTGTTTTATAATACCTGTTGCGAGCTTATCACATAATTCGTTGTACTCGTTCCCACTGTGTCCCCTGATCCACGTGATTGTTATATTTAAAATTCTAGAATATTCAATAAACTTACGCCATAAATCTTCATTTTTTTTGTTTCTAAAATTATCTTTTTCCCATTTAAGTATCCACTTCTGATTGTAGGAATTTGAGACGTATTGTGAGTCTGTATAAATATTTATCTCTCTATTATCACTCTTTAAATATTCTAGGGCGTTTAAAATAGCCATTATCTCCATCCTATTGTTGGTAGTTAATCTATATCCCTTCACTATTGAATGCACATTTTTGCCATCATTTATTACGCAAGCACAACCTCCAGGTCCAGGGTTACAACTGGATGCTCCGTCCGTATATACTGATATTTTATTCATATTGTGGAGATAATCGGAATCGAACCGACGACCTTTTGAATGCGAATCAAACGCTCTACCAACTAAGCTATATCCCCATACTTTCGATAAATGAAGTGTCTTTTTTGTCTATTGTTCACAAGGACTATAAATACAATCTACTTATTGGTAGTAACAAGATGTACTATCGTGTTTTTGTGAATGTTTTTGTAATTGTAATACATTTGTCGGTAGAAGTGTGTAAACATGGTAGTATTTCAGATTATCACTTATAACGGTTATGGATTTGTTCTATCATGTATAATTATTTTATCGTTTTTGAAAATACTTGTAAACTAATACTTTTGTCAATACTTTTTCTATCTACTGAAACCAAATACGTTTTATTATTCTCAAAATAGTTATCAGTTTCATATCATGTTATAAGTCGATTTATGTATTACACTAGGCTTATATATGTTCATTTCAGACTGGACGAGGAGGGGGTCGTTTATTTGGATTGTGTCGTTTGTTTTTATCGTTGCGTCTAACAGTGTGGATATTTCTGGTTGTAATGGGAAGTGGGTATATGATGTTAAGTTGTTTCCGACCAATAATACTCATGGAGTTGTGCACATACTTGGTGAGCCTTTTTTAAGATGTTGTATAATTCGAGGAAGAAAAGTGAGGTTACTCTGTCTATCAATGGTGGAGATGTAAATTTTGAGTCTGGTTGCGAAGTGGATCGTACTTACGAAGTGAATTGTATTCTTAAGCGTAGTGAAATTTCTGATATTATGCTGAAAGAAGGTATTAAGGTTCGTATCACACAATCATCTCCGCTTGAGAGTATGGCGGGGATGTTTTGTGGATGTTATTCCTTAGAACGTATAGAATTTGATGGTGTGTGGGATACTAGTAAAGTTGAATCTATGGTGGAGGCGTTTTGTGGGTGTGAGTCATTGACGTCGTTATCAGGCATGTCCAAATGGAATACTAATAACGTTAAAAATATGAATTCTATGTTTAAAGAATGTAAGGAATTAACTACATTACCTGATGATGTATCTAAATGGAGTGTTGGGAATGTTAAAAATATGAGTAACATGTTTGATGAATGTAATTCATTAACTAAATTACCTGATATATCTAAATGGAATACTAAGAATGTTACAAATATGAGTTATATGTTCAATGGATGTTCTTCATTAACTGAATTACCTGGTGTATTTAAGTGGAATACTAATAATGTTACAAATATGAGTTGTATGTTTAAAGGATGTTCTCCATTAACAATATCACCTGATATGTCTAAATGGGGTAATTGTTGTTTTTAATAATAACGTTTAAAATTGTAGATTCGGCAATAATAAGGATTCCTATTCGAAAGGAAATACACTATCTGTTCTAATTACAAATAATGAACGAGTTTTATATTGAGTGTGTTTCCGTGTACACGGTGATAACGGGACTAATATGATTCACGTGTATTAACGTGTTACAAAGCTTGAAGAAAATCAAAATTTAAATCAGTGTTATATATCATAAATCTGTAGTTGGTAAATAAGAATATTGTAATTAACCTACGTTGTACGTGTCGTTTTATTTTGTATAATTGGAATACTTGGAATTAATAACGTTAAAGGTTGGTTTAAAGGATTTGTAAATAAAAATTCTCACGAATGGAGTTGGGAAGTAGAATTAATAGGTTCCAACAACAATAATATTAAAAACTTTAGATATAAAAAAGGACAAGGTAAAGATGGGCAATTATTAGAAGATAATGGTTGCGCTACTTGGATAATAGCTAGAATTGTAATAAATAATGACGGTAAACTTGGGAAAAAGATTGTGTATGTAGAAAACGTGAATAGCTATGTTGTAGAAAAAGACGGTAAGAAGACATTTGTTGGACTTTTTGATTCATGTGATTCTATAATAGAGATAAAAATATTGTGCTGTGATACTAGCAAGGTTGAAAGTATGGAATGCATGTTTTATAAGTGTTCTTCATTAACTAAGCTATCTGGTATGGATAAATGGAATACTGAAAAGGTTACGGATATGAGTTACGTGTTTAGTGGATGTTCTAAATTAACTACATTACTTGATATGTCTAAGTGGAATACTAATAATGTCTTGGATGTCTCGGGAATCGGTAGACAGGCGTTTTTTGCGGTTGGATTAATTTGCTAAATTAAACCAAAGGGATCAACCAATTGAATAACGTAGAGAATGTTCTGGGACGTGTGCGTTCTTAAACATTTTCTTACGGAAGATGGAATGTTTGGTTTTATCTTTGTAGATGCTGTGGGTTAGTGGTTGTTGTCTTGGTTAATAATTTTACGTGTAGGTAGGTTTGTATTTTAATTTTTATTGTGACGTTGTTTTATGGAATATGTGTAGGGTGTAAATGTTAAGAGTTTTTCTATTCAGTTTTCATTTCCTTTGTAGATTGAAATCGTGTAGGAATATCTCGTGGTTGTTTTAATTAAAAATATTTTGAAATCCTTTTTAAAAGTTTTTTCAATTGATTTTAAATTTTTTAAAACCGTTATCTATTATTTTTTCTATTAAATCCAGTGGAGTGTATCCATCGATAGCTGCTTGATGAAACAAACATGTAGCATGAGTAAGAGCAGGAAGACTGTTAATCTCTATAATCCACACTTCGATGTAGTTAATAAATATTTTAACCATTGCGTCTATTCTTGCATATCCATCAATGTTCAGTATCGTTGCTACATTGGTCATTACATTTTTCACATCTTGATTTATTTTTATATTTCTTTCGATGTCGTCAACAAAATTAGCTGGAGTTAAGTTTTGACCTTCTCCAGATAAAAATTTTTCTTCTAAAGATAAAATATTATTATTTGTAACGGTTTCTGACGGATTAAAAACGATGTATCGTTTATCAATATTACTATAATCTGTTATAAGTCCACATGAAATTTCAATAAGTTTATTAGCATTTTCACAAGTAATAAGGTCCTCTATTAAAATGTCCATGTGAAAAGGAATATAAGTGTTTTTTGTTAAACCAAACTCGTTTCTTAATTCATCAGTCAATTTCCTATTCATAAATGCGACATCTATGTAGTCTATCAATTGTTTTTCATTAGAAATAAGTACGACTCCATAACTGCTTCCATCATCAACAGGTTTGACGATCATTGGAAATTTTATAGATTCTTCTATTTGTGTTAATTCCTTGTATTTATTATCATTCCATTTATTTATATTGACAACATATTGATTTGCAACATTTATTCCGTTTTGGTGTAGTTTACGATTTGTTAAATACTTATTCATAGTCAATTTAGCTACATCAGCAGAAGATCCATTATATGGTATTTTTAAACCGTCAAATATTGTTTGTATTGTTCCATCTTCTCCAGGTATGCCATGTAATGCAATGAATGCAAAATCAATTACATTTTTCATGCCTTCAAACGATATAGGAATTATATTTGAGATAGAAATTGTACACGAATATTTGTTCTTTATGCACGTTAATTCATTATCTAACTGAAAGTTATTAATCTCATTTTCTTTTATCCTTCTAAATATTTCATCTGCATTGTCTTGTAGTAATAGTTTTATTGGAATGATGAATGTTTGTATGTCGTTCACGGTTCCTGTTACAAATATTGGAATAGGTGTATATTTTTGTGACGTAAAAAGCTTCATGACCACATTCCTTCCACTTTCTAAAGAAACATCTCTTTCTGCCGACAAGCCACCTAAAAGAACTCCTACTCTTTTTTTCATACTTTGCATAAGATTATATGTGTTTAAGTCGCTTTTTTACACACGATCTTAGTTGATTGCATCCTCGTCTACATTGTCGTTCGCGTCATCTAAATTATTCCCATTCTCGGTTGTATTAACATTATCATTGTTGCTAGATGAAAAATAGTCAGAAATTTTACCACGTTCACGTCTTACTATTTCATTATTCCTTTTAAATCCCTTCTTTTCCAGCGTTTTATCCTTCTCGATAAGAAGGTCTTCATTTGTTCTGTTTCCGTTGATACATCTATTCAAAAAACAGTATAAAACATTGTAAATTTTACTAGGACATTCACGTATATTTTCGTCCATAACATCAACACATGTTTGGAAATCTTCATCATCACTATACTGTCTCATTTCTTTTATTAACTCGTTGTATTGTTCAATTTTGTCCACATTACAACCATTGCTGTCAAATTTACCATAATCTTTTACTATTTTAATAGCGCGGTCACAACTAACAATTTCGTTGTACTTCGACACAAGGAAGTACACATTTTTGTCATCCTTTAACAAAGACTTCTTATCTTCTTTAATTGACTTTACCAAAAAATCAACTTGATATATGTCATTATGTACATCAGATGTTAATAGGATATCTGATTCATTTTTGTTTACATGTTTCAAAATACTTAACTTTAATTTCAGGAAAAGTCTTTTGTCTTCAGCTATACGTTTTTTTGAATCATTAATGTAAAAATTTTCCACTTGTTTATTATCGATTACTGTGTAGCAATTATCTATTTTAACAAAAGTATTGTTCTTTTTTTCTAATTTCATTAATTCTTTAAATGTTAGAAGGTCCATTTCACCGTTAAAAATGTAGTTATCACATGTTATACTTTTAAAATTACGTTTAGAATCTTTACAATAATCCTTGTATATCCCGTTTAGAAAGGACAAAACGTCACTAACAGATTTTACATTGTCGGAAATAATTGTAGAAATATTAAATAATGCATGACAGAATAAATTTTCTTTTTCATTGTTCTGTTGTTCGTAATTTTCTTTTGTACTTTCTACATCTTGTGACTGTAAGTTTAGTGTATCATTGTTAGTTAAGACCAACACAAAACTAAAGAAGTACAAAATAGCCAAACGTTCCATACTCTTATGATGAGGGCGTTTTTATTATCCGTCCAAATTTATATAACCCTAATTCCCAATCCTAAGTAAAAATTTTCTACTTTAAAATATTCAAGACTTCCATCTCTCCAATCATTAACAAAATCGACAATGTTGGTATTTGCTCCCATGCTAATGTAGAAGTATTTACTTATTTTTGATTTTATTCCGAATAATTCCAATACTTTTATATTTGCACTGATACTATATCTGAGTCTTCCAATTAAAAAAAATCTTTCCCATTTGCCAAAAAAAGGCATTCCTAATGTTCCTCTTATTGTTCTAAGATAACGACAAATTACTTTTCTTCCCAAAATTTCTCCATCTCCAATTAAATAAAAACCAAAGCGGTTATCTATTCTTAAAATTTTGTAATCGAAGCTGTGAGATAAACCAAATATAACGCATGTACAGTCAATGAGGTTCTTATCAAGGCCTCTACCTCCAGTTGGCGGAATTCCGAGAACTGGGTTTCCTGGGTTTCCGTTCTTGTATTTTTTTAATTTAGAGTATTGACACTCTACTGTTAAAAATAGTCCGAATGAATGAACTTTTGACACTTTGAACAAAAATGGTGAGCATATATTTAATCCCAAACCACCGGTGTAAAAAGGGGCAACAACCCTGGATGATAATGAAGCATCCATACATTTATATTCCCCACACACGAAACCGTTTATCCCAACATATGTCGCATATCTTCTTTTTAAATCATATACATTGTTGTCATTAAACCACTTGATTGTTTCCCTACCTTCGTAAAAAGTATAATTACCATTGATCGCAAAAATAAAATTTTTAATTCCTCCGATAATTTTACGATCATCTTGTCTCAGAAATAACAAAGGATTATACGTATATCCAGTCTCTAAAATTATATCCCATGATTTTGCAATTCTTGTCTTAAGGATCAGTTTAAAAGAAAAAATGGGATCTATCATTGTCTCGTACAACTTTACATTATTATTCAAATTGTCTTTATCATATTTTCTATAATTTTTCGTAACAGCAAACAATGTTGCTCCAACTCCAAGTTGCGGAATAATTCTGAAGCGACCATCTCTATCAACTTCCGGTTCAAAATATGCAATAAGATTAGCTATTCCGTTAAAATATTGTAGGTAATATTGATCTTTGGCGAGTGGGTGATAGCCATAACTTCCAAAGTGAGATGTAGATTCTCCATTAAATCTGTTATTAAGCGCATTCCTAATCTTGTAGTCGAAGAAACCTTTTTTATAGCCAATACTACTGAAAGCTGACGGAACAGTTTTAAAGATGTTAATTATCCCAGTTATTAAATGCCCACCTCCATTAAAAATGCCTATTCCCACATCTAAAAGGGCAACTCCTAAATCACGACAAGTAACGAGTAGTACTCTTCCCAATACCGTTCCTCCACTAAGCACACCTTCCATCGCATGTCTTCCTAGCCAATGATCAAAATCAAAATAAGATACTCTGATTCCCAATCTTGGGAAAAATCCTAGTCTATGTGCAGCTCCCTTTTTAGTTACGAGCCAATCTACCCCTAGATTCAATCCACCGCCAAAATCTGGTTGTAACTTACAATCTGTCAAATTTGTCGATTGACCGATATCATTTGAATAGAATCGCAAATAGTTACAATTAATTCCAAATCTTACAGATATGGGAACTGAATATTTGATATTGTGAGAATTTAAACAATATTTTTTATCAAAATCTTTTATATTGCCATCAGCTGGATATTCTATTCCCTCGTTTTTTTTGATTTCAGTACTTTTTTTTTTAAAGACGTTATTTCCACTATTTTTGATGTCAGACATTCCACAATACAAAGAAATAAGAAATAATGTAAAAATTTTGTTTTGCATCGTTTAAAATTCGTAACCAATACCAACCATAAATGTTTTAAAATTGACGATAGCCATGTTTGTTAATTTGAGGTCAGCGATGGTTAAGTTAATTCTACAGACATTCCACACACATCCAATAGAGAGCACAACGCCATTTAATAAACTTTCTTTTCGTACCATTTTTAATGCCTTTAATATCATTATATCAAATTTAGAAGTGTAAAAAAATCTATTAAATAATATTCTTTTTAAGGTGTATGTGGAAAGTATCTTATCTTTTGTAATACCAAACATCTTTATTCCAAACACATTTACGAATTTCACCAATTTACTACAAAATCTATATCCTCCAAATATAGCAAAGTTTAACAATCCTTTATTAACAATGTTTGTACCATCTTTGATATTACCCTTTTCATATCTGTCGACAAAATCCATTATTCCCATTATTCCACACGTTAATCCATTTTTGAAATTATAACTAAAACTAACATCTCCCAATCCTCTGTATTTATCATTTGGGTTAAGTATTCTCAATCTGTGAAAACCACCATTAACAATAATTGAAGATGTATTGAACGAATTATTAACAGTATTCATTTTAAGATATTCTATAGCTTTTTTTTCTATCGAACTGTCAAATTTAAAATTCAGACCTATACTCACATGTATCCCATCAAAAAATACAGATAAAAGATCACATTGATCTGTGTTTTTTGTAAATAAATTCCATAACATTGGGTTGAGTTTATGGTCTACGTTGATAGTCATGTACACGAAACTTCCCCACCAGAGTCGCACTCCAACTCCAGCCAAAAATAACAAATCAAAACCTTTGTATATAGTATTTTCATCTATATCATTTGCAGCACTCTTCTTTTTCCATCCTTCTGTCCCTTTGCTTAAATAATAAAACGAGGCACCAATACCAAATCTCGGATATATGTTATAAAGTGGGATATTGGTAGTCGTCGGTTCTATGAAAAATATAGCGTCAAATCGTTTTCCACCCGTCCATCCTAGTGGATTAAAAATATTAAAATTATTATTACGTACAGCAAGTGCATTATTTATCTGTTCATATATCGATCCTTTTTTGTTCCCATCTTTATCTGTATTACCAACCAAGTGATCTGCTCTTACTAATAATCCCACTCTTGGAACGAAACCTAAGTAACCAATTAATTTTCTGTTGCTCACTAACAATTTATACTCAAATCCTAAAATAACTGATGCTTTAGCACGTAAAAGACCATCGGGATGATAAACGCTTGATTCTCCTCCGAGAGCACCGGATAGTGTTAGATCTATTGGAATACTATCTATTGTCTTCTCGTCTGGTTGTTTTTTTACTTTTCTGACACTTTCAATTTGCCCCTTTGTTATATTTCTTACGTTCTTTCTTTTCGCATCTTCTATGCTATCAAATATGTCATCCATTAAACACTCATTGGGCTGCTTCGGAACAACAACCTTAGTATTATTGACAAAAAACCCAAAAATAAATAACAACAAAAACATTGTACGCATTACACAACCATAAATATTATTACCCGTATTTATGTGGCTTGTAAAATCTTATGAAATGTTAATTAAAATATTTTCACTGCATGTACTATTAAACTGGGGTTTCTATGCTCACAAAATGATAAATTATCATGCTGTTTTTACATTACATGAAGAGGTGTTGGATTTTTACAAAGAGAAAAAAAACATCAAGTATTTTGTGCAAAAAGCTGGTGTCCCAGATAATAGAAAATTTATTCCAGGGTATAGACATGAGAAGTTTTATCATTATATCGATCTAGATTTTTACGACATAGATGATTCGGATGATTGGAAGTCTGTGTTTAATAAAATAACGGAAAAGTATAACGAAAAACATGGAATAGTTCCTTGGACTATCATAAAAGTACAAAAGGAATTAACACAAGCATTTAAAAATCAGAGTAGGAATAGGATTCTGAAATTATCTGTAGACATAGCTCATTACATTGGCGATTCCACTATGCCATTACATACAACGAAAAACTATGATGGTCAAGCAACTAATCAACGAGGTATTCATAATTTTTATGAAACAAGACTACCGGAATTATTTAGCAAGAATTATGATTTTGTTGTTGGAAAGGCTGAATATATAAAAAATCCGATGGAAGTGATATTGACTAGTATTTTAGAAACGCACCGGTTAATAAATACTTTACTAGAATGTGATAGGGAAGTTTCAAAAAAAATGTTAATAGGTAGGTACGCCTACGAAAAAAGAGGAAAGAGTGGGTTTTCTAGGACATTTTCTAAAGAATACGCAAAAGCGTATCATGATTTAATAGGAAAACAGGTTGAACAGCAAATGTGTAGAGCTGTTAAGTTGGTAGGAGATTTTATTTATACTTGTTGGGTTGATGCTGGTAAACCAGATTTGAAAAACACTAAGTAGGAGGAAGTAACTAAAGTATCTTATGACTAACGAGACACAATACTTACGTGTGATAAAAATATTTGGGGGAACTACTGTTGATGGTCCTGGATTGAGAACTTCTGTGTATTTTGCAGGATGTAAACATCATTGCAAGGGGTGTCATAATCCTGAGTCTTGGGACGTGAATGGTGGGTCACTAATGTTGGTTGATGATATTGTAAATGAAATTGAATATTATAAATTTAACGTAACGTTAAGTGGTGGAGATCCACTGTACCAAGACTTGGATGTATTATCTAACTTGTGTGACAGAATACGTGGTTTAGGATTAAATATTTGGTTATATACTGGATTTACGATAGAAGATCTGCAAAGGGATAAAAAGTATGATAAAATATTGAGTAGTGTCGATGTTATAGTTGATGGACCATTTATATTGGGGAGAAAAAGTAATGATATAATTTTTAGAGGTTCAACTAATCAGAAAATATTTAAGAGAGATAAGGACAATAAATGGTCAGAAATATATACATAATTTTCAGATTAATCGGTATCTGATTTATATTTTATTCCGAAATTATTAACGCATATGGGAATGTTCATGTATGGAGTTTTTACAATTCTCATATCCCAAGGTAGTTCACCTATATATTCATCATATTTTTTATTTCCGACGTCTATGACCCAATAGTATTTTATATCGTTTTTACATTCATATTTGGCTAATGATAGTTTGCAGTCTCTTTGTAACATGTATTCACGAAAGTTGCTTACATTTATTCCATCTTTAAATTCTTCAAAACGAGTTAACTCTTGTAATCCTGGCCATGAGTCTATACATTTCAAGACAATATTTTCTGAATTATGAATCAAAGTATCTATTTCATCTTGTAGCAAAGTTCCATCTTCTTCATTATGACTGAAGATATATTGATCATATATAACGTCATCGTGATTATATCCGCACATCAACTTATTGATAAGTATTCTCCAGTCTATATTTTTGTACGATTTATTGTATGCACATTGTATAGAATGAACAGCATTACTTTTTGATGTATCGTCTATAAACGTTCCAGTGTTAGTATCTAAAAGATTTTGTGAGATAAACAATTCTTGAAGAAAAGGATATAGAATGATTATTCCACCGTTTCGCACATAAAAATACTTTTCTATTGTTGTGTTACCTTCGTCGTTATCGTTGTTTTCATCGTTGCGAACAATTTCTTTTTCCTTATTTCTATTGACTCTATCTAAACGTTCTATTCTGTTTATAGTGTTTGCGATATAATTGATCTCTTCATTATTTATTATGTTATAATTTAAAATTTTGTCGAAAATAAACTCTATAAATTGACTATTATTCTCAGTTAATCTTTCAAAATACAATATATTTGATACATGTGATAGCACGTAATCTATCAATACAATTTTTAGTAATTCCTTATCGTGTTTAGAATTAATTATATCAAAAAGTTTAGGTTCTTTACCTTTTATATTAAAAATACTTGTACCGAAGAATGTTCGTGATATACTGTCCAATATAGCTAGGTCGTCGCAAAATTGAATATTTGTGTTTTCTTTACGAGTTAATGTGTAGTATATTAACAAAAACAATACTTTAGATTGTGTGATATTGCTCCGTTGAAGTACTTCATACAGGAGTTTTATGCGATCATTAAAAGAAACAATTTTTAATAGCATTTTATCCTCTAAGTGATCATGTGCGTACAAACAGAAACTTTCTATGACAGACGTATCTTTATTTCTTAGTATTGGGATAAAATCTTTTAAATGTTTACTGATACACTTTTTTAATAATCCGTTGATTGTTTTTGTTTCTTTTTGAGTAAAGTGATAGGAAGTTCCATTATACGTACTGATATGTTTTATCAATAAGTCTATTGCTCTTGTTTTATTTCCGTAAGAACTAAATAATGTTGATATTGTTTTAAGATCGTTTGTTCGTGTTTTTTTCCCTTCTGGATCGTGATAAATTAGTATTCTGTTTAATTGTGGAATGATTATAATAAGTTGTTTTATTTGGTTATAAGAAAGTTTGATAATCCAGTGTTTGTTTTTTTTTATTGCTTCTAAGAAATTATTACTTACCTCATCGTAAAAATGGTTTAATGATGTATTTTTGCAAGAATTTAAACTTTTACATAAGTTCTCAATCTCTTCATTTAGTGTAATATTGTCAGTTACATTATCATTTAGGATTTGAATAATCGTGTATAAATGGTCGTAGATCTGGCGTTTGTATATTTTTAAAATTGTTTTTGCTATTAGTCTTGCACATGTGTTAACTCTTGTAAAGTATTCATTCAATAAATTACTGAAAGCATCAAATGAGATGACGTATCGTAGACATTCCAACACAGTGGCGCAGTGTATGGGATATTCATCATATATTTCGTATTGATTTAGTATTTTTTTTAATTCTGATATGGCATAAAATTCATAGTTTGTTTCTAGTGAACAATTTTCTGTCTGGTAGTTGATAATTTTGTCTTCATAATTATCAAATTTGTTAATTATGTTATTATTTGAAGTTAGGGGATTATTTTTTGTATTAGTAGTGTTATGATATTCATGTTCTTTTATGTTTTCATTTTTGTTATTATGTTGTGTTTTATAAATTGGGTTATTGGTTGGAACATTAGATGCGTACGGGTAAGTAAGAATCTTATTGTTTTCGGACTTTATATGTTTTGATAGAATTTTATTTTTGTAGGTATCATCATAAATTTTTACAATAGGCACTTGTATTTTGCATAAAATTTCGTCGATTATGCTAATTTTACCTTGCGCATTAGGATTTTTTTTTGTATTAACTAAGTGGTTACATATGTCAATCATTGACATTTTGGTTTTACTCTTTATGGTGAATATTATTTCTATTACCGATTTAATGTAATTATTTGAAAATTCTTTAAATAGTAAATACATGAGATATCTTTCTTTGTGTAAGATATACGATGGCAAGATATCTGCATGTATTATGGATGTTATTGTATAATCAATCGTATTTACGTCGCACTTATACAAGGTGGCAATTGTGCTTAAGATTATGTCATCCTTAATGAAAGTAAATATGTATGGCATATCGTTTGTTTTTTTTACAAAACGACATAAATGTTTTTTGTCTATTAAACCACGAAAAATAAGATTATTTAATTTTTTTATCATGTTGTTTACGTAAGAGTTCGATACATTTGGGTATTTATTCCCAGTTGACAGTAATGATTCTATTTTATTTATTAAATCTTTAACATTGTCATAGTGTGTCCTTTCGTACTTAGTAGTTTCCCCATTGTTGTCGAGTATTTGTTTTTTTTTTGTATTCTTGATTTTGTTATTTTGTTTAAAAATTTTTGTACTGTCAATATTTGTGCGGTTAGGTTTGTCTGAAGTATAACTTACGTCGTATCGTTCTAAAACGTTATAGATTTTATGCTTGATTGTTAGTATTAAATCATGATGTACACAATTGCTATAAGATATTTTTAAAAGTTTTTTATTTATGTTTTTTAGGTTGGTTTTGTCCTGAATTATGTCATCCTTTATTTCACTTATAACAATTTCGATAAGATCTTCAGAATCACATAGAATATTGTCGTTTAGTAACATTAGTACGCTTTTATCTAATCGATTATGATCCACGCAATTAAGATTTTTTAGTATTACATATACTACAAATAGTTGAGGAGCTAATATTTTGATTAAATTACCGCAATTTTTAATTTTGTTTAAGTTTAGAGTTTTTAAACTAGCAATTATTTCTTTTTTTACGTATAACTTTTGTATCTCATTACCACATAAACTAATAATTTCTTCTGATAGGAAAATTATTGAATCGAATGAATTACAGATTTTTTTATCATCTATTGAATTATTTATATTTGATATGTGATTTTTGATAGCGGTAAGTGGGAATTTTTTTGTTGATTCTGTATTGTTATTATTTATATTTGATGTTTGATTTTTGATATCAGTGAATTGGTAGTTTTTTGTTGGTTTATTGTTGTTATTTGTACTTGATGTTTGATTTTTGATATCGGTGATTTGGTAGTTTTTTATTGCTTCTATATTGTTGTTATTGAAATTGCTATTATTTCGGGTTTTTGTTAATTCCTTGAGAACGTTACACAGTTTATTGTCAGAAGTTTTAAATCCGTTATCATAGATCCATGATGTTAGTTCGTTATATCGAATATTAAGTTTGGTGGAAAAGAAATCTATCAAATGACATACAATTGTCTCTATAGGTTGTTGTTTTTGTTTTATTTTTTCATGTTTTGTAAGTAGAAATTCATTAAATATTTGTTTGGTTTTACTGTGGCTAATATTATGTCTAGCTAGGCTATTATCTATTGTTAGGTAATAATCAAATATATTATTAAATCTATTACGATCGTTTTTGTATATCAATTTTGTAGTATTTGATATGTCCACGATATTAAGAACACTGAAAAATTTTTCAACAGCGTTATCATTACGTGATATTTTATTCCAAACATCTATAGCCAAGTCAGGATTGTCAAATAACAATTTTCTATATTTTTCTATGATGTAGTGTTTTTGTTTACTGTTAAATTCATGTTTATCATTCAAGAAAAATTTTAAAATTATTTGCTGTGATGAAGACTGGGGATGAATAATGCCACTTTGAATGTGCCCTATAAATGAATGCAATAGTAAAGATATTTTACCTTGTATTTGTTTGGACAAACTTTCTACAAAATTATTGTAATCAATATCGTCAGTTGAAAGTGTTATCGTTTCTTCGATATTTATTTCCACATCAGTGCAGATGTCTTCACTTTCTTTGATATTAGAATCTTCAAATGATTTTATAATAAGATATTCTAGTTTGTCATATATAAAACTTTGTAAAACTTCTTTAAATTTCTCATCGTATTTGTTTTTATTTAAAATAATAATTAGTTTTAATCGCCTTATTGTAATGTTATACATTCCCGTTAAAGCTTTTCAATAAGTTCAATAAATGATCACTAGCCTTATTTAATTCCTCTTTTTCGTAGTTTTTGTTATTTTTGATTTCGTACCAATATTTGTACGAATATTCAAATTGTTCCATTTGCCATACATTTAGCCATAATATGTCCACATCAATGTGAGCAGGAATATTTTCAGTTATCCATTCATTTACTCGTTCTCTAAAGGTCATTTGTTGAAATCGTGCTGGCCAATCAGGGAAAATGAACGAAATTTTAAATGAATAATCGTCATTTGTTATAACACGATTAGATGTGCGTAGCAATATATGTTCCACCATGTGAAAGCCTTCAAGTTCACTATTTATCTTTTTTATGTTAGTGATAGTGCTGGCAATTATCTTGTTTGCGTATTCGATTGACCTTATATCATGATTTTTATGTTCTAGTAGCAGGTACCGTTCATTAACTTTATCGAAAAATAACTTAATCTGGAAATATGTTGTTTCATTGTTTTGTTTCTGTACAATTTTATAATTTTTTTTATTACCTCCAAATAGTAATACAATGTACAAGATATTTTTATATTTCCCATTGAATATAAAGTTGCTACTTTTATCTAAATCATCTAGTATAAGTAAATTGTCATCGCGTTGAGATAGTCCACTCCATACTGACAATCGTTCTTTGAGACTGTAGTGTAATAATCTTTTCTTTAGATTGTTTATTTGAAATAATATGGAGAATTTTTTTTCGAATGAGGAAACGACGATATCGTCCCATTCTTTATCTTTTTTACTATTTGATGGGGCTTTTAGTCTGTTGTAACTTAAGTCCACATAGTTTGATAATATTTTTTCATTTATTTTAGTACTATTTTCTTTCTGTCCTGTTTGTGTTCTTTCTGAGAATCGTGATAATAAATGTTTCACTATGGTCTCTCTACTATTTACTCCAAGGAAATTTAGTATAGTTGAAATGTAATCGCTACATAGAGCATGGAAGTCACTTTTGTTACTTCCCCATTTAAAATTCATGTATTTGCATTGTAACGAAAATATGTCGTTATGAGTATTGTTTTTGCTGTTTGTTCGTGGCTTTTTTAATAAAGAATCAATATCTGGAATATCTTCAGGTAACGACAGGTTTGTATTGCACAGGTTGTTTGATTTGATTGAAAAATTGTTCTTGATGTTGTCAAAATTTACTAGGTAATTCTTAAATATCTGATCAAAGAACATCAAATATTCTTTCAATTGACGTACTTGATTCATTTTCTCTTTTGTAGAAGAATCGTCACTAATACCCTCAAAACCAACATTATAAATCAGAGGAAAATCATTTTGTATCGATTTATAATCAGACAAGTTTCTGTACCTTCCTTCGTATATTCCTATCTCTTCTTCGTTTTTGTATGACTTTTGGTTCGAGGCATTATAAAGTCTTTTAGAAATCATCAAAACATTTGTATTGTTAAGGTCTACTTTACTACCGCTGTTTCTGTTTACTATCACGACATTGGATCTATTGAAAATAAGTCGTAACACTTGGTTGTTTTCTATAGTGATAACATTATGTACTTCTTCATTAGTATCACAATATTTTAGAGAAAACGAGTGTACACAATCTACGTATTTTATTTGCAACAATCTATCAAGTATATCTAAGATATTGAATTCTGTTCTTAATTGAGATTTTGATAAATCTTCGTCTAGTATAAAACCATGTTCTAATTTTGGACCGTTATATATTTCATCTGTCGTTTTTTTTTGTAAAGATTCTGATAATGTTGAAAAGTGTACAGTTGGAACAAAAAAATCCTGAATGGTTACTAGTATTAAACCTGCTATGCCATCATAATTGCCGTCATTTTCTGAAAATTCCTCATTTACAACGATTTCTACATCTACTAGAACGTTTATTTGATCAAACAATTTAATACTGTTAAAGTCTTCACATAGATTTCTACAGGAATTTAGTTTGTCTTCAACAGTAGATATTACTTTCTTTTGATGTTTTTCATCAAAAGGTTCTACTTGTACTAGCACGTTGTAGAGGCCGCCAATATGATCATCTTCGTTTATTGGAATAATTTTACAGTTTCTGACACCATCAATATCTAATACGACTTTTTGAAAGTCGTTAACGGTGACTGGATTAGTCGGTAATATGTCGGCAGCTTCATAAAATGGAATTCTGTCATTATTTCCTTGTGGATTGTTAGCTAAAATATCTTCAACAGAGAAACTGATCCTATAGTCTAAGTCTATTATTGCAAAACATAATTCTTCGAGAATTGTTATACCAGGATCATGTTCTTCATAGTCATTCCATTTATTTCCACCGATTTTATCGATGTATTCAATGGCTTTTTTTTTCAAAAAATCATATTGTAATTCTCCATCTATACTTTCAAAAATATTATCCATATTACGCAAATGTGTAGTCAAAGGTAAAATTTTCTACTTCTAATGTTTGTAGGATTGTATACACTATTGTTACCTTTATGGTATCGTCGATGTCATTGATTTGTTCTATATCAACAGATTGCACAGAAATTCTCTTTTCCCATCTATCTATTGCTGCTTTTATATTGTTGGTAATAAATGTTTTTAAATTAAGATCTAGGTTTTTGAAAGCCAAAATTGTCAAATCACATCCATAATCTAATTCCATTAATCTTTCTCCTGGAATTGTTGTTAACAATACCTGTAAACTTTCATTTATCGATTGTTTTCCAGATACCATTTCTACACTTTTACTGTATGCGTTAAATTTCGGTGGGAATGCCCATCCTTTGACTGAATTATCTTGTTCATCCATAAATTACATTCCGACCATGACTGTTGGTGCGCCCATTCCTATAATTCCTCCCAAAGCAGTATTTCCACCTGTATATGCAGCAGGCATATTGCATATCATGACAGTTGCCGATCCTTTCATTATAGCATCATTGTGTGGTGGAACTCCAGAACATAAGACGCTATCTCCCATTCGTGCTGCAGGTTTTCCACATATCAAAACAGTTGGAGCTCCTTGCATTATGAATCCACCGGCATGAGGAGCAGGAGGTGTACCAGGAGTCACCATCGGACAAATAAAATTTGTTCCGATTGTTGCTGCATTAGGCATAAAATATAAATACTATAGTATAATTATACCAAACAATAAATTCAAAAACACGTCGTATTTGAACAATCAAAAAATTATGATATATTCCTCATAATTGTATCACAACTTTGAATCTTTGTAATGCGTGATGAATTGCAAGCAGTTATGGTTAAAATATTGCCACTCGGGGAATGGGTTAGTGCTAATTTATGGAATTAGAATTTTTATTGTTAACATCAGTATTTACCTTGTTGTGATGTTGGTCTAATAATATCTTTGAGTCTATTTATTCCACTTTAATAAGAAGGATTTACTAAAAATTATAAAATAGATTTTATTTCATGTTTTAAAAACTGTGATTGAAATATCTTATGATGATGGGTATTGTTTTTTATCGAAATTGTGAGTATCATGGGAGTAGGCGTGTATGTTGATGTTATAGTGAATAGGAAATATGGCAAGTTAGTTGGGCTTGCGATTGGTGCGGTTATCTGTTTAACTGTAATTGTGATGGGTTGTGGTATGAATGATTGTACGGAAACAGTTGATATTCCACCTAGAAAAGATATTAGGAAATGTTCTAATCTTTGGGGACTGTGTTGATTGGGTGATAGGAGGTTTGGGAGTTTCGTCTTCTACTTTCATTATTTTTGAGTGAGTGTTTCCGTGGTGTATTTTTTTTGGTTTAGGTTGTAGTGGTAGTGGATTTCGGTGAAGTTACGGGAAGCGTATTGTAAGTTGTTCATTAGAACAGTTTATTCACGATTGAAAGTGTTAAAATTGATCATTACTCTATTCCCTTATCCTTTAGATAATTCATGGTTAATGTGAATTTTTTTACGTTATCATCTAAGGACAATTCGTATGTTAGGTTATTAAATATTTTTTCACATATAGACTTCAAACCACGTGCCCCAATTTTCATATCATACGCCTTGTCAACAATATAATCTGTCACTTCGTTATCGATATCCAGATCGACATTATCTATGTAAAAAAGGGCTTTATATTGTTTTATTATTGAATTTTGTGGTTCGAGTAAAATCTTTTTTAATGTGTTTTTATCCACTGGATCAAGACATGAAATTATTGGCAATCTTCCGATAAACTCGGGAATTAAACCGAATCTTTTTAAATCTTCTACGTTTACATTTTTTAAGATGTCAATATTTTCACCCTGCTTGTTTATTGTGTTAAAACCAACAGTTTCCTTGTTTGTCCTTTTCTCAATTATTTTGTTTAATCCCTCAAAGGCTCCACCACATATGAACAATATGTTTGTGGTATCTATCACGACATGTCTTTGATCTGAATGTCTTTTATTCCCCTGAGGGGAAACATTAACCTTACTACCTTCCAATATCTTTAATAATGCTTGTTGGACGCCTTCACCGCTGACATCTCTTGTTATTGAAGGATTATCGGATTTTCTTCCTATTTTATCGATTTCATCTATGTATATGATACCTCTTTCAGTTGCTCTAATGTCGTAATTTGAGACTTGCAATAATCTGGAAAGAATGGACTCCACATCATCTCCAACATAACCAGCCTCTGTTAGGGATGTTGCATCAACGATACAAAATGGAACATTAATAATTTTGGCTAACATTTTTGCAAGGTAAGTTTTTCCCGTTCCCGTTTTTCCTATCAACAATACATTTGATTTTTCTATTACAACATCTTTATACTTGCCACTATCATCTTCGTCGTTAGACTTTCTGTAATGTACAAGTCTTTTATAATGATTGTAAACAGCTACAGATAATATTTTTTTAGCATCATCTTGTCCAACGACGAATTTATCTAGATATTCTTTTATTTCGTTAGGTTTTTTTACATTCAAAGAGAAATCGTTACTTGTTTTTAGATTCTCGCTATTTATTAACAAAAGCAATCGTTCTACGCATTCGCTACATATTGAGACTTCTTGTCTCGCTATGTACGTCTTTATCGTCGGTACGTTATCTTTCTTACAGAAATAACAAGATTCAAACTTATTGTCACTATCCATGACTACCGATTTGGTTTTTTTGTAAGTATATTATCGACTAATCCGTAGCTCTTGGCCTCCTCGGCATTCATCCAACAGTCTCTGTCTGAATCTCTTTCTATATCTTCGTATGTCTTTCCTGTATGTTTCGCAAGAATGTCATATAAATCCTTTTTGAGTGTCAATATATGTTTCATTGTTATTTCTATTTCTGTGGCTTGTCCTTTCACTCCACCCAATGGCTGATGAATCATTATTCTAGAGTGTCTTAATGCAAATCTTTTCTCATTTGTTCCTCCTGATAATAAAACAGCAGCCATCGATGCCGCTAAACCAACACAGATAGTTTGTATTTCAGATTCTACATATTGCATCGTATCATATATTCCCAAACCCGCATATATAGATCCTCCAGGGCTATTTATGTACAAAGAAATGTCTCTATTTTCATCACAAGAATCCAAAAACAACAATTGTGCAATGGCAACATTAGCCACCTCATCATTTATTTCACTCCCAATAAAAATAATCCTGTCCATTATCAACCTAGAGAAGACATCAACTTCTCTAAAGTTTACAGATCTTTCTTCAATAACAGATCTTGTCATGTCGGAATACCTATCTAACGCTAAACTACTTATTCCCCTGTCTTTCATGGAGAATTTTTTAAATTCATTGCCTATATTTTTCATGATATTTATTTATTCGAAAAATTATTTATAAACGTATCGTACGTAATATCTTCGTATTCAGTATGTATTTTGTTCTTTAGAAAAGATATTATTTTTCTATCCAAAATCATTGATTCTTGATTTTTATAATCATCTTGGACCCCGGGAATGCAGTTTCTATCGAGGTATATGGATGCATCTTTGTATCTCTCATTATTCTCTATATTACTTTGGAATTTTGTGAACAAATTCTTATCATCGTCCGTAACTTGTATATTTTCATTCTTAATAATTGTCCCTCTAAAACATTCCCATTTCATACTGTTGATAAATAATTTTATGTAATAATCAAGCATTTCTCCTTGAAGTTTTACTCCCATCTTGCATTTAATGTAAGATTTTGAAATATTGATATTCAATTTGGATATTACATCATCCTTAAGTTTGTACCTAAATTCCTTTTCAAGTATATTGTTGGTGATAGATAAAGTGAGATCTTTTATCTTTTTATCGAATAAAGTCTCGTTTTCCTTGTTGTTATTATTGTTTATTAAAATTTTTACATTATCGTCTATAAATATGTCATCGATGTTTTTCAACCAATCAATTTCCGCAGTCTTATCAGATGTATACTGGACAAAAAACTTCCTAAAGTAATCATAATTAAATGTCGGTTCTTCGTACGAAACAATATCAGAAATAGTAAAGTTGCATTTTCCAGGTTTTAACTTTAAAAACTGTTTTGCGTCTATATAGTAATTCTTATCTTCAGAAAATTTTACATTATTCCAATCTTTCGCATTTAATTCTATTTCATCATTCAAAGTTTTTCCAATGAGATGTAATGGTTCTCCATCTATCGTGCACCCAATTGCAGGAATGGCATATATGTTATCATTAGACTTAAGAAATATTACATCACCTTCATTTGCCTTGTTTTTATGTTTCCTAAGACCAGAATTGAATTTTACTATTCTAGAAATATTTTCCGCGATATCATCATTTAAAATGTTACACACCTTTTGTTTAATTTTTATTTCATTGTTATTGTAAAAATCATCTATATCAACTTCAGGTATTATAGCATATATCAGTCTAAAATCGAAGTTTCCAGGATGGGTAAAATCAATTCTTCTACTTTTGTCTTGTGGAAAAGAAGTATCACAGAGTAAGGGATCGAAACATTTTACATCCTTCAACTCTCCTTGAGTTAATAAATCACGAATAATTGTACGTATCTTATTTACACATACGTCCCTCAATACTTCAAACCCGTATTCATGATATAACACGTCTAATGACACATTTTTAGATCTAAAACCATTTCTATGAATTTTACCTCTCAGGCCTGAGATAGTTTTTCTGAATTCGTCAAGATAATCACTTTCTGCAATATTAACATCTATATATCCATCTATTTCTGATTTTGAAACCCCAACATCCATAATATGTATATGTGTCTATAAAACCTGTTTAAGTAAGTTCGTTTCGTTGTAATCTTTGGAATGTTTAATTCTGAAAATATTCGTGCGGAAAGTGGGACTCGAACCCACACACCTTACGGAACTAGATCCTAAGTCTAGCGCGTCTACCAATTCCGCCACAACCGCCTAATAATAAAAACTATTAAATGATGATGTATTTTAATGACTAATTTTTAAAAAATACGATTTAGAGATGTAGAAATCTATTATATTGTGTTCGATATCGAGCAAACATGTTTATCAACAAGCAATATCAAGAACAATGTGATTTTTATTCGATAAAAATAGTTCAAACATTATTTTTTTGCGAAAAACAGAAAACAAAAATTGACGATATAAAAGTCTATCGAACTAGGGGAAAATAGAAATATTATATTTTTACATCCACCACGTCTTTCCAAAGAATATTCTGATATTAAAAACTGTAGTAAAAATTATGTCGTCCTTACAACATTCCAAAAAGCTTTTCAAATCTAAGTTTAATAAGTCAATTCCACAGGTGAACCCATTTTGCATGATCATCTCGACTAGAATTATTTTGACATTAAATCCTACTCTTTTAGGTTTCATTGTTAGTATATCGTAATTCGGGTCAGTAAAATTTTTAATAATACTTCCCCACATTCCGCTGATAATTAAACCTCCACCATAATATGTTTTTTTTATCCTATTATTACCACCTTGACCGTTATAACTATATTTGATTCCCATTCCAACTTGCATTATCGAAGAAGCTGGTTTATCTTTCTTGAAAGACATATAATGATCTCCAAATAGATTAAACCTACCGATGAGTCCTATACGTCTGTTATACCAATACGTACATGAGACAGTGATATTCGCAATGGACGATAGAAGACCATTATGACTACTATCTTCAAAATATTCGATTATTCCCAAAATACTCCCACAACTTAATCCCCCTCCTGTAACAGATATCCAACACCTACCACCCTCATGCAAAAAATTTCTCGAATTGTATCCTTTTTTCTTGTTTTTGAAATATAATGTACCATTTCCGTGATGAGTTATCCCATAACTTTTTGAGATATTAGTAGAGTTTAAACATGTAATAACAATCAGCGTATAAAAGATTTTAGCTCTCATAAACTAATGTAAAAATTTTGCTGGTGAAAAGTATTGGGTAAAGAATTTTATATTCAAGAGTAACTTTGATAATAGATGTCAACATGACAAGTAACAGTAGATAACTTTATGTGCGATGTAGATATTTTTGATTTAATCGAACAAGAAAAAAAACGTCAGCAAAATGGAATAGAATTGATAGCATCTGAGAATTATGTTTCAATTGATGTTATGAATGCTGTTGGAAGTATTCTGACTAACAAATATGCTGAAGGGTACCCTGATCGTCGTTATTATGGAGGATGTGAGATTGTAGATAAAATTGAACAACTGGCCATCGATAGGGCAAAGAGGTTGTTCAACGTAGGTTATGTAAATGTTCAGCCACATTCTGGGACTCAGGCTAATGCAGCTGTGATAACATCTATCTTAAAGCCGGGGCAGAGGATATTATCATTGGGGTTAGAATTTGGAGGACATCTAACTCATGGTACTCCTGTTAGTTTTTCTGGAAAGTTATATGAGGCATTTCATTACAGTGTCGATAAAATAACAGGGTTGGTAGATATGGATGAGGTTGAGAATATTGCCAATAAAGTGCATCCTAATTTGATAATATGTGGTGCATCTGCTTATAGTAGAGACTGGGATTATGGAAGGTTTAGATCTATAGCTGATTCATGTGGAGCATTGTTAATGGCAGATATTGCTCATCCTGCCGGAATAATAGCGTGCGGAAAACTGAATGACCCGTTTGATTTTTGTCATATTGTTACGACTACGACGCACAAAACGTTACGTGGTCCTCGTGGAGGAATGATAATGATGCGTAATGATTTTGTGAACCCATTTGGCGTTTTAGATAAAAAAGGAGACAAAAGGATGATGTCTTCACTTATTGATTCGAGTGTTTTTCCTGGGAATCAAGGAGGTCCTCTTATGCATGTTATTGCCGGTAAAGCTGTGGCTTTCAAAGAGGCGTTATCGAGTGATTACAAGGAATATATAGATCAAGTATGCGATAATGCTAAGTGTTTAGCATCGTGTTTTACAGAATCTGGATATGATATAATATCTGGAGGGACCGATAATCACCTTATATTGGTGGATTTACACAATAAAAATATTAGTGGTAAGGAAGCTGAAATAGTTCTCGATAAAGCTGGAATTACTGTCAATAAAAATATGATTCCGTATGACGATAGGGGTGCTAATATTACTTCTGGAATAAGAATAGGAACTCCTGCAATTACGACAAGAGGTTTTAAACAAAAAGAATGTAAAAAGATATTTGAGTACATTAATGACGCGATTTTGCATAAAAATGACGATGATTACCTTTCAGATATAAAGAACAAAGTGAAAGATGAATTTAAAGACTTTAAAACACCTGCAAATTCGTGATTTCGTTTAAATGATACGTGTTAAAACATCAACTGTCGTTAGAAGATCGTGTTTAAAAGGGAAAATGATCTGCAGGACACAGATTAACACTCAAAACATCGGTGTTTACGTCTCAGATGTCCAACTACCTTTGGGCCATTCCCTTCTATCTTCGAGCCATTTCTTTTTATCTGTTGAGCTCATTACCCCATGATTTCTCATCTTATCCACGATATATATTTTGATATTTTTTTCAAAATCTTTAATTCTTGATTTATCCAAACAATATACGTATCCATGTTCTCCTACACCTTTGAAAAAATCATCATCATCTTTGAGCACACATTTAGCTTTTTTTTTCGTAAAAAGGTCTGCATAAAATACATTCCCATTCTCATTTTCATAACTTGGCTCGAAATAAACCTCGCAATCTATGATTTTAGTTATCTCACTATTTATGTATTTTATAAACTCATCAATCGTTCCTTTATTACTATACCGACAACCTCCACTTATAACTAAGCAAACTTCTCCTACACCATTGATTTTTCTTTCCGTACAGAATTTGGATATAATATCTTCCCAATCTAAAACTAAATCTATATTGTTAATTTCATTATCAGAAATAAGTAACCTCTTCATTTCTTTTGAGGAGTGAGAATATTCCAAATTCCCTAAAGCAATTACAATACATGGCACTACTAACACTCCACAAATGAAGCATTTCATCTCATTATTCATAACTATAACGTCAGTGATTACAAATTCCGTAACCACAATAAATAAAACAAAATTTTTGATTTTGTAGAGTCAAGGAAGTCCCATAAAACTAGAATTGAGTTGAATGTTAAAGTCCTAAAAAAGAGCGAATAGAAAATAAATAAAACAACAAATGTTTACAAACACTACAAGTAGTTTCCATTTCTCACAAACGTTGCGCCACCAAAAAATCAGTGGCCACAACATCAATTGAAAATGTATCTAGACTGAACGCTTCTCAACTTCGAACACACCCTTAAAACCTCCCTCAATTTTATCTATTTTAACATGAATACGACTATTAACAGTTTTACAAGGAATAATTTCCTCTATATTGTTACTTCCTTTTTTTAGGGAAGCATTGATGCTCATAAAAACCCCAAACGCTTCCAATGGATCAATACCCAACGAAGACTGATGTTTTTCCACGTACGTTTCCAATTTTTCAATTACGTCATCGTCATCTTTATGAATGGATTCTTCACATTTACTAACTTCCTACTCCTTATCTTTATTCCCATGTGCGGGTTCTATTTTATCGCAGATACCAATGATTCTATAATGTTATTAAAACTATATTTTCTTATTCTGTCAAAATACAACACGTTGCTGACAGTTCGTAATTGGCAATGTTAACTTAGTCAAAATTACAACAACATCATCAAGAAAATAAAAAGTATAACGATGAAGCAAAAACACTCAACGAAGAAATAAAAAAACTAGAAGAAGAAACACTTACACAATAAGCTAATACCTATTTCTCTTCAGTCTCATTCTCCATCATTCTCAAAATACTCCCATTTGGCGTATTTTTTTTGTACAATTTTGACAAACACGATTGCTCGCCATCTTCTTCCTCAGGAGTTTCCATATTTCCACAAGCAACAACTAATCCGTATGTTGCCAACACTCCACAAACGAAGTGTTCCATTTTATTTGTTTTCATAATTGCAATTCCTACAACTATAATAAATAAATACAAATATTTTTGTTTTCTAGTATCAGCTATTCTCTTAACATTATTCCTGCTTTAAAAACAATGTTGCGTTGTTGCCCAAATTGATCAAGTTTTTGACCGAATGGTATAATTCCTAGTATATCATTCACGTCAACAAATGCGCACAGCCAATCATTGATGTTGTAGTGAAATTTAGATGATATTTTTACATTGAGTTTAGATGCATTATCATCGATTACTTTGTTAAAATATTCGACGTCAAATATTCCAAATAATTCTATCTTTTTGCTGTGTTTATATATCCAAGTCGTTTTATTACTTAATAGTGGTTCTAGGACAGGATGTTCTCCATAGATTGCAATATTTATTTTGGATCGGTTGTTCACGATCAATTTGTTTTCGAACCAATTTGAATCTATTTGGACAAATGGATCAATCATAAAAATGCCACTGTCTGAATATTTTATGTTTTTGTCACCGTTTTTTGTGATTACTTTATTGAACCAGTGTAATTCAGAACCTCCATATATTTTAAACTGAGAATTAAAAACATATTGTATTCCGATATCGGTATTGAGTCTATCGGATATATTTTTTATAGCCTCAGGATTACCTATTAGATAAAATTGTTTTGATATATCGTAATAATTTGAATGAATAAACCCATTATTCATGTTGATTATAAATGATAAACATTCGATTATTTTCCAGTTTATATCGATTCCTGGGTAGAGTCCTAATGGGATACCCTCTATACGCCTATCATCTGATCCCCAATCAAAATTCCCAACACATTTTGGGGTAATAATTAATTTATCTCCGATTCTAAGTTCGTCGTAGATCTTGCATTTTATAAAACAATCGTTTCTCGCATCATAGTCATATATGACATCTCCACCTATTCCAATAGTTTGGTTCTTTGACGCCCAACTTAACACCCGCAAATTATGCTTTTTTGATAAATCTAAAGATCCACTTACGATGCAATCTTTTTTGCTGTTGTAATTTAAAGTTTTTAACCTTATCTTAATGTTCGGATTCCAATATTTGTCGCTTCTAACCATTACATTAATTCCGGTCTTAAACCTGTTGAGATAATTATTTATAGAGTCTGCGTAATTATCCACTTTGTAGAGTAGGGGAATGCTTATTTTTACAGTACCGTTATCATATCCTCCCAGGAAATCAAGATAACCGTGATTTATTGTACGATTGTTAGAATCTACTCGACAATATCCTCCATCATAATTGCCTAGGACGTAATAATAAAAGTTTTTGAGATGTTTGCTTTTGAAATGGTGCGTTGATGTAAAGTCAAGCGTTCCGCCAAGAATGAAATTTTTAGCTATTTGTCCCCCGGTTAGTGCACCAATTCTACACGTGTGATGGTATTTTCTCCTGATTAAATCATTTATGTCGATAAATTTTATCTCATTTTCAAACGGATAGAACTTAGCTTCAAATGGGAATATATAATCTGCGTACGATGAAGTTACCGAAGAAGAAGTGTCAAATTGTGGAGTAAATGTTTTTTTCTCTACATCTTTAAATAATTCGGCAGTTTTTTCTTTTTTTATAACTATATTTTGCGAATTTACAAGAATTATGACGACAAGGAAAGCGTGCCATTTATCCCTATGCATACATTTATTATTATGAACAAAGGCAGCTTTTATATCGAAACATATGGATGTCAAATGAATGTATCAGATAGTGAAGTTGTTGTTTCGATATTAGTATCGAACGGATATAAAAAAGTATCTGATATTGAACAATCTGATATCATCCTTCTCAACACATGTTCTATTCGTGACAAGGCCGAACAAACACTTCTAAATCGACTTGATATGGTTAAACATATCAAAAAGAGAGGATCTGTTATTGGCATTTTGGGTTGTATGGCTGAGAGGTTGAAGGATAAATTATTGGAAATAGATTGCATTAATTTTGTTGTTGGACCAGATGGATACAAATCATTGCCCGATATCATAAACAAAGCATTTGAAGGCAATAAATCTGTCGATGTTAAATTATCCACGGATGAGGCCTATAATGATGTTATTCCACAATATGGTAGTGGAGTATCTGCCTTCATATCCATAACACGTGGTTGTAATAATGTATGTTCATATTGCGTTGTACCATTTACTAGAGGACGTGAACGAAGTAAAAGTGTGAAGGCAATATTACGTGAAGTTGATTGTGTCATAGAACGAGGATTTAAAGAAATCACGTTATTAGGGCAGAATGTTAATTCATATAGATTTGATGATGGAACGACTTCGTGCAATTTTGCTCAATTATTGGACATCATTGCTAATCGTGTTCCAGATATTAGGATAAGGTTCCTCTCGTCGCATCCTAAAGATATAAATGAAGAATTGTTGAATACAATAAAAAATCACAAAAATATATGTAAAAATATTCAGTTACCGTTTCAGAGTGGAAGTAATCATATTTTAAAACTTATGAATAGACCATATACCAACGAAATGTATAAGGAAAAAATCAATATGATTTGGGATATTCTTGGAAAAGACTGTTCCTTAGTTACTGATATCATGACTGGTTTTTGTGATGAGACTGAAGAGGATCATCAAGATACTCTGAGATTAATGGAATATGTAAAATTTGATTACGCTTTTACTTTTGCTTATTCTGAAAGAAGTGGTACATGTTCTGCAAATACAATGTGTGACAATGTTCCACATGATGTGAAAATTAGGAGATTAACCGAAATAATAAATTTGCAACAAACTCATTCTTTGTACAGATATTCTCAATGTGTTGGAAAAATAGTTGATGTATTGGTTGAAGGGCCATCTAAAAGAAGTGAATTAGAATGGCAAGGTCGTGCTGACGATAATAAAGTCGTAGTCTTTAATAATTCTGAAAAATTAATTCACGAAGGAGACTACGTAAAAATCAATGTAAACGATAACACTTCCGCAACACTAATGGGAGAATTTATAAATACAACAGAATAAAATGATAAGAGCATTAAAGCACTTTCTTTTTGTTACTTTAGTAGATTTTAATTTTATAAAAAATCTGCAACACTCACAAAAATTTGTCAACAGTCTCTAAATACTACTTGGAAAATATTGATTCTACTCTTTCCAATCAAAATAGTACCCTTTCTTATTTGAATAAAGAACTAACTTATTGTTATCGAAGACACGTATGACTTTATTAAGATCCTTTCCCTCCTCAAACTTACTACGTTTTGCTTTTAAAAATGTAAGCGCATTCTTACCATTAACTTCAGGATATCTAACAGCCGACATATTAAAGAAAATTTCATTAATTCCGGATCGTCCATTTTTTACGTTCTTGTAAAAAAACATTTCTTTATTTTCAACCTTAAACTCAAAATCGGTTACTTCTAACAAAGCCAAATACTTTCCAACCTTGGGGAACAAAAAGACTATCTTTTTTCCATCGCAATATCTTACATCTGTTCCGGCAGCAAAAGTATCGTCTATTTCTTTCTCATTAGCATAATAAACTTTTCCATTTCGTATTTCGTTGTTAATTACATCAAGATTGTGACGAAATAATAAGCTCATACCTTCCTTAAGACTTTTAACCTTTTTCATATTCTCAATAAATTTATTATCTTCCTGAACCCTCTCTTTTATGAAACCTAAAATTCCCCAAATTTCCTCACAATCACCACCATCCTTACATTCATAATTTTCACATAATCTATCAATAAAAACATCAAATTCCTCACTTTTAATCTCATTTGTTACTTTCACAAGTTCGTGTTTCTTTAAATTTAAAACCATATCTGGCACCATACCTGGCACTGGCACCGACTCTCTCTCAATCATTTCCCTAATTTTCTCCGTCTCAATTTTATCACGATTGCAAGGACAAAATGAGCTAACCAAAACTATTGTTACCGAACACACTAAAATAATGTCAAATTTCCTAAAAACCACAACCATACATTGAATATATACACAAACACTCAAAATATAAAACCGATGCAGAGGATGAAGGATTCGAACCTTCGATACTCAATAAAGAGTACAACAGTTTTCGAGACTGCCGCATTCAGCCACTCTGCCAATCCTCTACTAATCATCTATACCTTCTGTGCCTTCCATATCGTCTACTTCCTCCTCCATTACTCTCACTTGCAGCATCACCCAAAGCTTCAATGACTTCTAAGATCCCCTCTAAAACCTCTTCATTGTCGACGTTAAAGAACGGAATATCTAAGCCTAATTTTATTCCATAAACCCATTGCCCCCTGTAAGATGCAATAATGCTTACATTTAGACACGTTTCACTTAAAAGCCAAGTCCAACACAATTCACTTTTACATTTTTCAGGTTTTAAATTCGAAAAATTCCCTTTAAAATCAAACAACTGACTAAATGTTAATCTGTGCCTTAAAAATTTCAGTGATATGTACGGCTCTAATTTTAATTTAGACACAGAACCTTTCTCAAAATTAAACTCAGTTCCATCCTTAAATGTGAATTCATACAAGGCGTTGAATCCAAAATCCCAAAATAAACGTTTAAAACTAAAGCCTGTACCTAAGTTAAAGCTATTTCTCTGATCTGGAGCGATATCTTTATATTTATACTCTCCAAGCAATCCTCCAAAGAACGATTTTGAGAACATTCTTGTGAATTTAAAATTCAATCCTAATGAGAAAAACTTTTCTTTCACAATTTTTCCGCTAACTGGTATCTGAAATTCGAACCAATCTACGGGCACCCAAGTAAAACTACCACGTAATGGAACACCTTCACATGTAGGTGGGGCGATACTATTTCCGTAAGCTCCAGCTGTAACACTCCAACAAACACTATGATTTGGCATACATCGGCTCATACTTCCTAAATTTCCCCACCCTGAACCATGAGAGCCAGCCCTTACTATATTTCGTCTGAATGTATAATCAACCGTCAAATCCGTTTTAACAGTAATGTCGCCTTTAGGATCTGTGACCGTAAGAACAACAGAATATGATCCGTTATTTACTTTTTTACCATTCTTGTCTTTCCCTTTCCATTTTACGATATTTTCTTCCTTTTCAAAATTAACATTAGAAGTAAATATTTGGTTGTTGTCTTTGTCTATCACCTCAACAATCCCACTTCCTGGAGCAGTTACAATACACATAATTTTTACAGATTTATTGTAATCCGGATTATAAATGTCTTCAGAAACACTTAAACTTTTAACTTCAAGCTTTACCGTTTGCGTAATCTTAGGAGTGATGATGGATGTTTTCATTGGCCTAATATTTACCCATTCTTCGTACGGTTCGAATCCAAATTTAGTGACTTTTACTTTATGTTCTCCAACGTCTAAAGAACAGCTTTTAGATGATTCAGCATCATCCACGTAAACCTTACAATTGTGATCTACTCCTCTTACATCAAGGTATCCAATACTCCTTAAACCCTTCTTTACTCTTCTCGCCGTATTAGAAATGCCCCTAGCGGCAGTATCAATTTGTTGTCTTCTTATTTTTTGATCGTAGAATTCACGTTGTCGCCGATAATATAGGTCCTGGTTATTTGGAGAATTATTATTCGTCGGTGGGCTAAATGGAGTGGTAGAATGGCTATATTGACCATAGTTTGGTTCTGGCGTGTTGGGATTTAATTCTTCCCATGTAGGATAATCAGGCCCCGTAGGAGAAAGCTGATTGTTATTATTTGCTTCTTGTATGCCAGAATTTGCTACATCGTATATACCTCCAGGTGAATAACTATAAGGTTCCTCTGGGCGTGGGTCAGGGAGTCCTGCCTGTATAAAATCTTCTGGGGTAGGTGAATCATTAGGTTCGGTTGAAAATTGCTGGTCATTGTTTTGTCCTATCTGGTTAGGGTACTTGGGCACATTACCATCACCAGGATACTGAGGTAAATTCCGACCATTGCAAAGTGCAATAAATAACACGAATAAAAATACGACTCGTGTTCTCCACTCGTTATTCATATAGTTTATTTAATATGTTTTCATCCAATGATTTTGATGATTTGGCACCTAATGATTTTATGTTCTCTATTCTGCTTATTATATTTCCCTTGCCATCATATAGTTTTTTTGTCGATTCTATATAAGAAGTTTTTGCATTGTCTATTTGTTTCCCTATTTGTTTAAGGTCTTCTATAAACCCAACAAATTTATCGTACAATGCTCCACTTTGTTGAGCTATCAACATTGCATTTTTATTTTGATATTCATTGCGCCATACGTTCGATACTGTTCGTAACGTTGCAAACAAAGACGAAGGAGATACAATTATGATGTTTCTATTATACGCTTCAGTAATAATGTTCTGATCATTCTGTATTATCAACGTAAATGCCTGTTCTATTGGTATAAACATCAACACAAAATCTAAACTATTTGCGTAGATTTTAGATTGATAATCTTTATCTGATAACATTATTATGTGTCTTTTTATAGATGTTAAATGCTTTTTTAATTGATCGTTTCTTTCGTCGTTATTATTGGAGTTAAAATATTGTTCGTAATTAACAAGTGATACTTTTGAATCTATTACTATACGTTTCTGTGATGGTAGGTTAATGATTACATCAGGTTGAAGTCTTTTCCCTTCATCCGTAACGACTGATTCTTGTATTAAATATTCACGTCCTTTTTCCAGTCCTGAAATTTCAAGGATTTTTTCCAATATATATTCTCCCCAATTGCCTTGTATTTTGGTATCTCCTTTAATGGCATTAGTTAGATTTTCAGCTTCTTTAGTCATTCTATTGTTGAGTGCATATAACTTTCCTATCTCTAATCTCAAAGATGTGGTCTGATCATTATTGTTTTTATTCGATGTTTCTATTTGTTTTTCAAACATTTGGATTTTTTCGGCAAGAGGCTTTAAAATGTTATCAAGGTTTGTTTGGTTTTGTTCTGTGAATTTTTTTGTTTTTTCTTCTAAAATATTATTAGCAAGATTTTGAAATTGTGTTAACATCTGTTTCTGAGCCTCATTACTGTTGTTTTTTATTTCATCGATCTTAGCATGTAACTGTCTAATTTCATAATCTTTGATATTTATATCGTTGATTAACGCGTTATTTTTCTCTTTCAAATTGTTATTTTCGTTATTACAGTCAACTAATTGTTTTTCAATACCGTCTATTGTTGATTGGAAATCGACATTTCGTTGTTGTAAAATTATTAACTTACTCCTGCAGAAAAACAGTTTTATAACTAGAAATAAAATACTTGCGATTGTCAGGATATTTAGTATTAGCAGAGTTGTCATAATTATTTAGTTAAAACAAAATTTGTGGCTCATATATCACTATGGTCCGTACATTTACCACCTAAGTTTCTCTTACCAACGTAGGTTCTTACACGTTTTTGATAATTATGTTGTGATAAAGTTGAAATTTAGCATATTCTGTAGTTTTGATATTCAACTTCTATAACTGTCCAAATTGTGAGATAATATAATATTATGAAATTCTGTGTAAAGTCCTTCTTCGATAGTGTATTGGATTTGGATGAAGTTTCTTTTGTGAGAATGAATGGGGTTGATGGAAGTTTCCAAATATTTAAGGATCATTGTGATGCGGTAATTGTATTGAAGAGTGGAGTAGTCGAGTACAAATTAGAAAATGGTCATGAAGATAGTTTACTGGTAGATTGTGGCGGCGTAGTTTCAGTGTTTGGTGGCAATATAACTGTTTTGATATGATTGTAGGGGATATAGCTTAGTTGGTAGAGTGTTTGAATGGCATTCAAAAGGTCATCGGTTCGAGTCCGATTATCTCCACGAAAGTAAGTTTTAGTGGGTGCTTCTTCGTTTACGCGTGTTTTATAAGTTGAAACAGTGTAAGTAGGTATTATGGGTGTGGGGAACGGTTTTTTATTAAAGGCTTTTACCGATTTTAGTGATAATTCTGGTCTCGATAGGGGAGTTGTCTTGAAAATATTGAAAAATTCATTTGATGAAATGATAATAAATAGATTTGGATCTATTGACGGTTTTGAGGTTATTTTAGATGTTGATCATGATTATATTCAAGTTTTCCGCGAGAAATTAGTGGTTAAAAGCAATAGTGAGGTGAAAAATGATGTCGACGAAATTAGTTTGTCGAATGCAAGGAAAATATATCCAGATTCTTTAGTTGGTGAAAGTATTGTTGTCGATTTTGATTTGAAAAATTTTTCAGAGAAAGATTTATTTTATTTCAAGGAGGTTTTTACTGCTCATCTTAAAGATGCAAAAAAAAACAAATTGTACTTAGAATACAGTGGTCTTTTAGGAACTATTATTTCTGTTGAAGTTGTTAGAGTGTGCAATAGGTATATCGTTGTAAATGATACTAATGGAAATGAATTTTACATAAAGGCACACAATCAGATACCTGGAGAACACTACTCTAAGAACAAAATGATAAAAGTTTTAGTTTCTGAAGTTAAAAAATGCGGGGATGATATTGTCGTTATTCTTAATAGATCCTCGGATATGTTTTTGGAAAAGTTGCTCGAATCTGAAGTTCCAGAAATTAAAGAGGGTACAATTTTGATAAGAAAAGTTGCTCGTATCCCTGGTGATAGGTCAAAAATAGTAGTTGAGTCTATTGATGAACATATAGATCCGGTCGGGACATGTGTAGGTATCCAATGTTCTCGAATAGGAACCATTTGGAATGAATTGAAATGTGAGTCTGTGCAGGTGGTACAGTATTCTGATGATTTGAGTACTTTTATATCAAGAGTTTTAGGAACTAATATTGTTAGGGAGGTTAAGGTTATTGACGATGAAAATATTTTTATTTACGTGAATAAAGACCAGTTCGGTTTATCAGTAGGTAAAAATGGTAGTAATGTTAAACTTCTGAAAATGTTGTTAAATCGAAGTGTTGATATTTTTGCGTATGATTCTGAATCTGAAAGATGCGAAACTGTTGAACTTTTGAAGGACGAGTTAGACCCATGGATTATCAGAGGTTTGAAAAATAATGGTTACTGTTACTTAAAAGATATTTTATCGACCCCTAAAGATGTGTTGGAAAAAAAAACTGATTTTGAAAAAAAAACTATAGACAGGATATGTGAATTAGCAAAGGAAAACGTAAAATGTGGTGAAGATGGTAAATACTTTACATGTTGATGAAGCAAGACATTAGACTTTATACGGTTGCTAAGGAGTTTAACGTATCTACTTTTACTTTGGTTGATTTTTTGGAAAAGAAGGGTGTGCATGTTGTCAACAATCCGAATACAAAATTAACAATTGACCAATATTCCATGATAAAAGAGTCATTTGTAAAAGACAATACTAACAAGTTTACTGTAGATATTGGTCAACGTAAATACGAAAATTTGAAGGTTGATGGTAGTAGTGAAAGATTGCCGTTTAAGAGTAATATTTCTAAAACTTGGGACAATTTGAATTCCAAAAAGAAAACAGATGCTCATGTTAATGATGATGATGTTATTGTTTGTGATGTAAGTAGGGGAGGGAATAGTGTTCAGAATAGTGGTAAAGAAAACAATAATAATGATGTCATTGGTAGTAAAGAGCAACCTTTTGGTTTGAAGGTTGTAAGTCATTTCGATGTTTCACAATATATTAACAGCAGGAACAAACCTAGTAGAAAGACCGGTGTTTCAAGCGGTGGAGTTGGGAATAATGTAAATTCTGAGACTATAAAATCAGGTGTCAACGTAAGTATAAAGGCGGGTCAAACAAAAAATAAAAGTAATGACGAACAAAAAAAAAATCAATATAGTGGTTTTAATAATTTTAGGAGGAGTGCAAATAAAAAATATATAAAAAGGACTGGTAGCAAAAAAATTGTAAAAATAAAACGTGTTGAGCGTAAAGATGAAACAAAGGTTATAGAAATATCAGATGCGATAACTGTTTGTGATTTTGCGAATATATTGGAACTTCCTGTTGGTGATGTTATAAAATGTTGCGATGATATGGGAGTCGTTGCATCAGCTAATCAAATTTTAACTAAAGATACAATTGAAATACTAGCTGAGGAATTTGGTGTTAATTTAAAGATTAACTCTTTGGATGATGATTTGATTTTTAGTAATGATTCTGAGTTAACACACAGGATCCCAATAGTTACGGTGATGGGGCATGTTGATCATGGGAAGACTTCATTGCTCGATTATATTAGGAAATCTAATATTACAAAAGGAGAATCTGGCGGAATAACTCAACATTTAGGAGCGTATAAAATTAAAACTACGAGTGGAAAGGATGTAGTGTTTTTAGATACACCTGGTCATGAGGCGTTCGTTGCAATGAGAAATAGGGGAGCAAGAGTAACCGACGTGGTGGTAATGGTTATAGCTGCTGATGATGGCGTTAAACAACAGACTAAAGAGGCTTTGTCTCAAGCGCAAATGTCTGGCGCTCCCATAATTTTTGCAATTAACAAAATTGATAAAGAGGGTGCTAACCCAGATAAAATTAAAGAAACATTGGCATCAATGAATTTCCTTGTTGAGGATTGGGGAGGAAAATATCAATGTCAGAACATTTCTGCAAAAACAGGTGAGGGTGTTGAGGATTTGTTGTCAAAAATTTTGCTTGAAGCAGAAATGTTAGATCTAAAATCTCATAGCACTGGGCCAGCTAGCGGTGTCGTCCTGGAATCGTCAAAAGATCAGTTTAAAGGTTTTATAAATAATTGTCTGGTTTTAGATGGAAGACTAGACGTAGGCGATGTTGTTGTAGCTGGTACCTGTTGGGGAAAAGTGAAATCAATGTTTGATGATAATGATAGAAACGTAAAGGAAGCAGTCAATGTCTCTGTCGTAAAAGTGTTAGGTCTGAATGGGGCAGTAATTGCGGGTGGTAGGTTTGTAGTAGTAGAAACAGAAAAAAGAGCAAAGGAAATAGTAGATAGGAGAGTACAAATATTGAAGGAACAAAATGCTCAAAATGTAAACAGATTGAAGATGAAAGAGTTGGAGAGGAGAATGGCTTTGGAAAATTATGAAGAAATAAATATCATAGTCAAGGCAGATGTATATGGTTCTGCGCAAGCATTGGCAGACTCTTTAGTAAAACTCTCAACAGATAATGTATTGATAAAGATTGTTAAAAATGATGTAGGTATAATAACTGATTCTGACGTACAATTTGCCGTTACTACGAGGTCTATAATAATAGCGTTTAACGTTAAGACTCTTCCTTCAAGTGTAAAATTAGCACGACAGAATAACGTTGATATTAGATCTTATTCGATAATATACGATGCACTTGATGATGTCAGTTCAATGGTGGATAATATGTTCAAGAGTAAGTTTACAGAGGAATATGTAGGTAAGGCTGAAGTTAAGGCTATATTTAACATATCAAAAGTTGGACTCATTGCTGGTTGTATTGTGTTAGAAGGACCAATTCAGTCCACGAATACAGTTAAAGTCATTAGAGGTAATGAAAAAATATTTGAAGGAAAGATAAAAGATTTAAAACATTTTAAAACATCGGTAAAAGAAGTAAAAGCCGATACTGAATGTGGAATTAGTTTGGAGAAATACAATGATTTTAATGTTGGGGATATAATTGAATGTTACAAAGTTACATGTAAAGTGTAAGTTGAGAGTTTTTTTAGAGAGATTGTCGAATGTTCTTGTTTGATGTATGAACTTACAAATAGTATTGGAGTAGTTAGATGTTAACTTGGGATGTTTAGTATTGAGGTTGTGGTAAATTTGTTAACCAGGTAACCTTATCGTCACTATGATAGTGGAGTGTACTTGATCTTACACGTGTGTCAATAATTTGTTAGTTGATGTTGTATTTTATATGCCTTGTGAAGGTTACTCAATAATGCTATTATTGTCATTGGGCCGACTCCTCCAGGAACAGGAGTTATATAACTACATTTATTTTTTACATTTTCATAGTCTACATCGCCAACAAGTTTTGTCCCGCATTTTTTTTTGTCATCTTTCACTCTTGTTATTCCAACATCAATGACTATAGCATCTTTTTTAACCATATTTTCATTTATTAAATGTGAAATGCCTGTAGCACTTATTAGTATATCAGCTGATAATGTGTGTTCTTGAAGATTATTAGTTTTAGAATGACATAATGTAACTGTCATATTTCCGTATTGGATGTTTTTGGATAATAAAATATTTAGCGGTGTCCCAACGGTTAATCCGCGACCTATTATTGTACATTTCTTCCCACATGTCTGTATTTTGTAATGTTCTAACAATAGATATATCCCAAAAGGAGTTGCTGGTATTAGCATTTTGTCTAGACTATCATTTAGTATCAACTGACCATAATTATATGGGTGTAATCCATCGATATCTTTTATTGGGTTAATGTGTTTCAATATTCTCTGTGCATTTATGTGTCTTGGAAGTGGTAATTGGACGATAATTCCATTTACATCGCTATTGTTCAAATCATCGATTAATAACAATAAATCATTTTCATTAATGTCATTGTACTTGTGTAAATTTACACTTATTCCCATTGATTCAGCCGTCTTGATTTTATTATTAACGTATATTTGACTTGGAATGTCATCTCCAATAAGGACAATTGCCATCTTTATTTTAAGACTAGTGCATAATGATTTTCTTATTTCTTCGGATACATGTTTTCCATCAAGCAATTGATACATACTAATATCATGTAAATATTTTGTGATATTGATGTCTTCATGTTAATAAAGTTTATGTTATGAACAAGGTCTTAAAACGTACATTAATTGCTTTACTTTCACTTATACTTGTATTCATTGTTTTTGCTTATTTTTTTGTTGGAAATTATTTTTATAATTTTGCTTTAAGTCCACAAAGCAAGTGGGAGAGTGTTCTTGATTTTAAAATGCCAGATATACCTGTTGAAGAACAAAATAAGATATTGGGCAGTAAGTGTGATCCTAAGGATCTTCGTAAGATGGTTTTCGAAAGAGAAAGACAATCACTTATTAGGGTGGGACAAGCACAAAAATGGATGAAAACAACGTTATATGAAGACGTTTATATAAAGTCGTTCGATGGATTAAAGTTACACGCCTATAAAGTGCCAAATGGGGGTAGTAATAAGTGGTGTATTATTGCTCATGGATACATGGCTAGTGGTTTAGACTTAATAGTTGAGGCCAAGGCTTTTTACGAATTGGGTTTTAATTTGTTGATGTTGGATTTACGTGGACATGGGAAGTCTGAAGGATCTTATATAGGAATGGGATGGCATGACAGATTGGACGTAAAAAAATGGATAGAATACATAGTCAACGAGAATGGGAACTCATCGATAATTCTTTATGGAGTTTCAATGGGGGCTACTACTGTCATGATGGTATTGGGAGAACAGTTGCCAAGTAATGTTAGATTGGCAATAGAAGATTGCGGTTACAATTCAATAAAAGAAGAAGTTGAATATTTGGTTAATTTTATGTTTGGATTACCTGCATGGCCGATAGTAAGTGCTGCAAATCTCATTACTAAATTAAGAGCGGGGTTTTTCCTCGGAGATGGAAATTGTGTTGAACAACTTAAAAAAAATAAACTTCCTGTGCTGTTTATTCATGGAGATAGTGATACTTTTGTTCCAACAAGTAATTTAGAAAAATTATTCAAAGCTTCTAATGGCCCAAAAGAAAAATTGATAATAGAAAACGCTTCCCACGCTAAGTCACTTGTTATGGATTTTGATCTTTATTGGGACACTATAAAGAGTTTTTTAGATAAATACCTGTAATTCTCGTTTTTGGTTTAATATTTTGAAACGTTCTTGCTTTAAATTGTCTTCGCTTATCGTGTTAGACTAGTCATTATGAATAAATTCTCGTTGATGAATAAGTTTTTTGTTCGTTGGCTTTTGATGTTTTTAAAATTTATAGGGAATGTTAAATTTTCGACATGTTGGATTGAATAAGTTGGTTTATTGATTTTTACTGTTGTCTATGTAGTCGATGTAAACATTTCTAACAAAATTTTGTTTTATTTATTTATTTATTTATGAGAGTTAAAATCTTCTGTGCATTAATTGCCGTTGCCTGTTTAAATTCTACCGATACACTCATAGACGATAGTGTGACTTATCGAGAAGATAATACAATTGAATCTGAAGATAATACAATTGAATCTATTGAGAACGATAGTAGTAGAAACGATATTGTTCCTAGAAGTAATCGTTGGGTTTCTATTGCGTGGAGAGGACTGGGTGCTGGAACTATTTTTGGAGGTATTTATTCTATAGTCGAACGTGATGGTAGTGGTTTAGGTATTTTGATCCCATCTCTTTTAAGTGTTAAGTCTTCATATACGTATTGGCCCAATAAACATGTAGGATTTGTCGGTAAAGCTATTCTGTGTGGAGATATGTATGGTTCATTTATTAGCAATTATTATA
>CAMJVU010000002.1 GCA_946409305.1 uncultured Cytophagales bacterium
ATCCTTCTTCTTCCTCAATTCCTTCTTCTTCCTCCAATCTTTCCTCTTCTTCAGCCTTTCTTCTTGCTTCTTCTTCGGCTTCTTTTCTTTTCCTCTCTTCTTCTTCTAATCCTTTTTTCTCGATAAGACTATTCAGAGTGCCCCCCCCAACCTGTTCCGAATCTAGCCAACAATAATTATAAAACAAAATACAAATTAACAATTCAAATGAAATAATTTTCATACTTTCATACTATTTATAGCATTAATTCTGTGTAAAAGAGAAGGATGTGACATAAACCACAATTCAAAACTCCTATTAACAATGCCTACAGATCCTGACCGACCGTATATTTTTGCTAAAGACGTAATCATTGACTCTTTGTCACCAATATACCTAACTGACGTTCTATCTGCATCATACTCCGCAACTCTCGAAATGAATGATTCTATAGGAGTAAAAATCCAACCAACACTTTCCAATAAAGTACCAACCAACATGAAACCAACCAACGTATATTCATCAATGTTGTTAGCATCAACATACGTATACCCAAAACAGTGGTATATATACGGATCATATATCATAAAAATCGCAATATAACTAAGAATGACGAACTTTAATAGCATCGAGACGTAAGACAACAATGTATGTCTGTGTATTTTATGAGCGAATTCATGCCCCATCACTGCTACAATCTCATCGACAGTAAGTTCATTTAAAAGTGTATCAAACAGGACTAATTTCGTTGGACCGAACGGGACACTCAAGCAAAAAGCATTCCCCTTTTTTGATCTTCTACTACCATCCATAACATAAACATTTTCCAATTTTATATTAAAATTCGTCGCCAGATCTGTTAACTTAGACTTCAATTCTCCATCATCCAATGGAGAAAACTTATTAAACATTGGCATTATAAAATATGCCGACATAATCTGTAAGAACCACACAATTAAAAACAATCCCAAGATAAAGTACAATACGGTATAGAAGTTTAACCTCCCGAGGTAATCTAACCCAACACTAACTGCAAATATAACAAAACCATTTACAGTCATTCCTACTAATAATCCCTTAACTGTGTCAGTCATCATAAGCCCATTTGTCATTGTACTATATCCAAATCTTTTTTCTATTTTATCTGACAGAATTTTAAAAGGGAACATAACGATACTAGAAAATAATGCCACCACGACCATAGAACTCCAAATCCCTACAGGTACAGTAAAATCTAATCGACATACGTATTCAATTATTGTTGGACTTAATCCAATTATCAAAAAACACGTACCCATCGTCGTAGATATTCCAGAAGCAAAGTATGAAAAGATAGATTTAATTCTGTTGTATGACAACAAACTACCAAACTTATTTTCGTCAAACTCCGTCTCCAATATTGGATGTGCCGATTTTAAATCTTCTACCAGTTTGTCCGCATCTAATAACAAATCATTTGAACAATTTATATATCCCTCAATGATACGCCTCAAGAAATTTCCAACAAAAACTACAATAATAACCCAACTCGAAAAGTCTACAATGTGATTAAACATAAAAATATTTACTTATAATTTACTACACCACACAATAACTAATTTTAAGAATTAATCACCACTTCTGTAAATAAGATCTAATCGATCACAAAACCGACCAACCAAAACCACGAGTACCACGAGGTAAAAACACAATAACGGAACAAAACTACCAACAGCCACACCCTTTTCCCCTGGTAACAATCCGTCTTGGTTTCTCATCTAGTCGAATACCTCTACCACCCTCAGAATCTTTTTTACTTTCATTCTTACGGTAAATAAAATAAATCGTAACACTAGAATACTTACCACCACTACAAAAATTCAACAATAGATCTTCATTTTCTGGCCTTTTCCCTTTAATTGGAACAGCTTCTAAACAGTCGGGGGACAATGAAAACTCCTCTGCAAAATCATTTCTTATCTTTTTAAAAGTAGTTCCGAGAGGGTATCTCCTATCCCGCATAACCCCACTATCATGTTCACACACGCACGGTTATCACATTATTTAAGATTTTTAAATCATCATCCAAATCAGAATCCATATTTCCGTAAGTAACAACTAATCCGTATGTTACCAACACTACACAAACGAAATGCCATATTTTATTTGCCTTCATAATCATAACTCCTACATCCCTCGTATCACATCAAAAGTCAAAGTATCGCCATCACTTATTACATGCTTTACATCATCAAAATCTTTCAAATCATCTAAAGAAGGACTAGAAGCATAGTTCAGAATAACTCCATTTAAATAAAAAAGGTTATAATGACATTTACCAACCAGCTCTGGTTTCTTGTTAATAAGAGTCCAATAGAGAACATCCAACAATGATTGTTTCCTACTTGTTTTTATACCGTTAAAGTTATATACATCTTCTGACCCCTGAACTCGAACTTTGACGTTTATCTCTACATTCTCTCCTTCATTTTTACTAGCCAATGTCTGAAGAGCCTCAGGATTCAAACGATAAGTGACATTATTACATTCTGGAACAACGTTGTAAACACTTTTCTCGAGATAATCACCAACATTTTGACACGTATAAAACAGAATGTAAGGAGAACCCACAACATTACAACAATCCCACTCTTGTACAATTTTATCATTATATAAGAACCACTTACTACATTTCTCGTTATAAACGTACGCAACATAATGACCACCTCCTTTTTCAAAAGAAACAAAAGAAGATAATTTGTAAGTATATCTCTGGAGGTTTACCATTCCAAATTTGTTCACGTCAAACTTGTTTCCATTTATTATATCACCCGCACTAACATTAACGATCATAACTGGAGCAAATTGATTCAAACCATTATTAAACGGGTTAGAAAGATCAAGTCCAACTGGGAGCCATCCCAAAAAGCTTTGGATAAGAAGTCTTAAATGATCATTAAACGTATAAAAAAGATTTTCGATAACGTTCACGTTATTATTCCCTAATTCTGACGACAATACATTAACAATGTGACTCAAAAGTTTACACGAATCAGCGGGAGCAAAATGACAAAAAGGATTATCCTCGACATTATTCTTTCGACCAGTAGTCATAGGAATCTCACCCACAAGATTCTTAAATAAATCAGCACTGAAAATATCCTCACCATCGTTAATCCACAAATTGTAAAAAACATCAAATAACTGTTTCGTCAAAGTATTATTCGACATTCTCTCAAAAACATCTTGATACCTAATAAAATAATTTCCCAATGCAGGTAAATTACACAAACACTGCAATACAGCATTCATATAGCACGTAGCACCAAAATTCTTCAAACCCTTCGTAAAGAATCTTGTATTACCATCATCACTGAATAACCTTTCACGTGACTTATTTTCTTGTTCCTTTGCCAATCTCTGAATTAAATTTAGATTATTTCCACCTCCACTCTGCTTAACAACATCACTCGAATTGTTTCCACCTTCACTCCGATTAACGGTATTATTCCCCAACAGAGGATCGGTACCAACATCCTGTGAACAACAACAAAGACCAAAATAAGAGCAACCGACACATAAGCATGCCCCCAAAACAGCACACTTCACCAACATCTTCATACTTTATAACAACAAACTAATATAAGAAAGCAAAAATAGCAAAACTTATTACTTAAAAATTTTTCTAATTTCCTCAAATTTATTCTCGACAAGACCAATGTAATGAACCATTTTCTCTGAGCCTGGAACAAAATCACTTTCCTTAATCGTTTCACCACAACTACAAGAGAACATAGCGCTTCCAATGTACGTGTCTATATGAATTCCTTTAATGTATTTAGAATAAGCATCCAAATCCGTCTTAATACCCCCCCCTTTACGTTCTCATCATTATATGTCTGGACAGAATCCATGACTGCTTCATTATACCAATTATTAAATGTAAATTCCCTCCGCCCATACTTCGAACGTATTACTATCTCCGCAGGAATAAAATTCTCCACACCTCTACTATCGCGAACCACACTACTAAAATTTTCCCCATCATTCGACGAAGAATTTTCCAAACAACAGTTACAAACAAAAACAGTCAGTAACATCGTGACCACTAATCCCGTGAAATTATAATAAACATAAAAACAACACACAACGATTAATGAAAACAAGAATTTAAAAACCCAACCACAAGACCTCAAATAACGAGATAAAAAAAATCAACACCCAGTCGTACCAACCCGACCAGGGGCACTAATACAATAAAAAACTAGTGTTAGTTCGAATTCTGTGTGTTATTACCTTGTGTATTAGGCCCTTAACACAAAATACAAGGGCATCTACTATCACTCTCCGGATTCTGATCCAAAGTATTATCACTATCAGTATCAATATCATTATACATATTCCCACAAGCAACAACTAATCCGTATGTTGCCAACACTCCACAAATGAAGTGCCCTATTTTATTTGTCTTCATAATTGTAACTTCTAAAACCACGATAAATAAATACAAATAAAATACAAAAATCCGCTCAACTGATACCGGCACTCTTGGTGATTCACCGCTAATACCAAACATTTCACAACACATTACAGTTTAAAGGATAACACCACTACTAATATCTTCTGTTCAAACCACATCGACGTTAACACACTCAGAAACGGACAAATAATTAGAATTAGTACTCATATATTATCCGGTATTCCTGAAGAACGTGAAGAACGCATTGAATCCTTATTAACAGAAACACCATCTTGAGAAGTCTGCGGAATTAACACTTTATGAGAAAGCAAATATTTCCCATGATCAAGAACACGTACAATTTTTACTTCTATCTTATCACCTTTATTAAGTATATTTAGAAGGTTATCTATTTGAACATGATCAACCTCTGCAACCCTTAACAAACCAACTTTTCCAGGCATAAACTCAACAAATGCCTTATCCTCAAAAACCTCTTTCACTGTTCCGTCATATATCGTATCAACATCAGGAATAGTAATCAAATCATTTATTCTTTTCTTCACCTCATCCAACATTTGTTTATTTGAAGCAAAGATTCTAACTTCACCACAATCTTTCTTTTCATTGATTGATATAGTACTGTCGGTGTCTTTTTGAAGTTTTTGAATCACACTTCCACCAACCCCAATAACCCTACCAATCATCTCCCTGTCGATATTCATGACACCGTAATGAGGTATAAATTCTTTAACTTCCTGCCTTGGAGTATCTACAGTTTTGGACATTTCTTTTAAAATAAAATTCAATCCTTCCCTAGACTGGGATAACGCCACTTTCAAGACGTCAATATTCAATCCCAATTTCTTAACGTCCAACTGGATTGCTGTTATTCCGCCACTAGTTCCGACAACTTTAAAATCCATATCCCCCAAATCATCCTCATCAGCAGATATATCAGACAATATGAAGAATTCCTCATTTGATTTAAAAATCAAACCCATAGCAATGCCTGCAACGTGAGACTTGATACTTATCCCGGCATCCATTAATGCCAAACTACTACCACATACCGTGGCCATTGAAGAAGATCCATTAGAACTTAATATGTCAGACACTATTCTTATAACAAAATTATTATTAGCGGGTAGTATTGGTTTTATTCCATTACACGCTAAATTGCCATGACCTATTTCCCTCCTTGAGATACCCCTATTTTGTGATGTTTCCCCCGTAGCATAACTTGGGAAATTATAGTGTAATATAAAATCCACATAACTAGAAGACAACACTCCATCTTGCATTTGTTCGTTTCTTCTATCGCCTAAAGTCAAGCTTACAAGAGCTTGAGTTTCTCCTCTTGTAAATAAAGCCGACCCGTGAACATGAGGTAAAAAGTCAATAGAAGATGAGATACCTCTAACATCAGTCAACTTCCTTCCATCGATACGCTTACCATCTTTCAATACATTTAATAATGCTTCCTTTTTCGATTCCTTTACAACGAAATCAGTACCATCATTATCCTTGTTATTGGAAACGTACTGTTCAACAATGTTACTAATTGCAATATCTCTATCCTTTTTATTTTCTATTGATTGTGAATACACAGAGTACAAAGATCGTGTTAAACCTTCGTCGGAATGAATACTCACATTCTCCTTGCTATCTACCCTGGAAATCCCAAAATTTGAATTATATTCATTCAGGAATTCCTCTTGAAATAAACATTGTTCCTTTATATGGAGCATTGCTACATTTATTCCTTCTAAAAGCACTTCATCTGCAATTTCGTTGCAAGATCCCTCAATCATCACTATATGGTCCTTCGTCCCACAAACAACCAATTTTGTAGACTTATCACTTAATTCCTTATCAACCAACTCCCACTTACCATCTGAATACCAAACAACAACCTCAGATACCGGAATATTAAAACCAACATTTGATATCAACAACGCCAAAGAAGTTGAAAAACATGCAAACCTTTCAACAACAAGATTATTATTTGCAGAAAATAACGTAATATTAACATTCACTTCTGACAAATTTCCCTTATCAAAGACAGGCCTAATACCTCTATCAACAAGTCTTGAAATCAATATTTCTCTATCCGTCAATTTTCCCTCTCTTTTTACGCTATATGGTGGAATCTTCCCAACAGCAGCATACTTCTCCTGATATGACACGCACAACGGGAAAAAGCCATAGTTTTTTTCCCTACCATTTCTATTGCAGGTAATTGTTGTCAACAAAACATCACCTTCGTTTGAACGAACTAGAATCGCCCCGTCGGCTTGACAAGCTACTTCCCCTGTCTCGAAACAAAGCCCACAATAATCACTCCTAAACTCCTTTCTAAAAACATTATTCATAATGACTTTTTTTTAAATACAACACCTACTTTTTTATAAAACTCAACATTTTATTGTACCTATCAATGTCCTTTGACTTTAAATATTTCATAATCCCTCTTCTTCTGCTAACTACTTTGATAAGACTACGTTTCGATTGATAATCATGTTTATTCCTCTGAATATGAGCACTTAAATAATTTATCCTTTCAGTAAAAAAAGTTACTTGAGACTCAACAGAACCACAATCCTTAACTGCATCACCCATAACTAAAAAATATAAAACTATATTAAAAAAACTTCAGATATCTACCTGGCTTACTTTTGAAATCATCCGCAATTGCATCTACCTTCTTCAATATAACATTCAATTCCTTTATCGCCTCGCTAATATTATCAATGATATTCTCTTTTTTCATACTGTTTACAACAGTTCTAACCCCCTCGTCAGTGTTTTTCACTAAAGTATTAACTTTCAACAATGTATCTTTTACACTACTAAAAGTTTTACTTAGGTCCTTATAATCACGTTTAAAATCACTTGTCAATGAACCAACGTTACAACATATGTTATTTACACTTTCTATAACACTATTAAGTTTACTAATATTTAAGTTAACGACATCTGATATACCGTCCAAAGCCTTACAAGCATTTGACAATTGATCAACTATAGCATTTATTTTCGCAAATATATTGTTCAAACTATTTCCGTGAATATTTGATTTTACAGTGGTATTAGTATCAATAACATTTCCATCCCCAATTTTTACGTCTAACCACGTGTCACTTATTATCCCCTCATTAACTAAAACAACTGAACTATTCTTTAAAAATATTTTCCCATCGATATCAAAATATACCTTTGTCTTTAGAGTATCATATAAAAATTCAACATTACTAACACGTCCAACTAAAAAACCATTTAAAAAGACTTTTGACCCTTTAGAAACGCCCTTATTACAGTCAAGTACAATATTGTATGAGTTAACTTTCGAAAAACCTCCTCCGCACAAAAACCTTACAGAAATAAGGGCCCCAACTATAATAAAGGTCGAAAAAAAACCAACCTTAACCGATTTATCCATATTTTTAATGCCAGTGCGCATGAAGGGACTCGAACCCATACACCTTGCGGCATCACCACCTCAAAGTGACTTGTCTACCAATTCCAACACGTGCGCAATATACCATCTTAACACTTTATAAAATACGTGATTACGTGTACAAATTCCTGTAATCAACGACATTAAATCTCTTTAAAATCAAATTATCCATCATGGTATCAACTTCTTCCCTTCTACCTTTCAACATTTTATCACATAGATTCGTATATTTTTCGTTATAATCCTTGCTACTGCTATCATTGCATTTTATATTAACAGAATTTTTAAGAACAACGAACAAACCATTCTCGTCTTCTATACATATATTATCCGAAAATGGGAAAAACATAGTATTAAAAAAATTAATCACATGCCCACATCCATCTATTCTTTCATCTTTAAAAGACAAATTATTCTCTTTTACCAACTTAACCTTATCCTTGTATATATCCTTCACTTTATTAAACATTAAATCAACAGAAATATTATCATCAACTAACGTCATAATCTCTTTTTCAATAGCTTTAAATTTTCTATGTTTTATAACCTTTTCTCTTACCTCATCTTTTATCTTATCCATTTTTTTCACTCCTTTAAGAGTATGTTCCAATATGTAACACACTAATATTCCACTTTCCTCAGTAAAAAACAAAGCATCATTGTTTTTTTTGTGGGTAGTAAATATCTCCCTCACAATAGATCTAGCATCATTTATTTTATCATCTATATAACCACTATCAATTTTTAGTGTTTTACTTTTTACATCAATTTTTTTTTCATCCACATACTTGTTCAATAACTCGACGTTAGTAATTTTTTTAAACTCTTTTTTCACGTTACTAAAAGTTTCCTTCTTCGTCTTATCACCTATTCGCACTTCCTTCTTTAATACAGCAACTTCAAACTGTTCCTCCCCATCTTTTTTCTGAATATCAAGAACACGATAAACCCTATTAAAATCATCCATCGTCTTTGACACCTCATAATATGAATCACCGACGGATAAAGTTTTATCCTTCAAAACATCTGGTAAAAGACTCCTGTCCACAGTAAAAACATAATCCTTATACAATGAAGTATCCTCTTCTTTTACATTATCCGATTTATACTTTGCAAACTCCATTGGACTTTTACTTTTAACGAAAGACTTTCTTATTGTTTCTAACTCCTTACTATTTAGTGAAACGTCCAAGTCAGACAATTTAAACGGAACAATAAAATACTTGATTTCATATTCTTCATCCGTGAGGTAATCATGTTTGTTTTTATCAACATAATCCTTTAAATCTCTATCCACTATCTTGTATTTACTACCATCTACGGAATCATAAGGGATATATATAACGTTCAAATCGATTGAAGATTCTTTTTCTCTCCATTCCCTTTGACATTCAAGTTTGTTGACAAATGACAAATTTTTTGCCAACATATTCATTTTTTTTTTACACCTAGAATCTTTCAATTTTAACTCATAATCATTCCACCGTTCAGACATATTATCAGACTTAGATGCTTTTTTAAGATATTCTACAAGTTGTCCCTTATCAAAAGTCCCATTTTTATCTTCAACAAAAGTACTCCTTATTTCATCATCTATATGATCCCCCTGTACCATGTCAATAGTTTCATTAACTCCAACCTTTATCTGCATATTTTTTGCCATTTTAACATATGCCTTTTCATTTATCATGCTCGTTAACACAGAATTTCCGAAATATTTCCTGAAAAAAGAATCATTTGTTTGTATTTTGTAGCGGTTATGTGCGTTAGCCATCGTAATATCAAGTCTCCGTTGAAAATCATCAAACATTATTTTGTCACCATTAACAACAGCTATACATTTACCGTCATTGCCCTGACCACGTCTCATAAAAGCATATGCAAATTCCTGAATTATAAACGCGATACAACAAACAATTACAACAACAACCAACACCACACTATGTTGCCTTACCTTACCCAAAAGAGACATACTAGAACCTAAGAATTAAACTCCAAATATCATTTATCATTTAGTTTCTTATCAAAAAAGACAAAAAATATAGCACCAAATATTATGCACAAGTCTGCTACATTAAATATTGGAAGATGATGCACCCCTCCAAAAATTGGGAACCACTCCGGCAATATATTAATTGGTTCTGTACTAAAGCATAACATGTCTATCACCTGTCCATTAAACAACTTCATAGGAGCATAACTAGGAGCATTCCCTAACAATACACCGTAGAATATTATATCTATGCAATTACCAATTGCTCCACCCAATATCAATCCCGCTCCATACATTCTCAACCTCCTGTACAAGTATTGAGTAGAGTCGTAAAAAACTTTTTTAACCACATAATAAATCAGCGCAAAACGCAACAACAAAAGTATTAATTTCCAATGTTCCCATTCAAACACATGTCCCATGCAAATTCCTGGATTAGTTACGTAATAAAAGTGTACAAGACCCATATCCCTTAACTCCCCCAGCTTCATGTTAAAATGAACCCACAATTTGACGTACTGATCCAATATTACCGAACAGAAACACAGACAAATAACTAAAAATTTATCACGTCTTGACATCTCGCCCATATTGTCTTTATAATGTCCATGTTTTATTGTAACATCAAAATAGAATCAATAACTAAATATCTAGTATGTTCGATTTTCATAAAATATTAGGTTATTTTTACAACGACTTGGCAATAGACTTAGGAACAGCGAATATTGTTATTATTCGAGACGATAAGATTATCGTTGAGGAACCATCAATAATCTCTTTTGATGATAATGGCAGAATTTTGGCAGTTGGTAATGAAGCATTGTTAATGAATGGGAAAACGCACAAAAACATAAATGTAGTAAAACCACTAAAAGATGGAGTTATTGCCGATTTTAAAGCAGCAGGACAAATGATAGACGCTTTTATAAAAGGCGCACGAAATGATCATTTTTTACCTTTCAAATCATTCTTAAATAACGTTGTTATCGGCGTTCCATCAGGCATAACTGACGTAGAACGTAGAGCTGTTAAAGATTTTGCAGATAGTCTTGGTGCAAGTAATACGTACACGATCTATGAACCAGTAGCTTCAATTATTGGGGCGGGTATAGATGTTTTCGACTGTAATGCATCGATGATAGTGGATATTGGTGGTGGAACAACAGAAATTGCGATTATTATTTTGGGTGGAATGGTCTGTTATAAATCAATAAAAGTTGCAGGAAACCAATTTACCCATGATATCATTAATTACTTACAACGTAATTACGGCGTATTAGTTGGTGAAAATACCGCTGAAAACATAAAAAAAAACACTAATGTAGTAGATTGTGACCAATTAGAAGAAATGGAAGGTATTTCAATATGCGGTAGAGATACGCTATCTGGAATTCCAAAAGAAGTATGTATTAGTTACGACGATGTAGCTTCTGCCCTTAATGATTCTATTTGTTTGGTAGAGACGGCCATTTTAGATACATTAAAAGTCGCCCCTCCAGAAATTTCTTCTGACTTAAATAAGAATGGAATTATTTTATCCGGGGGAGGATCCTTGCTAAGAAATTTAGATAAAAGAATAGAAGAAAAGACAAAATTGAAAGTGCGCATATCGGATGATCCATTAAGGGGCGTAGCAAGAGGAATAGGGAAAGTCATCAAAAACATGAATCTTTACAAAGGTATATTGATGAGATAAATGACTGATCGTGTTAGAATATTCGTAGTCTTTTTCTGTATTGAATTGTTCTGTATGATTGCTTTAAAGATGAATGTTGGGATATTCCCTAAGAGTGTAATTGACGTTATTTTATCTGCAGAGGAAACAATCGAAAACATAAAAAATATAAAGAAAATCATAAACAGGAACAAAGTATTAGGTTGGGAAATTGAGAAAATGTACGAGAATATGATTAATGTTAATCTCAAAAAAGAAGATCATTTATTACATAAATTCGGGACTATTCAATCAAACATTGTTGACATAAATATTGTTCCAAGTGGGTACTATTTATTGATAGACAAAGGAGAAAGACATGGCATAAAAAAAAAAATGATGGTTACAACATTTGACAATGAACTTGTGGGGATAATTCATGAAGTATCTCAAAATTTTAGTATTATAAGGTCGATTCTCAATGTAAATCAATATGTTTCTGTAAGAACTCAATCTGGAGATCTTGGAATAATTAAATACAGCGAAGGAAAGTGTCTTAATTTAGAAGACATTCAAAAACATTGCAGTGTTAACGTAGGAGAAGTCTGTGTAACATCCGGATACAGTTCTTTTTTTATGACAGGAGTAAAAGTAGGAGTAATAAATAAAATATCAGAGGATAAAAGTGGACAATTTTACATAATAAAAGTGATACCAAGTGCAGATATTTTTAGAATTAATTCCGTATATATCATTGAGGATAACCAATATTTGGAAAAACAATGTATAAAAACCAAAATAAAATAAGTGTTTTTTGTAAACGAATACGATATTCTAGTGTAGATATTGCGTTTAAACGTCTCTTAATAACGATATTCGCTTTGACGTATTATATTGTACTTCCTAATAACTTCATCGATAGTTCGAAATGCAAAATATGCGGAGTTTATGTTAGTGCACCTAATAAAATAGAACGCATATTAAAATCCATTGTTAAAGGCGTCAACGCTGTTGTTATAGATATAAAAGATGATTTTGGAAATATTACGTACAACTTAGAGAGCGATAAGTATAAACCATATTATAAAACAGCCCCTAAAATAAAGAATATAATATCAGAATTGAAAGCGAGAGGAATATATACTATTGCCAGAATAGTGGCATTCAAGGATAAAAAGAAAACCTCATCTGACCATAAAATGGCAATAATGAACAATAACGGAACCCTATATGTAGACAAGGAAAAAATGACCTGGCTGAATCCATATAAAAGCGAGGTACAAGATTACTTAATAGATATTGCCAAACTTGCTGCCGATGCAGGATTTGATGAAGTTCAATTCGACTATATCAGGTTTTCTCACTATAATTCCATGTTGCAACATACCAATGTGTGGAAAGAAATAAAAAGAAAAAGTAAAATAAAGGTAATAAATGAATTTTTATCCAAAACAGTAAAAGTATTACATAAAAAAGGTGTTAAGATGTCTGTCGACGTATTTGGATGTATTATTCCGGAATCTGTTGGAACTTATAAATCAGATTCAGGAAATTTAGGACAAGACTACGTAGAAATTGCAAATATCGTTGATTATATATGTCCAATGATATATCCATCACATTGGCCTGCAAATTCTTGTGGGGTGCCTAAGCCCGATTTAGATCCATATAAAATTACCAATATAGTGATGAAACTTTCCCACAAAGCTCTTGGTAATAATCAAAAAAAAGTTAGACCTTGGTTACAGGCATTTACAGCAAGATGGTTAAAGAAAGGAATGTGGAAAAAATATAGAATAAAAGAAATTCAAGAACAAATAAATGCATCCACTAAAAACGATGTTAGTGGAATATGTTTATGGAACCCTCAAGGTAATTATGTATTTTAAAAATGGAAAACAAATCGCAAAAAAACTTATTTTACTACATTGAAAATTTTCTAGGAATCAATAAGGTTCATGAAATTCCTGTAAAATATTACAAAATTATAGCTTTTTGTTTATCGCTCGGAATTATATATATATCAGTTGTACATTCATACGAACACCTGAGTAGAAATTTAGCTTTGTTGAAGAAAACATTGGAAATAAAAAAATCTGAGTATACATTATTACAGTCAAAAATATTGAAATATGAAGGACAAACGTATGTAACCGATATAGCAAAAAAAAAAGGATTGATTGAACCAGATAAACCACCTTTAAGGATCATAATCAACTAAATACTTCATCCTCAACACTGGTTTTTTTCAATACGTTGTAAAGTTTTTATTATCTCATCCAGCGACGGCCTGTTTTTGTCGTATTTTGCCAACATAGATGTTAATAAATTCTTTAATTCACTTGTTGACATTCCTCTAATATTTTTATCGTATTCAGCATTAAAGACTCCCCTTACTTTTAAAATTTTTCCCAAATATCTCTTTTTGTTTCCCAAAGACGCCACCAGGTTCGTTAAGTTATTTAAACTATATCTCCCAAAACCCTCCATTTCATCAATAAACACCATTTTGTACAATACTAACCCCAAACACCAAATATCATACTTGAATGGATCATAACCAGTACCTTTTACTAAACCATTAGCTACATCGAACGAATAATTTCTAAATGTTCCACGTTGCGCACTCGACTTACCATCATTACATAAAAGCATTGATCCAAAATCGATTATTTTTACATTATTATTTTTATCAAACATTATATTGCTTGGTTTTAAATCCAAATGAGCTATACGCTTCTTATGCAAATCACTAATAATCTTAACGATTTGTAAAAAATGATTAGATAACCTACGTGGATTATTTGAATAAAATCCCCTATTGATCCTATCTTTTAACGTACACACACACCTTTCCATGATTTCATATCTTTTGCCATCATAGTCTACAACATTTTGTATTTTTGCAACGCCAGGCACCTGCTTTAATGTATTTATACTATCGTAGAACGTATCGTTATCTTCTTCTCCTACTTTCAAAACAAAATTATCATTCAATGTGTACACAGAGCCATTAAAACCACTACCGATACGCTTTATTTCGTCCGGGTTACAGTTTATTCCAACATTACATTGATCTAACATCTTTACGATTTCCCGTTTTCTGAATACATCAAGAAAATTACACAAACTTACCTGAACAAGACTTACCTGGATAAGTATGAATTCGAACAAAACAGAGACGTAACCCCTCATGCTATTATTTTACCAAACGTTGTACAATGAACGTACTCATGTAATCACCTGAAGAATTAACTATTGTAGCAGGCATATCTATAATAATTCCGATGCCCACAGCAACAGTGTATGCCATTGCAAAATGTTCAGGAGAATCATTAAATAACAAACTACACATCACCAACTCCCCGACACCAGATCCTGGGACAGGAGCCATACCAATGGATCCCAACACAGAAACCATAATTATAAGAAAATATCCACTTAAATCACAACTCTGCCCAAATATCCCCATAACGAATAAAGCTTTAACGACCAATCCAATTGAAGATCCATCCATATGGCACACAGCACCAAATGGAATCACTACGCTAGAAACATCGTCATCTATATTACTCTTTTTCGCTATCTCATAATTCACTGGGATATTAGCACTCGAAGAACACGTAGCCCCCGCATTCATGAAAGATGCCCAATAGTAGCTTAAAAATGTTTTTAAACAATTTATTCCACAAAAAGAAAAAACATACGTTGGAAAAAAAACAAATATGTACGCTGCAACAATACAACAATAGACAACAAAAACATTAATATATTGCACAGCAAAAGTAGACCCAAGTGACGATGACATACCTGCAAATAACCCCACAAAACCTACAGGAGCACAATATGAAACTATTTTAGTAACTTCCAACATAGATTCTTGCAATTCCATCAACAATTGTCTTATTGAAGAATTTTTACACGTTCTCCTTATACCCATTCCTAACAAAATAGAAAATATAACTAATTGAAAAATCGACTGCTTTGAAAACAACAAGTAAAAATCCGGTTTAGTAAATACTTCAGATATAACATCCCACACCTTTACATTTTCATACTTTATTAAATCAATCCCCATTTGAGCCCCATCCACAGACCAAAAACTACTCGTAAAATGCATAACAATAGCCGCAAACACTGCAGATATAACTGATGTAATAAAAAACACTACAATCGTTACGACAAATATCCTGCCATTTTCTTTCACATTGGCAGCATTGACGATCGATGACAATAATGAAATAAATATAAACGGAACAGCACAACAAAACATCAAATTAAGGTAAATATCCCCCAAGAATTTTAAATTAACCCCAATTTCTGTATAGACACCTATTACTATCCCGCAAATTATAGAAACAATAGAAAATAAACCAACTGTCCCCTTCATTAGAATACTATTCACTCAGAAAGAGGACCGCACAATTCATTCAAACATGAATCAACCTCCCTAGAATAGTCAGAAAGGTTATCATCTCCTGAATCCTCTCCACCCCTAATTTTGAGACTCACCTCACCTCTATCAGCAGCAGCAAAAAAAACCAAAACAAATGTTCCTAATATGAAACATTTTATACCCAACCTATTCATAATCACAACCTCAATACTACTCTCAATATACAAAAACAATCAAAAAATACCAAAATTATCCACAATCTATCCCGAATAAGAAAAGTATTCCCGTTTTGACCTTCATAATACACTTTTTGAAGATCCATAAAATGCTACTCCACTTTTTAATCTTTATAAAACAGAATCAACTATGTTGGATATTCCACTATCCCTCCTCACAAATAGACCAGGTTAGATTACTACCACTAGATAATGCATTATTATCCTTTCCAGAATCTCTACCTCCCAACTTCTCGTCTCCTACACCGAGAAACAACCACGACCGCAAAAACAATCACAAGAAATACCACAAACTAAATAAACAGCTGACAGCAATAAACTTTCTAATAAATAAATAAAATAAAAATTTCTAATCAATTGATTAATTCTGACCAATTGATTAATGTAGAGATCTTATTCTGCTATCGCTATCACAGCAACACTAACTTCGCAATTTAAATTTACTTTTAATGCTTTTATACAACTAGTCATGGTAGATCCAGTAGTAACAACATCATCAACGATTAATACATGTTTACCTTTTACTTCATCCATATCAACGACGGTAAATACATTATCCATACCCAGTAATCTATCAGATCCACTTTTTGTAGTTTGCGAAATTGTGTTTACCGTTCTAAAAATACAGTTATTGTTAACAGGTATGTTTATAATTTGAGACAATCCTTTCGCGAACATCTCACTTTGATTATATCCTCTCTGTTCAATTCTTTTTTTATGTAATGGAACTGGAATAATTACGTCAAAATGAATATTACAATGATGTTTCTTTAGTATACTTCCGTATAATATCCCAAGTTGCACACCAATCTCTGGATGGTTTTTATACTTCATGTAATGTATCAGTTTTTTTACTATATCGTTTTGATGAAATTTAAACAGAGCGTATGCATATTTTATATCGACATTAGTATTCATTAACATCCACAACCTATTCGTATTTGGATAAAGATGATAATCTGTTATTTGTATTTTGGAAAGACACCCGTCACATATCACACTATGTCTTCCCTCTATACATTCACCACATGACACACAACGTACAGGAAATAATAAATTAAGGAAATCTATTAATACTTGTTTTAACACACAAAAGACAGATCAACAGTTCTATTTTCTACATTGCATTTCTTAACTATAACATCAATTTGATCTCCAATACAGTACCTATTTCCAGTATACCTTCCAACTACTTTTATCCTGCTCCTATCCAAAATAAAAGTATCATATTTATATTCACTAAACCTTATCAATCCCTCACACTTAGAATCTGTAAGTTCAACAAAAATTCCCCATTCAGCGACACCAGTTATAATTCCTATCAATCTTTGTCCAAGATAATTATTTTTAACAAACTCAACCTGTTTAAATCTTATAGATTCTCTTTCCGCATCTGTAGCCAATTGTTCACGTTCCCCAGCATATGTACACGCTTCGCTTAATTTATTTACGTCAATTATAGGGACATTGTTTAACATCTTTTTTATCATCCTATGAACAAGAACATCTGGATATCTACGTATAGGTGACGTAAAATGAGTGTAATGTTCGAAAGCCAATCCAAAATGTTGTTTAGGTTCTGTTGAATAAATAGCTTTAGGCATCATTCTTACTGCTGATGTTAATATAACATTTTCCTCTGGTTTTCCTTTAACTTGCTCTATAATCTTGTTAACAGAAAAAGGCAACCTATCAATATCCTCATCTAAAATAAAACCAAATTGTTTCACAAGAATGGCAAAAGCTACAACCTTAGATTTTTCTGGAGATTCATGAACTCTGTACAAAAAACAAGGATACTTCTTTTTGTTTTCATTGCACATTTTATATGCATACATGGCAATATTTTTATTTGCCAAAAGCATAAATTCCTCAACTAAATGATGACTATCTAATAAATCCGTCTTTGAAATATTCAACGATAAATCCTCATTAACACCAAAATTAACATCCTCAAATTCAAAATTAATAGCTCCATGTAAAAATCTTTTCTCACGTAAAGCTTTGGATATCTGGAACAAAATGTCAATATTCTTGTGAAGTTCGTGTGTACTGTCATCGATAATATTCTGTGCCTCATCATACGTTAATCTTTTATCAGAACGAATAACTCCCTCACCTATCCACTGATTATAAACTTCTCCATCCATGTCCATCTCAAAAACGATAGACATTGTCAACCTATCTTCATTGGGCAACAGAGAACATAAATCATTACACAACACTTCTGGAAGCATCGGTATTACCCTGTCAATTAAGTACACAGAAGTGTTTCTTTTATAAGCTTCAACATCAACAGGAGAACCATCCTCCACAAAATAACTTACATCAGCTATATGAACACCTACTTCGTAATGTCCATTATCTAATGACTTAATGGAAATAGCGTCATCAAAATCCTTTGCTGTCAGCGGATCTATTGTAACTGTAAAATCAGACCTAAAATCTCTCCTTTCCCTTAAAACATTTTCATCAAAAGGTTTTTTGTCCACGAAATCAGCCACCTTACTACAAAATCGTTCAGGTAATCCATATTCGTTAATTATCGACTTCATCTCTGTTTCATGTTCTCCGACCTTCCCAAAATTTTCAACTATATTACCCTTGAATGTATATTCATTTTCAGGGTAATCAGTTAATTTAACCTTTACCCTATAAGATGTGTCATTATCAAAATTTAAAGAAGACACTTGAGAAGAATCAATAGATATTGGCCAGAAAAACTTTCTATCGGATACATTGACTAGAAAACCTTTCTTACCATTACTTTTTAAATTCCCAACAAACGTAGTTTTTGCATGTCTTATGATGTTTAAAATTTTTCCACGATAATGCCCATATTTTTTTTCACCCAATACGCCTACTCTAACCACATCTTCATTTATCGCAAAGTTCATGTCGCGCGCTACAATAAAAACATCGCCAACCTTCTTATCACTCGCAATAACATACGCAAAACGCTGACTTACATAGTCGACAGTCCCAACAACAACAAACTTATATCGAATTCTCTCAACACACCGTCTAAGACACGAACCTACACGCTTAAAAAAATTCGATAAAAAATCAGTTCTACTACGAATTCTTGACTTTTTGTTTCTTTTCATTTACTTTCTTAACACTCTTCCCAACCTTTACATCACCATCATTAACTGTACTCTCATTACGTACATTCCCACTTTTTTTAGCCACAACATTCTTAGTCTTTTTTACCGTACTTTTACCGTCTTTCTTACCAGACAAAGACTTAACATCATCACAAACTGTCTCGGATTTTACGGGAACAAAATTCTTTTTCAAATCTTCTATATTTACACCCTTTACGACAGGTTTTCTTAACAATCTCTTCAACTCTTTCTGTGCCGCAATAGACTTCATTCTTCTCCTCTTCACACGTCTCTGCAATCTCGTTATAGCCATAAACTAAAGTATATCATTATAATACACCTTAAATTACCATATTACTTACCAATCAATGTGAAGAACAAGAACAAACATTTAATTCCGAGTATCTTAAAAGTATCTTAAAACGACTACGGATATTGACAACACTGATTAGCCAACTTTAATCCTACGAAATTTTTATTTATTTATTTATGAAAGCTGAAATTTTCTATACGCTGATTGCTATTGCATGTTTAGACTCTACCTATATACCAAGAAACGGTAAAATAACTCCTCATAGAAATGACATGTTAAGATCTAAAGATGGTGAGAGTAATCACCAACTATCTGTTACGTGGGGAGGACTTTGTGCAGGAAGTGTTTTGGGAACAATTATTTGTTACTCTAATCACTGTTGCGGAGGTCTCCCATCTCTATTTAATATCAACTTCTCATACACATATTGGTTCAACAGGTACGTAGGCATTATTGGTAATCTTGCCTTATTTGGGGATCCATATTATTCCATTATTTGTTTTGGAGGTATTAGTAATTCTATAGTACAACTTGATTGGGGAATTAGATTGAGTTATAACGGTAGAGGAATTAATAGAGGTAATGGTAGGTGTTATAGTGGAAGATTGATGGTCAATATAGCATGGGGAAGTTTTATGAGGATCGTAAATGTAGGTAGATTCGAACCTCAACTTGATAGATTTGGAATAAACATTAGTTTTGTCCCTATTGAAATGGTTACAAAGAGGGGATTTATTTGTGGAGCAAATGTAGTATGTTTTGATGTAGCATATTGGTTTATTTATACTAGTAGTGATCCGGCCGTGTTGTCAATTTTAAAAGGAATAAAAATATATTTTGGTAAAATCTGGTCGTTATAGTAATGTAGAAAGATAAAAAACGATAGGGAAATTATATATATTTTTCTACAAACTTGAATGATTTAAATGATAGTAACCCGATGAAACTGCCTAGTATTCCTTCAAATAAAACTTCAGGTGAAGCATTGATATCGTTCATGCACTTTAATATTCCACTTACGATCGGCCACATGAATAACAACTTTATTTTTCCACATTTTTTTTTTAACAATATTGAGACAAACGATGTTACTCCAAACGAATTGGCCAAATTGTTATTGATAATATACGATTTTACATTATCCACATTGAACCCGTTTAACGAAGATGTTACATGATTATTAAAAAAATTTTTTATATATGGTTTTACGTAATCAGCTACAGGTTTAATAACGGATAAATCTGCTTTATATGATATCGCAAATATTAAAAATATAAGTACTGCAATTAATAATATTTTCCATTTGTAATGTTTAATTAGCAGATACAGAATAAATAAATACACTGTAATTAAAGTATATTTGTTAGTCATTATTTCCGACATTTTACCAGCTATGACACTGTCATTTGGAATTTCTACTTTTACAAACTTATTAACGGTATCTCTTATAATATGACTCATACTAATTCAAATTAATAATAACATCTTTATATTGCTCGCCATTTATAATGTTTATTTCTTTGTCATAATGCGTTACATTGTCATTCGGACTCAATTCATATATGTTCCCATAATGCCATTTATCTTGTTTTAATGGCCAAGAAAGACACCTCACGCGATATTTTCCAAACGCAACATTCCTAAAATTAAAATTTTTCACATCATATATTTCCTCAATAACTTTATATTCTTTATCAAGTAGTTGAACAGTAAAATGTTTGTTATTTGAATTAATTAATCCACTGATATCTCCACATTTTGATGTAAACTTTGTCGTTAATGTTTTCTCTTCATTCTTCTCTTCATCCTCATAAACTATTGCATCTTTTATGATTATTAATGAAACCGTTATATCTTGTTTCGCATCTATAGACTTTCCACTTTTTTTTAGATTATTTATTATGTTCTTCACATTGTTTTTCAGCTTGATTGAAATAGTATTTGTCTGAGTATCAAGAACAATATCGTCATCCGAAGTATTAATAGCGTACTCTCCATTAACGATTAATTTGAAAAACTTTTTATCAATGGATGATATAGTTTTAGTATTGCTTACCTTGAACGACGGATATTCTGATATTATTCTGTTTTTATTCAAACATTCAATAGTTAAATTGTCTTTTTGTTTTTTATTTTTTTCCTCAACAGACTTATTACTAAAACTAACATTTATCGTTTGTTCTAAACGGTTATTGTATTCGTCATATGCCACAATATCAACTGGAAGAATGTCAATATTGGGTAAAAGTTGTAATTTACTATTGTCTAAGGTTAACTTTTTTTTATCATCAGATACACAAGCTTTTCTCAATGCTTCTTTTATACGCTTTGATTCAATCTTTGTGGAACACTGAATTTTTATTACAGGTTTATTGAATATAACATTAAACATTCTGTCTTCACTTTTACATTCTGATACTTTAAAATCAAAAATATCGGCATTTGTGATAAATAAATCCTCGACATGTTCACCGTTTACATTAATTGGATAATGAATAAATCCATATTTGTTTTTACCTGGATCACACAACGTAGAACTATCGATATTATCGCTAGATGTTAAAATATATTTACCTGGCGATATATTTTTTATAACGTATCCTCCTCTTCCATCTATTTGTGTTGAATATTCTGGATCCAGACAATTTAAGATGTTGGCTTGTTTTTCAACATCGACCAACTTCACTTTTCTTCCATATTGATATAAATTGACTACTCCACTTTTTATTGGTTGATTATTCATCAAATCTCTTACACTTCCCTTAACAACGCAATTACTTATTTCATCACCCGTGCTAAAGGATATAGTGATTCCCTTTATATGGTTATCATGTTCATCTTTTATAGCGTCGTTAAAGTTTACTATATATGTCGTGTCCTCATTTAGAGGTGCCTCAAACTTTAACTTTATAACTTTCCCCTTTTTCGTACACGTAAATATTTTATTTTTTTTGGGAGATGTTTGAATTATTTTAGGAGTTATTGAAATCTTTTTATCATCAACAAATACCGTTTTACTAAACTTTAGTTGTATCACATCTTTTTTAGACATTCCCCAATCGGTTGTTCCAGATTGTGGCCTCTGTTCTATAAGTTCTGCTGCTTTTTTTTCTAAAGATTTTCCAGATAATTGTTCAGGACTAGCAATTCTTAAATTACATAAAATTGTCAACAATATTAAGACATTATTTTTCATAATTTGCAACAAACATTTTAGCCCTATTTAATAGATTAATATCATCCTTGTTGTCCCCTCTAACTGCAAATGTTTTTGTAACTGCATCATACTGTTTTACTCCTCTCAATACCATACATAAGTGAGTAGCAGAAATGTTTACAGTTACGAACTTACTGTTTGTTGATGATACAATTGCTTCAGCTATATTAGAAGTAAGATATTCTTGTACCTGTAATTTGCGTGACAAACCATCTACTATCCTTGCAAATTTAGATAGTCCCAGTATTTTCCCATTAGGAATATAAATTATATCAACCTTTCCATAAAACGGCATTAGATGGTGTTCACACATCGAACAAAATGATATTCCTTTGACTGAAACTAGATCATTATTTATTTCTGTTGCGGTAAATGATGTTAGTTCTTGTGAATTATCCGATAAAAATTCTTCATACATTTTTGCAATACGTTTTGGAGTATTTAGCAATCCTTCTCTTGCAGGATCTTCTCCTATCGCTTCTAACAACATTGAAATAGATCTTTGAACCTTCTCCTTATCTATTGCCATAAATAATAATCAGTAAATTGATACAATATTGCATTTAACAAAACAATAATCTTTTATTTTTTTCTATCTCAATTCATGTTACAAAAATATCGAACTATTTATGTCTTTCGTTTATCGATAATTACTCATTTTCACTACTTTAGTGTAAACGTGAATTAGAAGATTCGACTTTTACTATCCATGATTTCCCAATATAAAATTCAAAACTAGCTAGTTGATCATAAAGGAAATTTTGAAAATTTCCTTTGAATACAGTTCCAAAATCGAGATTTAAAAACCTAATTCCCCAACATAATCCGCCATTCGTTTTTGATTTTTCAATTAGTGTTAATCTCATGTTCAAACCAATACATTTATACCATTGATCACTCGTCATATTCCCAAACATGACATTTAAGGTCATATTTCCACTGTATACTATATCTTTGTCCTTTTTATAAATGAAAAAAACACCACCACCAAGTTGGATAATAGACATCACATAATATCCAGACACAAAATCATAAAATCTTTCACCCCACGGACAATTAACCAAGCATAATATACCGACTCTTTTATTTAGTCTGTATTTAAACTTATATTCCAGCTTACAAAGTAACATTATACCAGAAATCTCATCACTCCCTTGGTTCAAATAGGAATTAAGTAAGTTCTCAATAACACCTTTAATTAAGTTAACAACCGAAGCGGTATTCAGTCCACCATACACTAAAGAATGTTCTTTTGTTCTGTAATTATCTATTCGTTTCTTTTTCTTTACAGTAAAAAACGTTTCATTACGAATTCCATTTACAAACATCCAGAAAAACACCATTCCTCCTAATATCTTTGTAAAATTCATAAAACCAATAGCATGTAATATGTTTAATAATGATATTATCGTTGCACTAGCTACTCCTAATAGTAGAAATGGAGCTATTGCCGTGATACGATTATCTGGAAGTGGAAGTATAAATTTGGTTAATTCATGCTTAAAGAAAAAAAATATAGACAAACAACGCAATCATTCTTTAACGATAAATACATTTCTTGATGGTGACAGTGACCTTGACGATGTCGTTATTTCAATTTATTTCAAGGGAAGTTCATACACAAAAGAGGAAAGTGTAGAAATATCCTGCCATAACTCCGAATACATAATAAACAGGATAATATTAATCCTTATTAACAACGGTGCCAGGATGGCAGATCATGGAGAATTTACTAAACGTGCTTTTTTAAATGGGCGATTAGATATTACTCAAGCAGAGGCAGTCGCCGACATTATAGCCTCAAACTCTAAATCATCACACGATATAGCTATACAACAAATGAGAGGTAATTTCTCATCGAAAATTAAGGATATACAATCAGATATTATAGAAATAGCATCACTTTTAGAACTTAATTTGGATTTTTCACAAGAATATGTCGAATTCACAGAACGTGATACGATAAAAAATAAGTTAGCCAATATAATCAAAGAAGTATCCTCTTTGGTTGATAGTTACAAGATAGGAGAAGTAATAAAAAACGGATTACCAATAGCCATAGTCGGAAAACCTAACGTTGGAAAATCATCATTATTAAACAGACTGTTAAAGGAAGATAGGGCTATAGTATCCCCTATAGCCGGAACTACCCGTGATACTATAGAGGCCGAAATATGTGTAGACGGAATCAACTGTAGATTTATAGATACAGCAGGATTGCGAGATGATACTTGTGATGCTATAGAACAGATAGGTATCGAAAGAACTAAAAAAATGATAGAAAAAGCAAAACTTATATTGTATCTTGTTGACATCAATACAAAATTGGAGGAATGTAAAGATGATATAGAGTACCTAGAATCGTCAAATAAAGATTTCAAAATTATATGTAATAAAATAGATTTGAAGGATAACTTTTCAAACATAGACAATAAACACATCTACATCTCTGTAAAAAATGATATTAATATAAACCAAATAACTGATTACATATCATCGAAATATGCCAAATCTAACGATGAAATAATAACTAACGCACGACATTATTGCACTCTAACACAATGTTTACGTTCTCTACAAAATGCCTACGAAGAAATGTCAAATAACACCCCAGATGATTTAATTATGATAGATATCAGTAGTTGCATTGAAGATTTAAATAATATAACTGGACAATCGATATCAGATGAAATTCTTAATTCTATATTCAAAAAATTTTGTATCGGAAAATAAAAAAACGCAAATATTTATTAGATAACGTATTTTACTTGTTTAATTGCTACGTTATTGAGATATCGTTAACGTTTTTTTAATTCACCTGAATTTTACTTTGCAATATTTGCACTTACTGTTACATATTTGCATTATTGTGTACTTGAGTGTACACATATTGTATGTTTGGGTTTCGATGTTACGATATGTGGAATGTTTTTAAGAAAGACGTGCTTTATAGATTCTTTGCTGTGCGTAATGGTGGTGTTTTACTGTGCGTGTTATTTAGTGGAGTTTCTTGTTATCCTCCTAAACTGAGTGAAACGTCAGGTAGTGAAATGTCGGGTGATAAGGTGCCGTATAAAGGTGACGAATACCAAAAGGTGTTAAAAGAGGACTATGGATACAAGGATAGTGAGAAACTGGAATTTTTACCTGTGAATAATGTAAAGAAACCATATGTGACCGATGTTCTTAAGGATTATGTTAAACCTACGATGGTAGGATTGGAAAATGTGGGAGCGACTTGTTTTATGAATGCAACTTTGCAGTGTTTGAGTCAGACTGAAAGGTTGGTTAGATATTTTTTAGATAAAAAAAACGAAGAAAGGATAAATAACAACAATATTACTATGAAAAAGAACGAGGAATGTCAGTTGTCTCCTTCATTTCTTGAGGTTATCAAAGGACTGTGGAATAAGGATTGTAAATCTGGATATTATGATCCTAGCAGTTTCAGGGATCTTGTTGAAAAAATGAATCCGTTGTTTGAGAAGGGGAAAGCGGGTGATCCTAAGGATTTTATTATATTTATACTTGAACAGTTACACAAGGAGTTGAGTAAGAATGTTGCAGCTACCTGCGATGAATACAATAAAATGATACGACCGAATAAATTTTTCAATCAATATGACAAGAAAAGTGCATTTTCTTACTTTTTTGAAAATTTTACAAAAAACTGTTCGATAGTAACGGATACCTTTTTTGGAACTACTGAGACGATGCGTCAGTGTGTAAATTGCAAATTGATTTGCTACAATTATGAGGTTTTTAATTGCCTCATTTTTCCTTTGGATGAAGTAAGGAAGTTTGTGAACAATATGTCTATGAATAATATGAACAACATGTTTATGCCTATGAATGGAAATAGAGTTAGTCTACGTGATTGTTTCTTGTATAATGGAAAGACAGAATTGTTCTGTGGAGAAGATCAGAATTATTGTAATCGTTGTAAGGGTTTGCATAATTCGGGATATACTTCCAGGATATATACAGAACCAAATGTTCTAGTTTTAATACTTAATAGAGGTAAGGGGAATATTTATAATGTTGGTTTGGATTTTGGTGAGTCTTTGGATATAACGGATTTTGTTGTGAACAAAAATGGAAGAAAAGTTTATGAATTGTATGGGGTTGTTACCCACTTTAAAGGAAACGATCCTAAGGGACTTGATTCTCATTTTATGGCATCTTGCAAGAATCCTATTGATAATGAGTGGTACAAATATAACGACAATAGTGTTACTAAAGTTAAAAATGTTCAAAGAGATGTTATAGAATTTGGAACTCCTTATATATTGTTTTACAAGAAAAGAGAAAAATAACGATATATCTGTAATTTTCCTTTGTAATATCGAAGTGGTATCATGTTTTTTATCTTTGTTTGTTATTGTGAGGGTTGGTGTTTTTTTCGTAAGGTATTTTTGATTTCTGTGATCATTTAAATCTGTAACGTTTTAAACGTAAGTATTTTTTATTTTTCTTTTAACAATATTTGGTTTTATTTATTTATTTATTTATTGTGGTTGTAGAAATTGCAATTATGAAGACAAATAAAATGTTACACTTCGTTTGTGGAGTGTTAGTAGCACAAGGTATTGTGGTTACTTGCGTGAATGGATGTGATTTTCTTTGTGGTTTTTGTCGTAAGAATCAACAAATAGAGTCTGAAAATGGAGAAACGGAAAATGATGGCGAGGAGAATAGTGAAAATGAGAATAATAAAGAAACAGAAAATAAAGAAGAAGAGAAGAATGAAGATGAGAGTAAAAAAGAAACAAAACCAAAGTGTCCGTCATGTAATTCAATAGAAGTTAGTAATGAAAGAAAATTATGTAAAAAATGTTGTAAAGACGTTAGGTGCGGTCAACGTGGAGCTGGTGGCTATATAGCATGCGTTTCAAGTAAAAATCTCATGATGCGTGAATGTGGATGTATTGTGTGTGGAAATTGTTATTCAAATAATAAATGTGAAACGTGTAAAAAATGTAAGGGGTCGTTTTGTAATTCATTTGCTTGTGAAAAGCACGCGCGTTGTAGCAAGTGCGAAAAGATCTTTTGTTTAAACGATGAGATTGATAAAAATTTAGTGAGTTCTATCGTCGGATACTTAGATAAAGGAAACGTCAACACATTTAAGAAGACGAGTTTTATCTGTGATGAATGTAATGAAAATGAAAAATGTTGTTACTGGTGTGAAGGTAAAGTGTGTACTAATAATGCGCGTTTTCTTCTTTCATGTGATGCGAAGAATCACTTTATATGTAAGACTCATTTTGGAACTGGTGAGTTTCATGTTAAATGTTGTTATACCCCTAATTTAAAAGGTAATTTTATTTTTTGGGGGGGGCATTGGCTTTGTAAAATTTGTCTACAATCGGATAAAGAAAATCATATCAGATGTGGTTATGATAGCTGTAAGAAAATTATCTGTGGAAAATTTAGAGAAAAGATGATCGATGGGAAGTACTGTAGCCAGGAATGTGAGTATAAAGACAACAATAGTAGTGACGATGATTCTGATTAATGCATTTGTTGTATAATTTTTACTAACTTTCTTTCAAAAAGAAGTCAACAAGAATTTTTGTTATTGTATGAAAACTGCTTTGTCGTTATTTACCATGATTTTTACTACTTTGTTTTTGTCAATCTTTTCGGATATTATCATTTTAGCCAGTTCGCTCATGATGTTATGTTGGATGAACCTTTTAACGGGTCTAGCTCCAAATTGTGCATCGAAACTATTCTTAGCTATGTACTCAACCAGTGAGTCATCTGATACGTCTATATCGATTCCATTTTGTTTCAATAATTGTTTCTGTCTATTCAATTGAATACGGACTATATCATTGATTATATCTTTTGTTAGAGGTTTGAACAATATGATATCGTCTATTCTGTTTATAAATTCTGGTCTCATCTTCTGCATCATCAACGTTATGATATCGTCTTTATACTTTTCCACATTGTCATCATGACATTTTTCTTGCAACAGCTGAGAACCTATATTCGTAGTCATTATCACAATTGTATTTTTGAAATTGGCAACACGTCCCTTATTATCTGTCAATCGTCCATCATCGAGTACTTGCAGTAATATATTCAGGACGTCTGGATGTGCCTTTTCTATCTCGTCTAATAGAACGATTGAATAAGGATGTTTACGTACAGCTTCTGTTAATTGCCCACCTTCTTCGTACCCAATATATCCAGCAGGAGCACCAATAAGTCGTGATACTGTATGTTTTTCTTGATATTCTGACATATCTATTCTGACTATTGCGTGTTCGTCATTGAATAGTTGTTCTGCCAAAGCTTTTGCGAGTTCAGTTTTTCCGACTCCAGTACTTCCACAGAAGATAAAAGATATAGGTTTATTAGGATCCTGTAATCCGGCACGAGATTGGCGTATAGCATCAGAAACGATAGAAACTGCCTCATCTTGCCCAGCTACACGTTTTTTTAACTCCGCGTCTATATTTAAAAGTTTATCTTTATCACTTTGTAACATCTTAGCTAATGGGATGCCTGTCCATCTAGATATTACTTCAGTAACATCTTCTCTATCGACAACATCTTTTAACATTGAAGATGTTTCCCTGAGTTTATCTACTTGAGCCTGATATTCTTTCAATTTCTTTTGAGCTTCTGCTAATTTTCCATATTGTATTTCAGCTACTTTCTGGTAATCATAATTTCTTTCAGCTCTTTCTTTTTCGATAAGTAACTGTTCTATTTGAGACTTCTGATTCGATAGATTATTTATTACATCCTTTTCGTTCTCCCATTTAGCTTTTAATGAATTTCTCTTTTCGTTAAGTTCTGCCAATTCTCGTTCTATTTCTTCATTACGTTTCTTATCGTCATCATCTATCTGACCATTAAAATGCTTACTATTTGCAGATTTCTCTATTTCCAATTGCATTATCTTATGTTTTAATTCTTCCAATGGTTCAGGCATAGAGTTCATGACTATCTTCAGTTTTGAAGCAGCTTCGTCAATAATGTCTATAGCCTTATCCGGTAGAAACCTTTCATTAAGATATCTGTTAGATAATTGTACCGCAGATATTATTGCATCATCTTTAATTCTGACTCCATGATGAAGTTCATATTTATCCTTAATTCCTCTAAGGATGGCAATGGCATCTTCCACCGATGGTTCCTCTATCATCACAGTTTGGAACCTTCGTTCTAAGGCCTTATCTTTTTCAATGTATTTCTGATATTCGTTAAGTGTCGTTGCGCCTATTGCGTGTAGTTCTCCTCTAGCTAACGCTGGTTTTAGAAGGTTAGCGGCATCCATGGCTCCATTACTATCTGCTCCTGCTCCAATTAAAGTGTGTATTTCATCAATGAATAATATTATCTCTCCATCAGAATCTGTAACTTCTTTAATCACTGACTTTAATCTTTCTTCGAATTCTCCCTTATACTTGGCTCCGGCTATTAATAACCCCATGTCGAGAGATATTATTGTCTTATTTCTAATGTTATCTGGGACATCGCCACTCACTATTCTCTGTGCTAATCCTTCTACAATTGCTGTTTTTCCAACTCCAGGATCACCAATAAGAATAGGATTATTCTTAGTTCGACGAGATATTATTTGTAATACTCTTCTTATCTCTTCATCACGTCCAATTACTGGATCTATTTTTCCACTTTGAGCCAACTTATTTAGATTCTTGGCGTATTTATCTAACACCTTATATTTATCTTCAGCATTTTCATCCATAGACTTATTATTTCCTCTCAGTTCTTTGATTACTGCCAACAATTTATCTACTGTTACGTTGTTACTTTCAAATAGACTATTAATATTTTCATTATCGCACAACCCCAGAAGAATATGTTCAACAGCTATGTACGTATCTCCAAGTTTATGTGCATATTCTTGAGCTTTGTTCAACACATTATTACTATTGTTGCTCAAGTATACGTCACCTCCAGAAGATTTTGGATAACCGTTTATAATGTTATTTAATTGCGATTGAATGACGTTTTTATTTATTCCCAATCTGTTGAGAATAAATGTAACGTTATACTCATCTCCTTTTAATAAGGTTGATAAAATATGTCCTGGTTCTACACAAGGATTACCATTATCTTTACATAATTCAAACGCCGTCTGAATTATATTCTGCGACTTTATCGTAAATTTATTTGGATCTAACATGCAATATTAGAGAGCAATATGTGTGCCTAGATGTTAACTTTACTCTCTCTTCTTTTTCTGATTATTTAGCAAAATTTTTCAAATCTATTTTTATTCTCTCGTTCGAAATTTTCAGGAACTAATATCGTGAATTCGTAAAACGACATATTGTCCATATTCCTGACGGCTGATTACATAGATACAATGGTTGGCATAACATATTTACCATCAGTTGCGTAAACTATTGGAATTTGGACGATACTTCTAGTTTTAATTCCATTCGGGAAAATTACAAACACCAATACAAAGCATCTCATAAAAATTACATTAACAAAGTACATGTCACATGAGCGTTGCATAATTTAGTCTAAATGCGTTACTTACTTGCATTCGTCAGTTTGAGATTAAACGATTGACAATCAACGAAACAATCCAAACGATTTTAAAATACTATTCAATTCAAATAACAGCATATCGACATTTCTTATAAATTTTAACTTCAAATGATATATTTTATGGCTAATAACAAAAGCAGACGCATTGTGTTCGTGCATTCTCCTTTTATAAAAACATTCTGGAATAAAGAGTTTACTATTAGAAATTGCGTGCATTTTCCGAGTAAATGCTATATCCTCTTCTCCGGTAGTTAAAATAAATTTTACATCGCCGATAATATTTCTTTTAAAGAGTTTATTCCAAACATAAATATGGTCAAGAGCCTTCATCTTCCGCTTATCCGTAACAAACGTGGTTTCAAGAACACAAGGAATATGTTCTCCGATAAAGCCATGAGAGTATAATTTATTATTTTGTGATTGAGTAAAATTATTCCACCCGAAGACAACAACATCTGCATTATAATTCAAATTTAAATTATATGCTTTTTCGTATGCGTTAGACTCTAAAAAATCATCATGATCTACAAATGTAACATATTCTCCACGCGCTATCTCAAGTCCTTTATTCCTTGCGTCCCCACACCCACCATTTCTTTTGTCTATCACTATTACTCTATCATCCTTTAACTCATATTCCTTCAATATCTCCATCACGTAAGATTTTGTTGAACCATCATTGACTAATATTATTTCTAGATCCCTGAATGTCTGATTTACTATTGAGTCGACACATTCTCTTAGAAAACGTTCATCTGTGTTATATATAGGAACGATTACAGATATCTTTGGATTACCTCCACGTAGTGGCGTCGTGTAAATAACATTGTTTTCGCACTCCTTACAATGTTTCCTATAATCATATAACGTCTTAAATACAAACAAAAAGGGAACAATTGTGAATAATAATACAGTTTTTAAAATATTCTTCAACCACCTCACCATTATTATTATTATTGTTATTGTTATTATTTGTTGAAAATGATTGATTGTTTAGTGTTTTACTGTTTTTTTTTGCTGTCAGGATTATCGATAAAAAGTAAAGTATTGAAGTACGTAGTAGTAATAACGTCATCTGTCTTATTCATGATCGATGCAATTTCTGTATTTTTGTGGAATCATATGGACATTTATAGATTCTATGAAATAGGGTTCGATGTTGTTATATACGGGTTTAGGATGTTTCCATTAGGAGCGATGTTATGTTGTCTATTCATGTTATTCAATATTTTTTTATGTTATTATATAAGCTGTAAACATAGTTTCAGAATAAATAAGTTGATTTTATTGTTTTCTTGTTGTTGTTTGTGTATCTTTAACAAAACATTAGTTAGCTGGATAGATATTTTTCGCGATGTTATTATAATTGAAACATTTGAACTAATTTATGGTAATACGGATAACTGTTTAAAAAAATTGGGAATACAGAAAGTTTTAAGCACCAATGAGATTACAACAACTCCTGGTAAGAATCTAGTACTAATATATTGTGAATCATATGAGTCCGATTTTTTAAAGAATGATCAGTTAAAACATTTGTCAAAAGATGTTAACGATTTAGTACAAAACGGAGATTTATATTTCTACGATAACTACAAGATGATGCCTGGTGCAGTAAATACTTGCGCTGCTATATATGCAACACAAACAGGTTTCCCTTTTTATCAGGATTTAAGTAAAGCTAAGACTTGCCGTAATAAAAAAATCTCTTTAACCAGTTGTCTGAATAAGGGTGGTTACTTTTCTACACTTCTAGCTTCGACAAAACTTAAATATAGGAGAGTTAGAGATATATTAGACAGTTTACAGTACGAAATACATGGAATTGAATATTTCAACTCCAACTCTAAAATGCATGAGTGGGGACTAAATGATAGGGTTCTTTTTGACAAGGCAAAGGATGTATATTCAAAACTTGTAGTTACGAAAAAGCCGTTCAATTTATCTTTGGTTACTGTTGACACTCATTTCCCTAAGGGATATCCCGACAGCGAAATGGATAAATATATCGATCCATCTACTCCAAGAGGAACTCACGAATTTACTTATGCTTGTTTGTCATATCATCTAGCCGATTTTATCAGGTTTATGAAATCTCAACCAAACTATGAGAATACGGTCGTTGTAATTATTGGAGATCACTTATTGATGGGAGATAAGAAAATAACACCTTTAGTAAAAAAATTAGGTCCATTGGAAGATAGGAGAGTGATGATGTTGACGAATAAAAAGATAAAGAATTTTGATTTTCACGATGAAATAGCTTTTTATGACATGCAACATATAATTTTTGATTTGTTGGAAGTTGAAACAAATGTAAAAATGGGTAAATATTTGATTCCAAATTATTCTAAAAAATTTATTGAAGACAATAAATATGAATTTGTTTTTCTGGCGAGGTCATAGTAAAAAGTTGGAAACATTATCTTATTCAAATTTTATTAAGAATTGCGAAATTTTTTGATAGGTAAATGAATGATATTATATCGTGTGATTTGATTGGTTAGAACTTTTATTGATGACATTTTAATTTCACTTGTTAAGATCCAGAATCTAGTGAACAATACAAAGAAGACGTTACTGAAGGTAGACATTAGTGACGATAGACAACATTCATCTGTCACTAACAATTAAAAGCAACGACAAAAATTTCGTCCTAATAGTTCTTCTTCTACGTTTTCGTCTCTCCTTCCACGTGTACTTGCTGTACTTTCTGCTATTTTTTTATCACTTATTTCCACTTTAATTGGTTCTTTGAATACGGTACTAACGTTTTCAATTGATGATTCTTCCACGTTTTTGTCTAACCCTTCAAGTGTACTTAATGTACTTTCCGTCATTTTTTCATCATCTCTTTTCATGCTAATTAGTTCTTCGAATACAAGACTAGCTGTATTAATATTTTCTTCGTTTTTCTTAAAAGACTTATTTTGCGGTTTCTTTTTGTTTTTAATTACCACAATATCCTTAGCAACCTTTTCTCTATCGTTCTTTTCTATTTTTGTATCTGCTATTTTAGCATTCGCCTTGTTTAGACCTTGATTACCCATATTTCTTTCTAACTTTTTTACGAGTTCGCTAATTTTATCTTTACCATCATTATTTTTTTCAGTTTCTTCTTGTCTTTTTTTATCAGATCTCAGTTTAAGTAATCTTTCTTGTAACTTCTTACAGATCTCTTTTTTTCTCTCTTCACTGCTTACACGACCTTCTTTCTCTGTGATTTTAGCAGCATTAGTAAAGCACCCAACGATCATCGCACAAAACGCGACTTTTATTTTGTTATCCATAATTGTTATATAGTAAAAATATACTAATTATATCTTATCAAACCAAAACCGATAAAAATGTAATATTTTCATGAAAAATTTTACAAGTATTTTAACAAAGACTGATTCCAAACTAATTATAATCGTCCGTTTTAACTAAGTTATTCCATTTTAAATACAGAAACATCCCATAATTGACAATGTCGCTATAAACTGAATCTATATTTTCGGATACAGTAACATTCCAATTGTTTTGTTCTATTTTTCTTAGTCTCATTATTTTGGTCAAAATCATGTCAACAATAGATTCTGTTCTCATTAATTTCCAAGCTTCCCCATAGTCATGATTCTTTTTTAGATATAAATCATATATTTCTCCGAATATGGAATCATAAGATGTCATAACTTCATCGAGTGATAAATCGATCTTCTTGACACCTTCTTTATTGAAATGTATTTGCATCAATGCAATTATTGAGTAGTTTACAATTCCAATTACATCATCACAAATTGGATCGTTGACATATTGTTCAGCTTTTTCTTGAATCGTCCTTATTCTCTGGATTTTTATGAATATCTGATCAGTAATTGAAGTTAATCTTAATACTCTCCAAGAAGAACCATAATCCTCATATTTATTCCTAAAAACATCTCTACATTTATCAAAAACTGACTCGTACAGATCGTCTTTTTTATCCATATTTATTTGTTTAAATTGTGTTGAACAAATAGCGAAAAATGAAAAAACAACAATGCTTTTACCTTTTTTTCTATCCAGACATAATCTAGTTCAACCTAGCAATTACATGTAAAATATTTTTCACAATAATTGTTCGAATAATTTTGTTTCGTATTATTATTGTGGTTATAGGAATTATAATTATGGAAACAAATAAAATAGGACGCTTCGTTTGTGGAGTGTTAGCGACATACGGATTGGTTGTTGCTTGTGGAAATATGGAAAAAAGGTATAAAGTACCTGTGGAGGGTAAAGTACCTACAGTGGATGAAATTTTGAAGGAGATTAGAGAAGATGAGGAAGAATCTTATCGTCTTGATATGAATCTTGTAGTTAAAAAAGAAGAAAAAAAGTCTATTCAGGATAATCGTAATGGTTGTCCTTTTAATCCTTTTGCATTGTGTAATAAGGAAGCTAATGATTCCAAAGTAAGGGGAGGTTTTGAATAAAAATGGAGTCAAAGTAGTTGAAATCATTTTTATATTCTTGATTACTTTGATGTACTGGCAATTGATGTTTGTCATGTGCTGGGTGTTTTTTTACATTTTTTCGTAGTTGTTTCGATTATTTGATGTTTTTGTTATGAGTAGCGGGTATTTTTTGTGATAATAGTCTAATAGCTTGAATTGTCCTATTTCCATCGATGTAGTTCTAGTTTGAGACAGTTACTATTTGTTTTTTTAAACTATATTATCGAGTGGTATATTCTTAAGTACACCTGACAATGTCAATTTCTTGAATGTAACAAATTTCAACGCTAAATATCGTATCATACGCCATTTAAAATCAACATATTCACGATAATTAATAAAGAACATCATTATCACGTTACATTCTATTGTTTTTTAATAGATTATCTTTCAACCATTCACTAAAAAATGGAGCAAACGGATTCATTATTACTGCCGTCTTATATAAACACTCGTACAAAATATTAAACGCAATCATTTGATCCTCCTTATTATCGTTTCTAGAAAAACGCTTTCTATTTATTCGTACATACCAATTACTTAGATCATCAATAACAAAGTCATTTATTAGACGTATAGCTCTTGTTGGATCGTAATTGTCTAAAAATTTATCCACATCTTTTATGACAGTATTCAATCGTGATAAGATCCACTTGTCGATATGACACAGTTTGTTTTGTTTAAATGCAGAAGATACCACATCCGATGTGTTAGTATCATTTGAGACCCAACTATTGTCTACTTCAATATCATTCGAATTAGAATAAAGCGCATAGAAATTGTAAGTATTAAAAAGTGTTATGAAAAACTTACGGACAACTTCTTCCACGCCTAAGACGTCAAATTTGAGATTTTCCCATGGATCTGTGTTGGATATCATGTACCATCTAACCGCATCTGATCCGTACTTGTTTATCAAATCAAATGGATCTACACTATTCCCCAATCTCTTAGACATTTTATTGCCATTTTTATCCAACACTAACCCATTTGAGACGACGTGTTTGTAGGATATATTGTCAAAAAGCATTGTAGACAGAACATGTAATGTAAAAAACCATCCTCTAGTCTGATCTACTCCTTCACAAATAAATTCTGCAGGAAAACATTTATCAAAATCATCTTTATTCTCAAATGGATAATGATATTGTGCAAAAGGCATACATCCGGAGTCAAACCATACATCCAACACTTCTGGTACTCTATACATTTTCTTACCATTATCGCCAACCAATATGATTTTATCAATGAATGGTTTATGAGAATCTCTAACAATTTTTTTATTAATATCCTCGTTAATATTATTTAATTTCTCATTCGCTAACTTTATTTCATTTTCTAGTTCATCAAAAGAACCTATACATTTTATATCCTTACCATCTTCTGACATCCATATTGGAATAGGTGTTCCCCAAAATCTATTTCTACTAACATTCCAGTCAACTAAATTTTCTAACCAGTTAGCAAATCGCCCACTTCCAGTACTTTCTGGATGCCAATCGATTTTTTTGTTCAACTCTATCATTCTGCCCTTAACTGACGTGGTTTTTATAAACCAAGCCTTCAAGGGATAATACAGCAATGGTTTATCAGTTCTCCAACAATGAGGATATGAATGTTCATGTTTCTCACTTCTAAAACATAGTCCAACCTGTTTTAATTTTTTTACAATTTCAACGTCAACATCTACAGTTTCATCTGGATCATCATAATACGCTTTTTTTACATAACAACCAGATAAATCCGTTATCTCTTCTACGTATCTACCTTGTTCATCAACAATTGGGACTTCGACACCATCTCTAATCACGACAATATCGCAAATATTAGATTCTTTAGAAACTCTTCTATCATCTGCCCCAAATGATGGAGCTATATGTACTATCCCGGTTCCATCTGTTGTTGTTACATAATCTGCATTTATGATTTCAAAAGCTTTACCAGTTGATTGTACATATTTGAACAGCTGTTCGTATTTTCTACCAACCAGATCTGCCCCTTTATATTGACCAATAACATTATATTCCTTTTCACTGTCAAAATATCGTTGCAGAGCCTCTTTGGCCAATATAACGTTTATAACATCTCCAGAATACTTGTTTTTGCAATTTATTTTTACGTAGTCGATATTTTTATTGACTGCTAGAGCACTGTTGGCAGGTAATGTCCATGGTGTAGTTGTCCAAGCTATGAAATATGTATTTGCCTCATCTAAACATTTGAACATTGCTGTTACTGTTAGATCTTTTACTAATCTATAACATCCCGGTTGATTCAATTCGTGTGAACTAAGACCAGTACCCGCTGCAGGAGAATACGGTTGAATGCTATAATCCTGATAGACGTATCCTTTATCGTAGAGTTGTTTAAAAGCCCACCACTCAGATTCTATATAATTTTGATCGCAAGTAATATATGGATGATCTATATCCGTACAATAACCGTGTAATAAAGTCAGTTCTTTCCATTTATCGGTATATTCGTTAACAGACTCATGACATTCCCTATTATACTCTTCAATGGATATAGTCTTACCGATATCTTTTTTGGTGATACCTAATTGTTTTTCTACTTTTAACTCGACAGGAAGACCATGTGTATCCCACCCACTTTTATTAATCACGTTGCATCCCTTTAGGTATTTATATCTGCAAAATATATCTTTTAACGTTCTAGAAAGAATGTGATGTATTCCAGGTAATCCACTTACTGAAGGTGGACCATCATAACATGTTATTGTCAACTTACTTTTATCAAATTTAAATTCATCATACTTATTTCCTTCAATGTATTGTTTATTAATTTCTGTCAGATTCAATTGCTTAAATACCTCGCACATATAATTTAAGTAGAATAAAGATGTGACAACTTTTAAATATTGAGACTTTGTTGGATGTCTTGCATTTTATGTTATTTGGAACAAAATATTGACTTATGGTAAAGAAAAAGTTAAGTATTGTCATCTCATTTGTTTCATTATTAGTTTTGTTTATCATCTACAGTAAAAGATTTGATGTATTCTTTCGTGGGAACAAAATTGATGTATTAAATAAACAAAAATCTATAATTCCAGATCTAATGAGTTATAAAGATATTGTCTATGTTATTGATGAACATGATGAAGATCTTAAAAAACAGGGATTAATTAAAATACTTTACGCAAAAAACGAATTGCACAATGATCACGTTTATAAGGATACATCTTGGTGGCAAACCTTAGTAGTAGAAAAAAGTAAGAAACAAGATTTTTTAGACACTTTACAGTTTCATTTTTCTGATTGTTGCAAGAACAAGAATCCACGTAAGGCAGTAACCCCAATATACAAAAAATGTCATAAAGAATGTAAAATGCAGGAATACGAAACGTTCTTTTTAAATAACCAAAATGTACATTGTACGTTGGACGAAGCAAAAGAAAGTATTTTAAAAAACTTTTTTAACAATGGTCGACATAAGAGAAAAACCAAATGGGAAGATTTTTTTGAAGTAATATACAGAAAGTTCAAAAATCAAGATGGATCACAATGTTTCAGTGAAGGAGAAAATGTAAATAGCCAATACACTTACTTGTATTTACTTACAAAAGAATATATGTATGAGCTTGGTTTTAAAATATCAGGACAGATATTATTTCTGATACGTGTTAATTTAACAAGTGATGTAAAACATTTTAAAATTTATAAATCAATAAAGAAACACTATAAAGATTTTGATAAAAGAAACAATAATTATGAAATACCATTTGACTACATCTGGCAACACAATTTTGAAAAAGATAAAACTACTACTAGTTACTCCGGAACAATAACTTTTGAGGAGCAATTATGTACCGATATTTACAAAGCCTTCAAAAACGAAGAAACAGCGGGGAACATCTCAAAACGATATTCTGACAAATACTTACTTTAAGTTAGAAAAAATCTCTATTCGCTCTTTTTCGTTACAGTTACAAAAATCCACTCAGGACAACCTCCACTGAATTGTAACGTATCTCCAAAATTCTTCAAGAAATCACGAATTTCTCCAACCTTAACAGATACATCTCGATTAGAATCTAAGTTATAGAACTTTCCAGACTTTGGGTCCTTAACAACAGCAGTATAATGACCACTTTTGAAAATCGCCGAATTAAACTCAAAGTTATAATTATCGAGAGACTTCTTTACCTTATCAAACCCCTCCTTCAAGTTTCCTATCTTACCATCTATATTGCTACTATTAATTTCATCGATAGGTCCAAATTCCTTTTTATACTCTTTAAAAACAATATTCCGAATATCTTCTAATACCATCTTATCTTCACTGAAAAACAAAATATTAAACGCACTATTTCCATTTGTACTCCCCAACTTGTTAATAAAACGAAAATAAGGATGGGCAACTTGTACATCAAAATACTTCGCACCATCCAATGTATATTTTTCTACACGTACAGGATTTTCTCCAAGAAACTTTGAAATAGAATTATCTAAAATTTTATCTAAAATAAAACTACGTGGATTATCAATGGCTATCTTATTGAAATATGTACTAACTTTGTCTTCTAAGGACTTATCAGTAAGTTCATACCTAAAACGAAAATATCCCTCAAGAAAACAGAAAGACATGACTTTACCCATTTGTTTCGTAGCATAATAATCACGAGCAAGAAAATAATAGGCGTCACATGCTGGGTGAGGACTATCTTTAGTTCTCTTCTCAAAAAAACTAGCATAATGTCTCAACCCATGTTTATATAACATTTCATAATGCTTCCTGAAATCAATATTGTAATTCCCATTTTTATTTCTCAATTCTTCGTATATATCCTTTATCATCTTCAAATTTAGATTTTTTTCATCATTATCGTACTTGTAATTCTTTATAAAATTCTGATAAGCAGGGACATTTAATAACGCAAGTATTGGAGCAATTAACCAACAACAATTGTATCTATCCATCATGTCAGTACCATAATTCTGTAAGAAACTACAATTCAAGAATTCAAATCCATCATTTTTCAGGTTTTCACCCCAATTTACCTCCCCCAAAGATCCTGATTCCAACTGAGAAGGATTACTCCCTGACACCACCCCAACACTCGAACGACACACCACAGACTCTTCAAAGGACCCCACTCGAGACATACCACACTCGTAACAAGAAATAAACAACGGAGAAATAAATAAAATAAACCTCCACACACTCTTATCAAAACTAATCATAATACCCACACAGTAGTAATATACGTCAATTATTGTACATCCAGTTTATGCACACGTTAAAGTGTTTTGTTATTATGTCACTACATCTGATTCATACTTTTACTTTTACTTTTACTTTTACTTTTACTTTTACTTTTTTTTCGTGGTAAATCGATGTCAATCTTCACATCAAAAGTTCCCTCAAATAGCCATGTTCTACCAAAGAAAAATTCCAATGATGTAAAAGCTGAAAAACCTAAATTTTCCCATTTCCCTTTTATTAAACTTCCTACGTCAATTGTTCCCCAATTAATTCCCCAAGTAAAACTAGTTGGAGAAACACTTTCAAAAATAGTAAGTTTCAAATTCATTCCTACCTTTTTAGGGTTGCATTCAAATTGTGAATTAACTAACACATCATCTGCGACACTCAACCACATCAGATTAATTGTCAACCTTCCTAAATAGCATTTCCTATCAACATAATCATTATTTCCTTCATTATTGTAACTCCAACAAATTCCCCACCCAAATTGAAACAACGGAACACTATTCTTATCAAAACCAAAAGGAACATAAAAGTCCCCAATTAAAGTAAAACTACTGACCCATCCTCTCCGTTTAGTAACCCAATATTTGTGTAAGATGTTAATTTTGAAAATGTATAATATTTGTGGAGGCATTTTGATGTTTGTACCACAAAATGCATCAACAGGGGCCATAAGTAAATTAAACGGAGTTGGCCCTGCGGTTATAGACAAAGATCCAAAATCTTTTTTTTTCGAATATTTACCTAGTCTTTTATGTCCTTCCTTGCTACTGTAACTATTTTGGATATTCATGTTTAAGACAGCAACAATGATAAAAAACAACTTCATTACTTAATTATAATAATTGAGCATAGTTAGATTATGAAGTCTGAAGATATGATGGTGCGTTCAAGGATTGTATTTATAAGTTTCCTTATTTTAGCTATAGTCATCGTGTGGAGACTTCTAGATGTCGGGTTAATACATAAAACCAAGTTTCGGATGGCAAACAAGGAGATAACATTTGCCGTGAGAAACGTACCTGCAAAAAGAGGAAATATATATTCGAGTGATGGTAAATTATTAGCCACGTCTTTGACGTTTTTCCGTTTATCGATTGATCCTACAATTGTTGACAAATCTCTTTTTGAATCGTATGTAGATGAATTATCTTCATGCTTGAGCATAATATTTAAAAACAAAACAAAAGAAGAATACATTAGTAAGATTAAAAAAGCCAGGAACAGTGGTAAACACTATTTGCAACTTGGTGATCGACCTATTTCATTTGATGAGAAAATAGTGTTGGACAAAACCAGAATAGTAAAACTTGGTCGCTATAAAGGAGGTATTATATTTACTCCATTTGATAAGAGATTTAATCCATTTGAGAACCTTGGAAGTAGAGTAATTGGATACGTCAATGATAATTGTGGTGTTGTGGGAATTGAAAAAGAGTACGACGAATATCTTCGAGGACAAGATGGTAAAGCTTTGTTTCAACATATGGCTGGAGACTTTTGGCAAATTACACCTAGTCAAGATAATTATAATCCAGTGGAAGGGTGCGATATTATAACAACAATCAATTCAAATATAGAAGACATTGTCCATGATTGTCTCAAAAGAACTTTAATAAAAACCAAAGCAAATTATGGCAGTGCTATAATCATGGAAGTCAAAACAGGCGATATAAAAGCGCTAATAAACCTTTCAAGAGATAAAAATGGTAAATATTCAGAGTCGTACAATTATGCAATGGGGTCATATGGTTCAAAAGAACCAGGATCGGTATTCAAATTATTATCATTCCTTGCCTTATTTGAGGAGACTAACCTTCAACTCAACGACACCGTTGATACCGGTAATGGAGTGTACAAATTTGCCAATATATACATGCACGATACTCACCAATTTGGGAAGATTACTGTTAAAGAATCTTTTGAACACTCTTCTAATATTGCTGTTGCTAAATTGATCAATAATGCATTTGGGAACAATCCTAACAAATTTTTAAATCATATTAGAAGATTTAAACTTGACAAACCACTTGGTTTGTTTAAATACGGTGAAGCAGTACCATATGTAAAAAAATACAAAGACCGTAATTGGACAAGCGTTACACTACCATGGATGGCAATGGGATATGAAATAAAGTTATCACCGATACAGATAATAACACTGTATAACGCAATTGCTAACAATGGAGTAATGATCAAACCTAAATTAATACAGTCAATTAATAGAGGAAATAGTTTCATAAAAAATTTCGAAACGGGAATTATATGCGATAAAATATGTTCTGATGCCACTTTGATAAAATTAAAAAAATTATTAAAAGGAGTTATTGAACGTGGAACTGGTAAACGTTTTAATGATGGGATATATTCACTTTCTGGTAAGAGTGGAACTGTGAATAAGTTAATAAATGGGAAATATAGTAATAATACGACAACTACATTTGCTGGTTATTTCCCAAGTGAAAAACCAAAATACAGCTGCATTATTGTAATTGATGATCCCAAGGGCAAAGAATATCACTTCGCAGGTCAAGTGGCAGGACCTGTATTGTATGAAATAATGAATAAAATTGCTGTAAAAGATAGAGAAGGAAGTGAAACTATAATGATTAATAGGAAGTGTATAGAAGAATAGAATATTAAGAGTTCGAAAAAAGATTTAATTACATTATTTATCTTATTTACAAAGCAGTTGTTCGGTTTACAACTATATAAGAATATGACATTTGATGAAATGAATTTAAAGCCAGAGATAAAGACTTCTTTGTCAAGGTTAAAGTTCACCACCCCTACAGATATCCAATCTAAGTCAATTCCAGTAGCACTTGAAGGTAAGGATATAATAGGTTCGGCCCAGACAGGAACTGGAAAGACGTTGGCATTTTTATTACCTATTGTATCCGGTTTATTGGATAACAAAGATGGCAAGGCACTTATTGTGGAACCAACAAGAGAATTGGCACAGCAGGTACTCAATAATGTACGAAAGCTATTGGACAAAGATATTTTTGTTAAATATGTTTTGTTGATCGGGGGAGAACCGTTTTTCCCACAAACACGGAATTTGAAACATAATCCTAGACTCATTATTGGAACGCCAGGACGTATAATAGATCATATTCAACGAGAATCTTTGGACTTAAGTCAATGTAAATACCTTGTTCTAGATGAGACTGACCGTATGTTTGAGATGGGATTCTATGAACAATTGGAAAAGATATTTGGTGCCATTCCAGAAGAAAGACAAACTCTGATGTTCTCAGCAACATTTCCTAAGGAAGTAGAACGTTTGGCATTACAACACATGCACAATCCCGAGCGAATATTTGTGCAAAATAATGAGCAGGCCAACGTAATAGCAGATAATTTGGTTCAAGAAGAAATAAGGGTAGACTCTAAGAGTAAGTATTCTGAATTAGTTAATCAATTAAATCAAAGAGAAGGAACCGTAATAGTGTTTGTAAAAACTAAGGCTGATGCCGAATATATAGCGAATAAGTTATTCAAGGATGGTTTTACTGCCTGTGCAATGCACGGAGATTTGAGGCAAAGAACAAGAGAACGAAACATAAGAGACTTTAGAAGTGGAAGATATAGAATAATGGTGGGAACTGATGTTATAGCTAGAGGATTAGATGTTCCACATGTAAAACATGTTATCAATTACAGCATTCCTCTTGCACCTGAAGATTACATACACCGTATTGGACGTACTGCCAGGGCCGGAGCTGATGGATACGCTGTTAGTTTTATATCAGATGAGGATAAGAGACCATGGCAGGCTATACAGGAAATGTTACATCCAGAGCTTAAAAAGGAAAGAATTAATGAAAATGAAAAACGGAGATTTGGAAGAGGCGGAAAAAGATTTAGTAAGTTTGGTGATAAACGATTTGGAAATAGAAAGTTCAGAAATTTCGGAGGATATCACAAACCTACCAGAAAATACAACAATTATAATGATGATACTTTATGAAAATATCATTGCAGTGGTTGAACGATTTTATCGATATAATCAAATATCCTGTTAGTTGTATATCTGACAAGCTGACAAGTTGTGGTTTAGAAGTCGGGAACGTAGACACGTATGAGTCCATCCCTGGGAGCTTTGAAGGACTGGTCGTTGGAGAAGTTGTAGATTGTAAACAACATCCGAATGCTGATTTATTGCGTTGTCTTAAGGTTGATATAGGAGACAAAGTGTTGAATATAGTGTGCGGAGCTCCAAATGCTAGAAAAGGAATAAAGGTCGTAGTTGCACAAGTTAACACAATGATATATCCATTCGAAGGTGATCCTATTGTTATAAAGAAATCAAAGATAAGAGGGGAATTTTCTGAGGGAATGTTATGTGCAGAAGATGAAGTAGGAATAGGTAAAAACCACAACATGATAATAGAGGTTGATAATAGTTATGTCAATGGAACTCCAGTTAATGAAGTTTACAATGTAAAAAAACAACAAATATTGGACGTTGAATTGACTCCTAATCGCGGAGATTCATGTTCTCATTTAGGAATAGCAAGAAGTTTAAAAGCATTGTTTAATGAAGAAATTAAAAATCAGTCAACGTTGCAATTGGATAAGAATGAGATGTCGTCTTACGTCATAAATTCAGCTCACAATGGATGTAAAAGATATGATTGCATTGTCGTTAAAAATGTAAAGATTAGCGAATCTCCCAAATATGTAAAAGAAAGACTATTAGCTGTTGGAGTAAGACCAATAAATAATGTTGTTGATATAACTAATTACGTCATGTTAGAATTGGGTCAACCGATGCATGCTTATGACTTTGGAAGAATAAATGGAAACCTTCACGTGAGATTGGCAAACAATAATGAATCCATAAAAGCTTTGAATGGAAGTGAATATCAATTGGCGAGTACAGATCTTGTGATTGCAGATGACATGAGAGCACTGGGAATTGCAGGAATTATAGGAGGACAATATTCTTCTATCCAAAACGACACAGTGGATATATTGTTCGAAGCAGCTTATTTTGATCCTATTGTAGTTAGAAAATGTGCATCTAGATTACATATAAAAACTGATGCCTCATATCGTTTCGAAAGAGGATGTGATATAGATATGCCGTTGAAAGCGTTACAGAGAGCATGTTGGCTCTTAAAAGAGCAATGCCCAGAAGCTATTGTAGATAAATATCACGAATATTTTAATGGACAAAAACCTGATGTAGTCAATTTATCGTTGAGATGGTTCAATAGTATTGTAGGACAAGAGATTTCACATGATAAAATATTTGAGATACTTAAAAAATTAGATTTTAAGATATTTGTAGTTGACAGTGATAACGTATCAATAACTGTCCCATTGTACAAAACAAACATAAAGAGAGACGTTGACATTGTTGACGAATTTATGAGATTTTACGGATACGAAAATATTAAAACAACTGAAACTCTAGTACATAACATTGATACCGTTAACTCTAATTTAGATATTTCTTCGGAGTATAGAATCCGTGAACGTATCTGTAATTATTTATCGTCAAATGGATTTTACGAAATAAGTACTAATTCTTTGATATCTAGCAAGAATGTAGATGGTCAATGTAATATAAAAATTTCAAACCCATTAAGTAATGAACACGATACATTACGTCCAGATCTGATATACTCTGGAATGCGTGTTATAAGGGATAACATTAACAATGGAAACAAAAATTTAAAGTTGTTCGAGTTAGGAAAACATTATCATAAAGTTGATCAGCGATGTGGTGAATCTCTTTTTTTAGGAATATTTGTGACAGGAGAGACGGATGAGTCGTGGATGTTAAAGAAACGTCAGTTATCATTTTTTGATCTCAAATCAATTGTTGTATCTTTATTAAAAACGTTTGGAGTATATGATTATTCTGAAACGATTACACAAAATAATCAGTACTTTTCGCAATGTCTGAGTATCGATATCAAAGAGGATAGTATTGCAAAATGTGGCATTGTTTCTAGTTCAATGAGAGAAAAATTTAGTGTAGAACAGGAAGTCTTTTACGCAAGTATCGATATTGATGTTTTCTTCAAACATATACGGAATAAAAAAACAAAAGATTACGAACCAGTATCACAATATCCATCCGTAAAAAGAGATTTATCTATAATCGTCGATAAGAGTACAACTTTTTATGACATAAATGATATCATTCTAAAAACAAATAAGTTAATAAAGAATGTTAATGTTTTTGATGTGTACGTCGGAGATCAGATTCCTGATGGAAAGAAATCATACGCCATATCAATAATATTCCAAGATAATGATGGAACGCTGGAAAGTAATAAAGTACACAAAATAACAAAAAAAATAGTTGACAATTTATTCAATAGATTTGGTGCTACAATAAGGTAAACAATTTATATTTAGTTATGAAGTTTGGAGTGTTTTTATTGCCTGTTTTATTCTGGTGTGGGTGGTATTGTCAAGAAGGCGAAAATGATGTACAACGAAATGAGAATTTAGATAAGAGAGAAAGTAGCCGTATAAGGGAGGATTGTCACACAGGAAGAAATGTTGATCCGATGGTTTCTCTTGTCGAGTACCTCAATGAAGGAAAATATGGGGAAATTTGGCGTGAGGGTACTGATTTGAGACAATGCCTTGATCCGTTGATCGAAGAATTTAGGGGAATGTCTACTAAAAAAAGAACTGAGTTACTAGGTGATTTTGGAGTTATACTATTAGACATTGATAGGTCTTTTGGGCGTAAAGTTCTTAATGTTAATGAGTATCTAAAGTCTTTATTAAATATTCTTTTTGATTTTTCTATAAGAGAAGGGAACGGATATTCCCAGGGATATAATTATGTAGCGGTGGAGTGTTTGATTCAACGTAAAAATGATTACAATGAGAGTAAAAAATTGTTTTTTGATGTAATGACTAAGTTGAAAATAAAGTGTTTAGGTTACGAAGGTAATTACATCGGTTTATTTAAAAAATTTATAAAAGATAATTCTTTTAGAGGTCTTGTTTTAGTTGCTATCAGGGAAAAAGCAGATAAAACTTTTTTCGATAAGGAGTTTGAAGATTTATGGATCGGCGGGTTTTTGCAAGGATTATTATTCAGTTTTTTTAGTAGATCCCTTGATTCCGGGAACTCATGGAAACGCATATTGTTATGTTTAGAAAAAGGAGAATGTTTTGACGTGTTTAATGAGTTTTGTTTAGCTTTGGATTATGTTTTAACATGTGTTCGTGATAAATGTGGAAATGGGGGGAAGGTGGATTTTTATGTTGTGCATGATATTGTGAAAAAATATCTTAATGGTTAGAATATTACATACAGGTTTGATAGCTGGAACATTAGTTTAGATCGGTAGCTTGTTGTTAGGGTGAATTAGTGATGGAATGTCATGAGATGTGGTGTGATAGTGTTGATTGTTGGTTAATGGAAGACCACTGTACGGGTGATTATGTTTAAATCTGATATCCTCGAAAGTTTTGATTTTGAGTTTAAAAAATATCTCCTATACAGTGGAAAATTCGTTAAAAATACACGTCAAGAGTTTTTAACACAGATACGTAAGGAATTTGATGTAAAAGATGGTTCTGTTTCTTATAGCAGGTGCCATTCTGTGAGTTATTTGTCTATCGTTGAATCTGTTGTGAAAGTTTTTAACTTGATTTGTTCAGCAAAAAATTGTGAAATTAACATTACCTACGATGATAGTGTTGCTATCGCTTTAAGGTATTTATCAGGATTGGTTCTTGCTGTTAAGAAAAGTCCGTTACTTATTTCAGATGACTATAAGTCTATGTCTGTTAATAATATTTACAACAGAATATTGGAGTCTGACAATATTGAAGATGCATTTGTAGAATACGCTATATCTAAAAATCTCGTTCTAAAATTGATTTTTAGATTGTTACGTAACCCAAACGATAAAGATTTTGTTGAACATTTGTTGGATTACGGGAACATATTAATTGAAAAACTAAACAATTGTCATATGAATTTAAGAGTTGGTCCTGCAAAATATAATTCAGAAGTCCGTGAGTATTACGATATCATAAGTTTTGAGAGTTGTGAAAATGGAATTATTATCGATAATGAGATGGATTGTTGTGCTCTTTCTCACATAAAACATCTAATGTATCCACTTGAAGATAATATAAAATTTTTAGCTCCTAGATCGGTGAACCTTCCCGATATGTATAAAAGGAATGGAGAATACGAGATTATGACCAGCTTCCAAAAGTGTGATGGGAAAATTAAAATGACAGGAGAAAAAGTTAATGATAAAAACTTTTATATCAGAGATTGGTACACAAAAGGTAAAGACCTAATCATTTTTCAGAGTCATGAATATTCGTGACCTGACAGTTGAAATTATTCGCTAATGTTATTAACTCCTTCATCAACTCGTGTCTGACATTTATTCCGTTTTTATCATCTTTTTTTATATTTGTGATTACGATAGGATTTAAAGTAACGGAATTACTCTGAATTTCTTTCAATACAACGATTATTTTTTCGTTCTGGTTGTAATATGGTTTTTTCTTTACATGATCTTTGATATTCTCAATGTAACTATATACACTATTGAGATCTGAGTACTTTAAATCAACTATAAAACTCAAACTAAAAAAACCATTTTTACTCTTATTTACTATTAGACTACTTGTAAATATTGAATTTTTTATTAGAACAACTTTATTATCTATCGTTTTTATTTCAACAGCTTTAAGGCCAATTTTATTCACGTATCCTTCAATGTTTTTGTCTTGAACGTACACTAAATCCCCTTTTTTGTATAAGTTTGTTAATATCAAAAAGAATCCATTGAAAACGTCTTCCAAAGTATTTTTTAATATCAAAGAAAATACTGTTAATGGAGTACAAACACTAAAAATAAAATTTGAAGGATGTATGTCAAAAATAGACAATATTACTCCTACCGCAATCAAAATAACTAAAGCATTAATAATATTTTTTATTATTTTGACAACCAATAGTTTTTCATCATTCTTACTGTTATTAATTTTGTTAATTAACGAATCACAAATCACACTTGTAAAATTAAAAACACATAATAACCCACAAAAAAGAAAAGAAAATATTCTGATCTTTATAAGATAGTACAATATGTCTATGTCAAGATATGTCAGTAATACATTATCTTTATCTGTAATAAAACGAAAAGCTAATGTAATAAGAATGGGATAATGAAAAACCCTAACAATATTCTTTAACACTTTAATGGTAGTGCTATTAGATTTTTTATTCTTTACCTTAATGCAAAAAACGTGCAAAAATACCAGTAAAACTATATTTACAATTATATCAATAAAATAAAACAAATAGAACATTACAACACTGCTCGACATATATTAAATAACCCACATGTCCACTTCTTAATCTAATACTTAATTCAAACATTCTACACTTTTTCAATAAAAATACCTTTTATTAAAAGCCATCATGCTAGTAACAATTTACGAAAATGTTTAAAACATTTTATAATGGTGTATCATATCCCTGTAATGTTAGATGAGGTCATAGACAACCTTATAGAAGATCCAAATGGAATATATGTTGATCTAACTTTTGGTGGAGGCGGACATTCTAAAGAAATAATAAAACGTTTAAATAAAGGACATTTGTACGCATTTGACCAGGATAAAGATGTGGTACAAAACTTGAAGGATTTTGAGCAATATGACAACTTTACCTTTATCAATTCCAATGGGAAACATATCAAACAATTTTTAGAATACTACGATGTAAAACGTATTAATGGTGTTTTCTTGGATCTTGGTATTTCTTCTTATCAAATAGATACTCCAGAAAGGGGTTTCTCTACCAGATTTTTGGGAGATCTCGATATGAGGATGAATAAAAATGCTAATCTTACCGCTCAAATAGTGGTTAATGAATATTCAGCTAGTGGATTACAAAAAATATTTAAAGAATATGGAGAATTAGAAAATTCGTCATTGATAGTAGAGGCAATAGTTGATTATAGAAAGAAGAAACAAATTACCACTACTAACGATTTGAAAGAAATACTGCTAAAAAATGTAAAAATGAATACTAGATATCAGGCAAAATTTTTATCGAAAGTATTTCAAGCCATAAGAATTGAAGTTAATGACGAATTAAATACGTTGAAAGACATATTAACAAGTGTGAGTGACATTCTAACAGAAAACGGTAGAATAGTCGTAATATCTTATCATTCTCTTGAAGATAGAATCGTAAAAAATTTTTTCAAGTGTGGAAACTTTGATGGAGTAGTGGATAAAGATTTTTATGGAAATATAACAACTCCTTTCAAACCTTTATATAAAAAACCTATAACACCATCTATAAATGAAATCATCTCCAATAACAGGTCAAGAAGTGCTAGATTAAGAGTTGGAATAAAATTATAAGATAACATGATGGAATCTCTTAAAGTTATATTAAATGGTAAATATAAAATGCAAAGGAGTGAATTTTTATCATTTGCTGAACCTTGTAAATCTATCGATGAATCACAAGATATTGTAAAAAAATACAAAAAAAAATATCACGACGCAAAACATATTTGTTGGGCTTTAAGTATAGATAACGGGGAAACAACATGTTATAGTGATAATGGAGAACCGTCTGGAACTGCGGGAATTCAGATATTTAAAGAGATTTGTGCAGCAAATCTTACAAACTTAATAGTGGTTGTTATACGTTATTTTGGAGGAGTTAAATTGGGGAAAAAAGGACTATCGGAAGCTTATAAAACATCCGTCAACATATGTTTAAGTAGTAAATAATTAGGTTCAGATAGATTTTAATATGACTGATAGAATAAGGGTTGGAATTTTATTTGGCGGTAGATCACGGGAACGAGAAGTATCTTTTGCAGGAGGAAGAACAGTTTATGATAGTATAGATAAAGAACTATACGAACCAATCCCTATTTTTGTTGATGGGCACAACACGTTAATTAAGTTAAATTGGCAATATCTGTATCGTGGAACCATTAGGGATTTTTATCCTTCGAAAGAAATGAGACCAAATGATCTTAAAAATATCAGAATATACGATGATTCAATAAAAAATATAGATTATTCACAATTGGGAGATATTGGCACAGTTATAAGGATAGAAAATTTAAAAAATATAGTTGACGTTATTTTCCTGATTCTTCATGGGTTAGACGGAGAAGATGGAAATATCCAAGGTATGTTAAATTTCTTAGACATCCCATATACAGGATCTGGTATTTTGGGTTCTGCCATTGGAATAGATAAGGTATTCCAAAAAGAAATAATGAAGCAATATGGATATGAAGTCAATGAGTGTACAATAATAACCAGTGAAGACTGGAATACCAAAAGAAATAAAATAATGGAGGATGTGTTATCAAAATATCATGTTCCATTCATCATTAAAAGTTCTTCTCAAGGATCTTCGATAGGCGTTTCAAGGGTAGATAATGTAGACAAACATGTTATATCTGATGTCATAAATAAAAGTTTTGGACAGTTAGTTGTACATGGCAATTCCTGGAATAAGATGAGTTATCAACAAAAAGAACAATTAGTATTTGATCAAATAGATTATCGTTACGGGATTGGATATCCAGTTATTATTGATGACTTGATAATCTATTCTCCACTGGAGTTAATAAATCGTATAGATGGTCATTTACATAATAATGATGAATGTGTCATTTCTTCAAGTCAAAGATGTAATCATGTTATTGTCGAAGAATTTATAGAAGGTAGAGAATTCTCTTGTGTCGTTGTGCAAGATCATGGGTATAACCCTGTGGCTTTTCCTCCGACAGAAATAATAAAATCTGATGGAATTTTTGATTACAGGAGTAAGTACTTACCAGGTGCAACGGTCAAACAAACCCCAATGAATGTTGATAAAATCACCTTAGAAAAGATAAGAGAAACAAGTGTACAAGTCTTTAAGGATTTGCATTTTAATGTTTACGCTAGAATAGATGGCTTCTTAACTAAAGAAAATGAGATAATAATAAATGATCCAAATACAATAGCAGGAATGGAACCATCATCATTCATATTTCAACAAGCAGCAGAAATAGGGCTAACTCCAACAGATTTGATAACCTTCATATTAACGAACGCTACCAAACCATCACAGAAACTAATAAAATAAGAAACACAAACTACGAAACAATTAAGTGCGACAAATACTCATTAAAAAGATAGTCCTTATCTAACACAGAAAACACGAAGAACAGCCAAAACTACCTGCAGAACCATCTTTCTCTCCAACACCACCAATAGGTTTAATCTCACTACCACTACCACTGCTGGCTAATCCCCTCAGCTTACTGACAACCTCATCCCAATGATGACAACATTTTCCCGCTTCCTCATTAGCATTAAGAGACTTAATCATGCCATTAATCTCATCATTAGTTACACGTTTACCACAACCATTTAAGAAATCCTGAACAACATCATGAAGTACAAGATGATGTGTTGCGGCTAAATTTTTAGGAAGTTTATATTTGCTTCCTATATTATCTGATTTTACAAACTTACTGAATGATTCAAGGAAAAGACTATTCACTTTCATGGAGTCAAACAATATCGTATTTCACCCTTGATTATTAAACATACCACTCAACAAATCATCAAACCTAGCAAAATGCTCCAATATTAACTCCAAATCTCTAGTATCATCACCCTTTATCACACAGTCGAAATATTTCCCTAACCCTTCATCGACCAAATATTGTTTGAATTTATCTTCCAATCCCTTATCAACAACTTCAGTCTTGTACAACTCTTGACAACAACCTACAACCACAAACACCCACACAAACAAAACAATTTTTCGAATTTTCAAAACCATATCTTGATATAGTACAATTCCCTTGATTTAATTTATGTAATCATTTTATTGGTTTCTTTAATATTAAGCCCTCAATGAAATAAAAAGACATTTCAGTAATTCTACCCAAAAAGATCCTTTACCCTTTTTTTCCTCATCAATTTGCCTCTGTATCTCAAAATCTTTACAAGACACCTTATCTTCCTCTTCTTGAATGTCAGAAAAACCTTCAGGATCTTTTAATATTTCTTCATGAATTTTAGGCAATTCGTGGGAACTGCCAATATTTCCAGTTTCGTAAATTTTTGATGACACTCCTGATACAAACAAATAAAAAGAAAATAAACTAATTATCCATTTCATGATCACAAAATTCCATGCCTACAAACATAAAATACTTTAAGGAATATTTAGTTGAATTTTATTGGTATTCTATTGTTATTCTGAACTATCATCATTCACAAATTGTTCATCCTGGTTGATATGGTCAAACAAATTCCACGTTTTACCAATAAAAAATTCAAAATTACAAAAGGATAATAATACTTGTTTTTTTAAATAAAAAAGAAGATTATTTCTGTCAATCATAGCCAAGTCAACGATAACAAATCTAAAACCTAAAGTAAAACCATTAGAGTAGACCACTTTTAGTGGAGTAATTGTCAAATTAAACCCAAAATTTACCAGCAAAAATGCATCCTTAAAATAATAAACAGGTTCTTTAACAGGTTCTTTAACAGGTTCTTTAACAGGTTCTTTTAACACAACAGTGTAACTCTTGCCATAATACCTTTTCTTTATAAAAAAAGCCGGATCTTCGCCTTGTCCAAATATAGTCACACTATGAGGCGTCTTAGTAACCTTTACCCTATACTCACCTTCTTCTAATTCCGCAAGATTAAAATACTCATCACAATTAGTTCCTGGTTTTATGTTCACAAGACTTCCCAAAAGTACATTAAATGAGATATCTCCACCGAACTGTTTTTTCTCACTTTTATTATATTTCCATGTCATTCCACCACCAATTTGCAATATAGGAAAACAGTATTGACTACCCTCAGAAGTATTCTTTTCATTATATAAATTTCCCAACACCGTACATTTTGCGATGAGACCGATCTTCCAATTGAATGGATAATATTCATAGCAAAGGTTAGTTCTTAAAAGATAAAATAATCCAAACCAACCTTCAGTTTTTCTAAAATCAACAAATTTATTTAGAGCATAAACGATACTCCCAATATTTAATCCTCCACACGTAACAGATAAATGATGATTACCTCTAAAAACAATATTGTCTCCATTATTATCAGGAAAACTTTTCACTTGAGTATCTTTTAACTCGTTGCCACTCTCTGGAATTATATTATCATTGCTAGACGCATTAACAGAATTTAAGACTATAGTAACAACTAAATGTTGGAGGATTCTAAATTTCATAAAATAAAATATTAATATTGCCATTTCATAAATAAAATATTAATATTGCAATATCACTAATGCCAACTGCCCAAGTGAATATCTGTTAGTAACTTCATTCCTACTCAGAATTTGTTCTGCAAATTGAACATCTTTTTACTTTTAACAGGTTGCGTAAAAGATGTTTTTTGTTAAATGTCAATTTTGATTTTGGCATCAACATCTACTGTCAAATCTACCATCTTCCCGATAAATACTTCAATATTTCCGCCATTTATGAAAGTTAATATATCAGGGATACTGTTGTTTCTTTTCCCTATCAACCATCCTAGATCAAGAACACCGAAATTAATACCCCAATGGAGACCTGAGGGATAAACAATCTCAATTGGTGTCAACTTTAAGTTAACTCCAATATTTTTAGGTTTAAATTCGATACTAAGATCATCATCCAAAATACTTCCCCACATCCCATTAGCAGTTAATCTTCCACTGCAACATCTCCTACTATTTTTTTTACTAGAACCATTGTGATTGTAACTCCAGATAATTCCAAAACCGATCTGCAATATAGAACTGCCGTAGTCGTTGTTCCCAGTGATCGTGATATAACGATCTCCCAAAAAATTTATACCGTAACAAATTCCAAAACATCTATTAAACCAATAAGAACCTGAAACATGTGTGCGTAAAAATAACAGTAAAGCCCATGGTTGCAATTGAATAATACCTAATATTGGAATTGTATTTATTGCCCCTAATGTAAAAGAAAGTCGACTTTTACTATTGAGAGATAACATCTTACAATAACCTTTTTTATGATTTGATTTTCTCCTGGTGATATTTACAACTGAATTTTTATCGTTATTATCAGGTAAAACAACACCATTAAATAGTATCAAAACAAAACAACATTTGGATTTTTGAAAGGATGATATCGACATATCTTCAACATACGATACTCCATGGTTCTAGTACTACCGGTTCTTTATTGTAAGCTTCTATGATATCATCATTTAAATATTTTTTATCTACAATACACTCATAAACATATTCACTGAACCATTCATCCGACATTATAAATATTCCTTTTTTACCTACATCTTCTCCCCATGAATTCTGTACTTTCCAACGAACAGGTGCATTGTTGCTATCTAAATGAACGCCAGTTAGGGTCATAGCATGATTACATTCACTATTCAACAATAAAGCACGTTCCATCTTGTCGTATTTAAACTCAACGCCAAACATCTCAGATATATTAGATACTTCTGTTGCCAGATAACCTTCTTCACGATACATTTCACTGGTCACGTCACAAGCAAACCATAATGGAGTGTTATCCTTCAATGATTTTATTGCTGTTTCCTTTATCAGATTTATCGGAACGTTTAAACTTTTATACGCGTTTTTACTAGTTTCTTCCATCATGTTTACGCAACCTTTATTCGTGTATGTTTGATAAAAAGGATACTGTAATGATGGATAATTTGTTAGAATTACGTAATCGTCAAGGTTGCACGATAAATATGTTTTCGAAAACTCCAGTGGAGTTGTTTTAATTGTTTTTATAACTTTTTTTTCCTCATCTTCATCCTTTTTCTTATCCTCATTCTTATTTTTCTTATCATCTTCAAGTTCGAAATCGAATGTAAACTCATCTACAGGCAAACCTATACATATGGCTAATATTTTATAAACTTCCTGTAGTGCATTTTCTTTTAAGTCGTAAACTACCTGTAAATCTTTGCTGTTCTTTCGAATTAAAGATATATACTTAGTTACAACTGTATTGATCAGAATGTTCATCTCACAAGAACGAGAACTAACATCTGTTTCCCCCATTGCTTCTTTAGGACATATTCCATATTTCTTCACCAATTTTACAAAATAGTGCCAAAAACCACCATCATTATCTCCAGATAAAAGCAGATCATATCTAAGTACACGAGAATCAATAGGTTCATTGATGTGTTTGATTATATATTCAAGAGTAGTATTGGTTTTTTCAAGTTTATCATAAAACATCAAATAAGATTCAGATAACTCAATATCCTTGACATGTAGATTTTTCTTTACAATTTCTCTCAATATATTCAAACCGGCGAACATCCAACATCTTCCAGACTTTTTCTGATTTGTAACGCTGGACATATCTTTAACTTCAACGTTGAATATTGGTTGTAGCTTGAAAGACTCCTGCGTATTGAAGGCAGAATCAAATACTCCATTATTTTGTACTGCATTGCTAACGATTCTGAAATTTTTATCTAGTAAAACACTGTTTTTCATCCTTTGTAAATCGTTTGTAGTTATTGTTTTATTACCCATAATCTGTTATCTACGAACAATAATTTATTTTAAATTACAAGAACGTGCTCATTTTAAATAAACTCACGTAATTTTGTACTCTATCAAATGCCTTCAAAATGAGTTAATATCCCGATAATGTTCTCAATATTTAAATATGCAGGATGAAACAACAGGTAAAAGGATAATGCCGATTGAGATTACTGATGAAATGAAGAAAGCATATATCGATTATTCGATGTCTGTCATTGTTTCTCGTGCTATCCCTGATGTTAGAGATGGATTGAAACCTGTTCAAAGGCGTATTCTTTTTACGATGAATGATCTAGGATTGCAACATAACAAGCCTCACAGAAAATGCGTAAAAACTGTCGGAGAAGTTATGGGATCGTATCATCCACATGGGGACAGTTCTATCTACATGGCCATGGTCCATCTTGCTCAAAAATGGTCTTTAAGATATGTACTGATTGATGGTCAAGGTAATTTTGGATCTATAGATGGTGATGAACCAGCAGCTATGAGGTACACTGAAGCTAGAATGAATAAATATGCAGAAGAACTCCTAGTAGACATAGATAAGGATACTATTGACTGGACTGTTAACTTTGATGAAACAAAAAAAGAACCAACAGTTTTACCATCCAAATTACCAAATCTTTTAATTAATGGGACTACTGGTATCGCAGTAGGTATGGCCACAAATATGGCTCCACACAACTTGAAAGAGGTTGTAGATGCTATAACAGCTTATATCGATAATTTTGACATTACCGTAGAAGAATTAATGCAATACGTAAAGGGTCCCGATTTCCCAACAGGTGCTATTATATGCGGTACAAAGGGAATATTTGATGCTTACAATACTGGAAGAGGGCGCATTGTTGTTCGTTCCAAAACAGAAATAATTGAAGATAATCATGGAAGAGCGCAGATAATTGTTACTGAAATACCTTTTGGAGTAAATAAGGCCTTATTAATCGAAAAAATAGCAGAACTAGTCAATGAAAAAAAAATAGAAGGAATTTCTGATATCCGTGATGAATCTGATAAACAAGGATTAAGAATATCTATAGATCTTAAGCGTGAAGCCGTTGCACAGGTGGTTTTAAATAATCTTTTTGCTAATACATCTTTACAATACGCTTTTAATGTCAATAATGTGTGTCTTGTTCATGGCCGTCCGATGACATTGGGGCTTAAAGATTTGATAAGATATTTTTATGAACATAGACATGAGGTAACAGTAAGACGTACACAATTTGAATTAAAACAAGCAAAAACTAGAATACATATCCTAAATGGATATATCATCGCTCTAGACAATATTGATCCAATCATCAAATTGATAAAATCTTCGAAAGATAGTTCAGAGGCTATATCAAAAATGAACACCGATTATGGTTTAGATGAAATACAAGCCAAGGCTATATTGGAAATGAAGTTACAACGTCTCACGGGATTAGAACGAGAAAAAATACAAAAAGAACACGATGAACTCGTTGATTTAATAAAACGCTTAGAATCAATATTAGCTGATGATGAACTAGTTAAAGAAATAATAAAGAATGAATTAATAGATCTTAAAAACAGATGCTCTGACGCTAGAAGGACAGAAATACAACAGGACTTTTCTGATTTAACAACAAAAGATATTATTCCAGATGAAGATGTTGTCATAACATTATCGAATCAGGGGTACATTAAGAGAACTAATCTTTCTGAATATAGGTTGCAAAATAGAGGAGGGGTAGGTGCCAAAGGATCTGCAACAAAAGAAGATGATTTTATCAAATATTTAACTATCTCTTCTACACATAAATTTCTACTAGCTTTCACTATTAAAGGAGAATTATATTGGGAAAATGTCTATGAATTACCTGAAGGAACTAAGAATTCTAAGGGACGTGCTATCCAGAATATATTCCCTATAGAACCAGATGATAGATTAGCGTGTGTCCTGAATGTCGAAGATCTTAATAATGAGGAGTATTTAAATTCTCACTATGTTGTTTTTTGTACAAAAAAAGGTATAATTAAAAAGACTATTTTGAAAGCGTATTCTAATGTTCGTTCTAGTGGTATTCACGCGATTAATATCGTCGATGGAGATGAATTGTTAGATGCGAAAATAACAGATGGATATCAAGAAATAATATTGGCGACACGTGATGGTAAGGCTATCAGGTTTGATGAATCTAATGTAAGACCAGTAGGAAGAACTTCTATTGGTGTTAAGGGTATTGACGTAAGTGGCGATAATGAGGTAGTTGGATTCGTTTCTATCGATCCTAATGACAAGACTAAAACATTATTAGTGGTTAGTGAACGAGGTTTTGGGAAAAGATCTGATATTGAGGATTACAGAATTACAAATAGAGGAGGTAAAGGTGTCAAAACCATCAATATAACTCCTAAAACTGGTAATTTGGTTTCTATTGAAAGTGTAAAACAAGATGATGAATTGATGATTATAAATGATTCTGGTGTGGCTATAAGAATCAATGTTAGAGATATTAGAATTTCTAGTAGAGCGACACAAGGCGTTACATTGATAAAGGTACCAAAAGGAGAGGTTATAAAATCAATCGCAAAAATAGAATGTATATAACAAAACATGACGCCATACTCTAAATCATTATTTTGTACAACTGAATTACAGAATGTCCGATTAAAATAGCAGTACCACAAATTGCAATTTATTACTTATTTCCTATTAAGTTAGCGTAAAACTCCAACCTAGTGCAACCTTAATATTATTAATCGTTCCACTAACTACTGCACTTCCGAAACCACCTTCCCAAAATCTAAGAATATCAATAGATATAAAATTGATCTCTAACCTGAAAGGACCTTTAGTAAACTTAAACGGTACCACATTTATGCATAATGCTACGTTTTTAATCACCCTATCAAGTGACATATTCATCGTTATATCTCCTCCAAATGAACCATATTTCTGCTCAAAATTACTTCCTCTACCATTGTAGTTCCATAAAAATCCTACCCCTAAAGTTGAATAAAGATAAGAATTGTTACCATCGCTCTTAGAAGCACATATACAATCCAAGATCCCTACTCTTAGCACTATAAACATATTGATCAAGAGAACTACTTTGTAACCAAGGTGCCACCCTCACTACCGATATAAATCTCAACAGTTGCTAACTTAACGTTGATAATAGTATAAAATAAATGGCATGAATAATTTCAATTTTGAGATTACATCACTCTTCAATACATCATTATAGAGTATTTTGTTATCTTCCTCAATTTAATTGATGAATATTTTCCAGTAAAATTTTACTATAATAAGATATGACTAACTTACTTACTGATCTGATTGTTGAAGATCAAAACTTAAATGATTGCAAGTGCAATCAAAAGGACAAACACTTTTCTATTTATGAAAGACTACTCCAAATTTTTTATGTTAAAATTTGCACGGTTATAAAAAATGTTAAACTACTGGGTTTCTATGCATTCAAAATGTCGTGGATGTTTTATGCTTATTGTAATTATAATCTTTGTTTAGCGAAAAAAGTAAACGATATTGAACGTCAGGAAGCAATTAGTACAAACATAGAAAAATATGATAAAATACCTACTAGTACCACTAATAAAGAACAGAATCTCAATAGTTACGAAGATTATGAGAAATTAGTGGCAAATATTGAGAAACAGAAAAAAAATAAACAAATTGATGATAATTGTTTTAGCAACTTTTTAGTCTTATATGGCATAAAAAAAACATCATATAACGACTTCTTAGGTGCACATTACAAAGAACAAAGTGATTACAATTCTTATTTAAGAAAAACGTTAAAAGGTGAAACTAAAACAATTTTTTTCGAATACATCTCTGAAAGAGAAACCAAAATGTTAAAAAATACTGACGATATTACTCACACAATTGCTAATGGAGTGGGTGGGTACGTAAATGAACCTGCAATGAGTAAAAACAAAAAGAATAATAAAATAGCTTTTGAGTCCATTGGAGAAAAGGAATACCTAAAAAATGGTAAAGTTAAAATAGAGAGAATTGATCATTTTGATGTAATTCGTAAATGTTTCTTCACATTAGTCAACAAAAAATTGGAATTAGAAAAGTACAAGGATATAGAAGAAAGTGATGTAAAGAAATTTATATCTCCGTGTTTTAACCGTAATTTTACAATTGACAAAAATGAAAAACAACTAATAAACAAGAAAGTAGTACATCTTATTTTAGAAGCATTCTACGATATTTGTAAATTTCACAACATTGCGTTTATTGCTCTATATCGAACTCAGGATTCAAGCTGTGAAAAAAATGCAGATGTTAAAGGTGCATACAAAGAAACGGGTGAAAAATTGAATAACATATATAGCAACATTACTAAAAAGATTAACTATTGTGAACCGTAAATTTGAACTTGATTTGTTTCATGTCGAGTTATTTATCGATGTAAGAAGTGTTTTTGCGAGGGATAAAAAAGTAACAACTGTTTAAAAATTCACTTCGATCTCCTATTTTTTTGATTAAGTTTGAGTACAAAAACAACCATGATTATTTTTATGGCTCTAGTAAATTTAACAAATTCTGACTGTCTATAAAATCTAGATTAACAAACCATAGCATTACTGTAGATCTATGAATTTTTCATCGCAAAAATTACAACTATGAAAAAAAATAAAAATTTTAGGGACGCGTTGTATCATTATCATTAGAAGTGTCATAGAAAAGATAATCAATCTTGTTAGATAAATTGTTCAGTTGTACATAGTTGCAATAATAGAAAAAGCCATGAAGAATCAGATAAACTTTTGTGATAGACAGGTGATTGAGAGATAGAATGAGTAGGAATAAAGAAAACGACAACTTACAAATAAATTCTTCAACATTTGAAGTTTTGTTCATCTAGTAGAACACGATATTTTGATTCTTGTTTTTTGTTTTACTATAGTATGTTTATGTTTTGTCATAAGCCTACCATTTTCACTGTCTGTATTCTTTCATGCAATAGTATTAGCGATTCATTGTGCTACAAATATTTCGAAAATAATGCAATAGCAGATTTGATGGATAAGAAATGTGAAACTAAATGTTTGTCTAACAACATTAATGATATTAGATTCTTGTGTCCTTACGACAAATTGGTTATTGATAAGGTGGTAACTTTACCAAACAGATATTTTTGTGATGAAAAGATAGTAAATTTTTACAACAATATTAATTTGAGTAAATTGTCTCTTGATTTACAATCAAATGTTTTATTAAAACAAGGGATTATAGATATTTACAATGGGAGATATGATAGTGCATCTGAAAAATTTGATTTATTCAAAAAAGAAGATAGACAAGATGATGAAATTTTGTATTACACAGGCTTTTTGGAATTAAAAAAGAAAAACATAAAAAAAGCAATAGAGTATTTCAGGAAAGTTGTCGAAAATAAAAGATGTATAATACCTGCTTCATACATGTTGTTGAAATGTTTTGTAGAGAGTAAAAAGTACAATGAAGCTGTTGATTTTTTGAACCAATACGATAATTATCTCTTCGAAGCAAGTGATTTAAAAAATTACTCGTGCGAAGATATTTTAAAATTATCAGGTGATGTTTATTTGGTGGCAAAGAACTACGAACAATCCTATGAATGTTATAAAAAATTTTTAAAACTTTATCCTAGAAACAATAAACAAACAGATGTAAAAATGGAGAAAAAGAAAAGCAAAAAAAATAATGTGAAAAGAGAAATGAGTGACGATGATATTGAGGAAGAATTGCTAATAAATGAAAATATTCTAGATTACGACGATGGAGAGGATGAAGAAGATAGTGAATCAAATTTTGAGGAAATAACTGACAACAATGATAATTTGTACGATATAGCAAGACTTAGGTACGCATACGTATGTCATAAGCTTAAATATGACGATAAAACAAACGAAATATTAACAGAATTGGTAAACCAAAATAATGTTATCGGACAATTGTCAAAATACTACTTTGGGTATATATGTTTCAAAAAGAAACAATTGAATGAAGCTATTGATTGGTTCTTGAAAGCGTATGAGATAAAATATGACAGGAATATAACAGCTGAAAGTTTATTTAATGTGATAATTATAAATCTTGAACTCAAAAAAAATAAGCTGGCAATGGAATATATTAAAACATTTAAAAAACTATTCTTTGATAATGATTTAATATCAGATGTTGATAATATATTTGCCGAATTATCTGATAAAGAAGGGGATTATAACGTCGTAATATCTGCACTTACATCGTTAAAAAATAAGAGCGAAAAAATTAATAAAATATTGCAAAAAAACAACATTAATAAGGGACATAAATGTTTTCAATGTGAATCATATGAAGATGCTATAGAATATTACAAACAATCGTTACTATATCCAGTAAATATAGAAAAGGTGTATGAAGCCAACTTCTGGACAGGAGAATGTTTATTGAAGTTAGGAGAATATACCCAAGCAATGAAACACTACCGTCAGATTCCGAGTTCATGTCAGTACTACGATCGTGCAATTTACGGCCTCGCATACGCGAATTTTTATTCAAAAAATTACAAAACATCATTGGAATATTTTGACATCATCCCTAATACCTTTGACGATGTTGAGTTACGTAAGTCCGATTGTCTTATGATGAATAAAGATTATGATAAGGCGATTAAAATCTACGACAAAAATAAGGAAAAACATCCTGATCATTGTTTATACAATTTGGGCATCATATATGAAATGCTTAACCAATATGACAATGCCCAATTTAATTTTGATAAAATAGTTGATGAACATAAAGATTCTATTTATCACAATGACGCTATACTAGAATCAGGAAAAATTTATGTCATTGAAAAAAAATATAATGAAGCAATAAAAAGATTCTCATTATTGGAGTCTAGGGAAGAAAAATATATCCCAGTAGGATTGATTAATAAGGCAAATGTGTATATACTAATGAAAGATATAGATTCCGCAAAAAAATGCTGTATTAAAATTCTTGACAATTATATAGATAGTGAACATGCCATCGATGCTTTGATAACTTTATTTCCATATTCAAAGAGTGATGAAGACAAAAATACCTTAGAAGGGTATAAGCAAAAATTGTCAAACAAAAATTTATTAAACACAGAATACGAAATTGCTAAACAATGCTACTATTCCGGAGATTATAAAAAAACTGTGGAGACATTGTTGAAGAATATTCGAACTTTTCCTCCAAATATAAGCGACGAGTGTTACTACATGTTGGGAAGTTCGTACCAAAAACTAAAGTCATACGATGATAGTACTAAATGGTTTTCGTATTTATCGTCTAAAGAAAAATCATTGTACTATGTAATCTCGAATTTATCCATAGCTGATAATTTTAGAAAACAAAAGAAATACACGAAAGCAATTGATTATTTTTCTGTACTAAAGAAGCATCCATTGTGTGATAAAGACAAATACAAATTGTTAACAGAAATGATAAATACGTACAGGGAATGTGGAGAATATACCAAAATGATCGAATGTGCTGAGGAGAGAATAAAATTAAATCAAGTAACTAATGATAACATTGAAGATTCTAAGTTGATAACAGCAGAAGGTTACGTTAAACAAGCAAAATATGACAAAGCCATAAAGATGTACCAGGAAATGAGCAAAAGTAAAAATGGTGAAATTGCAGCAAAATCACAATACATGTTGGCTTATATTGACAATAAACGTAATAACTGGGAAAAATCAATAGAAAAACTTAAAATTTTTATTAACAAATTCGATAGTGATACTGACTATTACGATAAGAGTTTTTTACTGTTAGCCTCCAATTATATTTCTTTGAAAAAATATAGTCAAGCGGAAGATATATTAAAATCACTCATCAAATATACTTCAAATAGTAAAACAAGAACAAATGCACAGTCATTATTAAAAAATTGTAAACCCAAAAGATAAGTATATTTTGCTTATTTCGTCGTCTTTTAACAAAATTTTGTTTTATTTATTTATTTATTTATGAAAGCTAGAATTTTCTGTGCATTAATTGCCATTATCTGTTTAAACTCTACCGATACACTCATA
>CAMJVU010000003.1 GCA_946409305.1 uncultured Cytophagales bacterium
CCATATAAATCCGTAACCAATGTTACATCCTATCTCTAATGAATGAGATGGAATATTTAGAGTAAAACTTCTCTTCATTTTTTTAATTTCCTCTTTATCTCCGAAATCTATACTGTATCCTATTAAGAACCTGAAAGTATTATTGGAATTAGTACTTTCATCTATACCCCAACTATCAAAACTATACGCTATTCCCTCCCATTTACTCTGTGCGAAATTATGTCTCCAACTATATCCAACACCTATAGATAAACCTTGAGATGAACCTTCCCAAACTTTCCACTTAGCGTTTATATCAACTCCTACTATTGCTAATAATGAAGCATTATACCCATATGAATTGTTGGTACTACTGAAAAGATGTTTATCCCATTTTTCACATCCACAAATGTATGGATTCCAAACCCCACTAGCATCTAAACTAAATACTTTAGATATAAAACACTTAAATCCAACAGAGGCATTAAAGTTAAATGCATAGTTTTCAGTGTCACTCCAGTCTTCTTTTAAATGTTTCAATGTTCCGACGTTTATTCCCCAAATAAGTCGTATATTACGATTTCCCACCTCAACAGGTGTAACATGTGTAAAGCCGGTATTAAATTCTGCACCACGATAATTATCCCATATAAATCCGTAACCAATGTTACATCCTATCTCTAATGAATGAGATGGAATAACGTCAGAATATGACAAACTATTCGAAAATAAATAAATAAATAAATAAATAAATCTGAAAATCCTGAAGATCTCATACATACATTGTAACAAGTAAATACTAATTGGATGCTTCTAGGTCGTAACACTCAAATCTAAATTTCTGTTTTACGTTAGGATTTTTAACATGATCAACTTCTGACATGAACATATCATATGGTCTTGCCCAGATAGTGTAAGGTTCATAAAGCGCCTGATATATTATTAATTTTTCTTCAGTTTCAGTATGAATAGCTTCACCGATTATTCTGTACAAGTATTTATTATTCTTTTTGTCTGTGGCATTATTATTCTCCCATTTGTAATGTTTGACTATCTGTCCCTCTTTAAAAACACGATCACACATAAACGTATCTACGTTGGATATTTGTTGATATTACAGATTTAAGTAGTTTTGATGAAATAATATTCTGCTAATAATCTTTTTTGCAATCATAATTGTCAATTATGTTGTTTAAACACTCGGTAATATTTTTTTTTGAAGTTAATGTTTGCAGTTTAATTCTGAAATCTTTTGAGTGGCTGATGCTGTAAAAATATCTTGAGTAATGTTTTCTTAGAGATAATATTCCATTTTTTTCCCCAAGGATGTTACAGGCTAATTCTAGATGTTCTTTAATAGTTTTACAAATATCATTTACAGTTTTAGATTTTTCATTATTATTTTTTATATTTTCAAAGATCCAAGGATTTCCAATTGCACCACGACCAATCATAATTCCATCGACTCTACATTCTTTAATCATTTTTTTAGCATCTTCTATAGTTCGAATATCTCCGTTACCGATTATTGGTATTTTGATGTTTTTGTTTTTTTTTATTTTTGATAAATATTCCCATCTAGCATTTCCTGAGTACATTTGTTGTCGTGTTCTTGCGTGAATAGTAACTGCGCTAACTCCTACTTCTTGTAATCTAAGTACCAACGTTTCAATGTTGATTGATTGGTCATCCCACCCCAATCGTGTTTTGACAGTAACAGGTACATCAACGCATTTCACGACTTCTTCAACAATTGATACTAATTTATCAAGATCCAACAACAAAGCAGCTCCACAACCTTTTGACACGACTTTTCTGACAGGACATCCACAATTAATGTCTATGAGTGATGGGTTATGTTTTTGTGCAATACTAGCAGCTTGACACATAGAAGTTACATTATTCCCAAAAATCTGAATTCCTATAGGCTTTTCTTGTTTTAGGATATTGATTTTGTTGGTGCTTTTGGCGGCATCACGTATTAATCCTTCAGAAGATACAAATTCCGTGTACATCATATCAGCACCATGTTGTTTACATATCAGTCTAAATGCCTGATCAGTAACACCTTCCATAGGAGCCAAGAACAGCGACGTATTTGGTAAATATAATGTTCCTATATTCATTAAAACTCGAATATTTTATACACGACTATTTTCAATTAATCAAACATGTAAATAGACGTTCCATAACACTGTCCTTTTTTTTATAGCATTCATAACACCCATCTAAGTCGTACCATTTTAAACCCTACGAAACCAAGAGACTAAAGCAAAGTTACGTTGTTACCTGTTTCTTATAATTTTCACACTTATTGGAGTCATGGCTAATCTGAAACCAGTTTCAGGATCAACCTCGTCCTCATCAATCTCTTTCCTATCAAAAATATCGACATCTTTTATATGTGTTCTGAAAGATGCACCTTTTTTCGTTCTAGTTTTTCCCCCACTGACATATAGAGGATTAAATTGCGTTGTAGTTTGAACTTCACGTCGTGGGTGATACTCGTCCTCTACCATTTCGTAAACGCTTCCAATTAGTCCATATATACCGAGTTTGTTTGGGGGATATGCTATTGTAGAAGTAAAAACTCCCCACCTCAAGCTATCATTTGGACATGGTTTAAAGCTATCATCTCCGTCAACTACTAAATCAAAAAGGAGACTCGGCATTAAATTTGATTTTTTGTCATATATATCATAATCTTGAGATGCAATCAGTTTCCCATCTTCATACATACACGTAGCATTTGATGCACAAAACTCCCACTCAGCTTCTGTAAGCAATCTATATTGAGGTACCATCTTTATTACATTTTCATAATATGACGAAACAATAGCTTTTTCTTTTTTTTCTCTTTCCTTCTTTTTTTCTTCCTCATCTTTTTTTTCCTTTATTTTTTTTTCTCTGAATTTGAAGTCATCTAAAGATGGTTGCAATCTTAAAATTTTATATATATTCTTGTTTGTTACACCATTATCACCCTTATTACCATTTGATGTATCATCAATTTTGCTTTTCATTTCTATTGGATCTTCTTCTATCTTTACTTCTACCTTACGCAAAACTGTATCGATATTGCCGCTATCATTTTCTTCAGTTTTGGTATCCTCTTTTTTATGCAACAAATTATCGTATTTCATCGATCCATTTTCTATTTTAAAATTATCTAGAGTCAATACAGCCATTTCCAAAACTTTCTTATTTTTCCAATTGCAAAACATCTTAGCCTGTTTGTATGTTATACCAACCATAGGGCAATCCATATTTAACGGATTAACCCAATATGACTCTAAGAAACTATCAGTTATTCCAAAATCTTTGATTATTTTGTTTTGAGGTAAAAATTTCGGACATATTTGATCTAATTCCTCTTCACTTGCATAACCCGCCATATCCACGTAGAATTCCATATACTCTTTACACGTAACTTTCCATTTGCAAACGTGAAATGGAGATAGGTAACACCGATATTTGCTACCATCTTCATTAATCCTGTTAAAATACCCACCAGTAACAAGAATCATTGAAGGATCGTTAAAGTCATTCATGTTGTCGAGATAAGGATATATTTCATTCTCATTTCTTCCCGTTACCGAATAAGTTCTAGGGTTCATATCACAATAAAGAAAAAGAAATATTATACATATCGGAATCTCCCCTAGATGCAACCCCTTCATACTTATCTATACATATTGTGTTTATCTTCTTTTTTTACAATAAAGGAATTTGGGTACGACTCTTTTATAATATTGAGATTTTTTAATGCATCGATGTATGTAATATATTTCCCCGCTAGAACAAAAAAATTAGGAGATATATATTCAATCGTTATTTGGGATCTGTCATTAAATTTATTCGCACATCCTTCAGCATCTTTTCTGTTTCTAGTTAAAATTTTAATTGTATAATATTGACATTTGAATGGATTTTTTAGAATTAGTTCTTCCAAATTTATTTCAGGATATTCATAATAAAAAACCTCATCAGGATCAGAATTTTTATCTGAAAAACTTTTTTTTACCTCTTTATCGTTACTAACCACACACTCAACATTCGGAAGATAAACTGAAAGATCTATATCCAACATCTCTAATTTATCAATACTTTCATTTTTTTTCTCATCTGTTCCAATATATCAGAATGTGAATGTTCAATTTTATAAACATCACTTAGATCATCCGGGTTGTTACTCTTTATTAATTTGCAACCAAATAGCGATTTCGCAAATTCTATATTGATTTTGTCAAGCATGTCGAAAAATATCTCAAATGATACGAATTTAAATTCTAACAATGGATCTTTTTGTTCGTAATATAAATTCTGTATCGCTTGTTTAAGGTCATTTGTTTGCATTAAATGTCGTGTCCAATACTTATCTATCAGGTTAATCATTACATCATTTCCTGTTTGACTTATAACATACCTCCCAATACTATTCGCAAATGTGCATTCATTTTTATTGATGATAGCATCGTACATATCGTCCGGAATTTTTACGGATATTTGCGCAAGACCAGTAGATATCGATACGTAATTATTTTCACTGTTATTAACTTCATCTACAACGAGAGATTCAATGTCTCTAATTTTATCATTGTAAACTATTTGTAATTGTTCAAAAACAATATTTGCTACAAATTTTTTATTATTTTCCTCCTCGTCTATCTTTGATTTATCTATATCTACACCTGTGATATTTTTAAAATCGTATTTAAGTTTATTATAATCGATGTCGTTTGTTGTGGCACTAGTAAATACGATATTGTTAGCCACACGTTCCAAAAGGCTAGTTTGGCTATATGTCGCCATTTTATTTTCAAGAGGAATATTTGTTTTTTCATAAATCGCCTTGTTTTCAAGATAAACACGTCGTCTTCTATATATGATAGACCTTTGTTTATTTATAACATCATCATATTCCAATAACCTTTTTCTGTATCCGTAATTATTTTCCTCAACCTTTCTTTGGGCTCGTTCTATAGATCTAGTAATCATTCCTCCTTGCAAAACTTCATCTTCTGCGGTCATTTTGTCAAGTAGTTTGTAGGCAGCAGTATTCCCAAGTGTCATCCTCATCAAGTTATCCTCGTAAGAAACGAAGAATTGTGAAGATCCAGGATCTCCTTGTCTTCCAGCTCTTCCCCTCAACTGTCTGTCAACTCTCCTGGAATCATGCCTTTCTGTTCCTATTATAGCTAATCCTCCAAGTTCTTTGGATTTATCATCGAGTTTTATATCTGTTCCACGTCCAGCCATATTCGTGGCAATTGTAACAGTTCCAGATTCTCCTGCGTGTGATATTATTTCAGCTTCTTTCTGGTGGTATTTAGCATTTAATACTTGGTGCTTTATCTTCCTGAGCAGAAGCATTCTACTAAGCATTTCCGATACTTCTATCGATGTAGTTCCAACTAGCACAGGACGTCCAGATTTAGATATTTTAACTATTTCTTCAACTATAGCACTAAATTTTGCTTTTGCCGTTTTGTATATAAGATCTTCCTTGTCTTCTCTTATAACTTTTTTATGAGTAGGTATCGAAATAACATCTAGTTTATATATATCGTAAAATTCCACAGCTTCTGTTTCGGCTGTTCCCGTCATTCCGGCTAGTTTTTCATACAATCTAAAATAATTTTGAAGAGTAATTGTTGCGTACGTTTGTGTTGTTTGTCGTACAGTTACCATTTCTTTAGCTTCGAGAGCTTGATGTAATCCATCTGAATATCTTCTTCCATCAAGTATTCTTCCTGTCTGCTCATCCACTATTAACACTTGGCCATTAATCACGACGTAATCAATTTCATTTTCAAACAGTGCGTAAGCTTTCAATAGTTGTTTTACTGTATGAATCCTCTTAGATTTTAACACAAATTCATTGAATATTTTCCTTTTTTGTTCGTTTTTTTTCTCAATTGTCAAAGCACTGTTGTTATCTATATCGTACAATATTTTTGAAATATCAGGCAAGACAAAAAAATCTTTATCACCACATTTATCACTCAATATCTTCAATCCTTTGTCGGTTAATTGAACATCATTCCATCGTTCTTCTATTGCGAATAATAACTCTTCATCAACTTCTGGCATTCTTTTGTTGTTGTTTTCTATATAAATGTCCTCCGTTTTCTCCAATATTATTTTTATACCAGGTTCACTTAAATATCTTATCAAAGGTTTATATTTAGGCAACCCTCGATATGATCTATATAATTCCAACCTTCCGCTCTCATCATTTATATTTTCCTTTAATTTTTGCTTGGCGTCTACTAAGAAGTTGTTAACAATTTTATTCTGCATATCGTAAAGATCTTTGACATATGGTTGTAGATTGACATAATTTTGTACGTTGTCATCTTCCACAGGGCCACTCATTATCAGAGGGGTTCTTGCATCATCAATCAATATTGAATCTACCTCGTCTATAATAGCGTAGTAATGTCCTCTTTGAACTACCTCAGATATATCAGTAACCATGTTGTCTCTGAGGTAATCAAAACCAAACTCGTTATTGGTTCCATACACGACATCAGCGGCATACGCAAGTCTCCTTTCTTCACTATTTGGTTTTGTTTCATCTATGCATTTAACTGACAATCCATGAAATTCCAATAAAGGTTTCATCCAGGCACAGTCTCTTTTCGCCAAATAATCATTGACGGTAACCATATGTACCCCTTTCCCCGTCAAAGCATTCAAGAATATTGGTAATGTTGAAACAAGTGTTTTCCCTTCTCCGGTTGCCATTTCTGCAATTTTCCCTTGATGAAGGGCAATTCCTCCCAATAGCTGTTCATCAAAGTATATCATATTCCAAGTTGTTTCATTACCCAAAACACTCCACTTATTTTTCCATATTGCCTGATCTCCGTCTATCATTACGTAATCGGAATCAGTAGCGCACTCTTTATCAAACAATGTAGCGGTAACTTTTATTGATGAATTTTCAGAGAACCTTCTCGTTGTCTCTTTCATTATAGCGAAAGCTTCAGGAAGTACCTCCATCAATTTATTTTTCAAGTTGTCATTTTTACGTTTTTTGTACTCAAATAAATTCTTCTTTATTTTGGCGATACGTTTGTTATCCAATTGTATCCCTTCGTTAAGTTCTTTTTCTACTTCTTTTATTTTCTCTTCGTAACCTTTCATTTCGTCTTTCAGCAGACACTTTAGTGAATTTGTTTTCTCTCGTAATTGATCATTCGTTAACGATTTTAAATCATTCCATTCTTTATTTATTTGCTTAATGTATGGAATGAACTCAGACATATTTTTCTTTTCTTTTGTTCCGAATATACCGATAAAAATCTTTGATATGGCATTCATTATCCTCCTCAACAAACCAGCAACCATATTGATATATTTTGTATAAAATAACGATATAAAGATTATAGTTAACGATGGATGACAAAAATAGTGTAGAATATCGTATAAATAAAGGCTTTAATGGTGATATTGTTATCTGGAGTATTGTAATATTACTGCTTACGTGGAGTTTATTGATCATTTACAGTTCTTCTAGTTCTATTGCATATCGTCGTATGCATAATAGCTCTTTTTATTTTTTTGCTAAGCATTTGTTTAGTGTATGTATAGGTTTTTGTGTAATATGGATTACATATAAGATGGATTATAGATATTTTGCATCATTATCAAAGCTTGGGCTGATAACGTCATTTGTAGCTCTTATAGCAAGTTGGCGTTATGGGGTGAACATAAATGGCGCTTCTAGGTGGATAATGATTCCGATTATACATATGTCATTTCAACCAGCAGATTTAGCCCAAATGTCTTTGTTAGTTAATTTGGCATATTTTTTAAGTAATTTCAGGAGAGAATATTTTAAAAGCGAGAATAGCGTCAAGATGTTAATGTGGATTTTTTTTATATGTGCTCTTATATCTTTGACAAAATTTTCAAAAGGGATATTATTATTCGTGTCTTGCGCAATGATGATGTTTATATCTAAATATCCGTTAAAAAAATTATTTGTTTTTTGTATTATAATTTCATCACTAATATTGATCGTTGCTTTATGTTTTGGTCAACGGGGATTGACAATTATAAACAGAATCAAACATCATAAAAATAATGAAATTTCGTATCAGACATGTAGATCTTTTGAAGCCGTAGCTAATGGTGGGATATTTGGTCGTGGACCGGGAAATAGTGCTTATCGATTTTTCTTGCCATATTCACACTCAGATTATGTATTCCCAATCATTATTGAAGAATACGGAATTATAGGAGGAATTTTTATTGTTGTACTGTACCTTTTACTGGCAAGTAGAGGGATGTTGGTGTTAAAAAAAAATAATAAAGATGCATTCGCCAAATTGGTGGCGGTTGGTTTAAGTTTTAATATTTGTATGCAAGCATTGATAAATATCAGTGTTACTCTTGGTTTGTTCCCATCAACTGGCATACAATTGCCCCTCATAAGTATGGGTGGGACTTCAACTATTTTTGGATGTATAGAACTTGGAATGATATTGAATGTAACTAAAGATTAATAAAAATCTTTAAATATTTTGTTCTTTAAAACATTTTTTCTATTTCATCATGATGTATGATATGCCATATCTTTTCTCCGTTCGGAGTATATTGTGCCATTTCATAACTAAATAATTGTCCTATTAGTGTTTCCATTTCATTTGTAGTTAACAACTCATTGTACCTTATTGAATTTCTTTGGGCCAAAGACAACGATAGCCTTTCATATACATGATCTCCATCTGTTTTTATTTGTTCTATAAACGGTTCTAATATATCATTTGAACTTTTAACATTGAACCACGAAGGATATCCAATTATTGAAATTTTATTTTTACCCTTGAACTCCAGCAATAAACCTAATTTTTTGATTTTATCTTGATTCTCTTCAAGTGTGTTATAATCATCAACACATACATCTATTGTCTCAGGAAACAATAAGTTTTGTGCATTAATATTTTTCTGGTTATACATTTTCAAGTACTTGTCGTAGAGTATTTTCGTATGTGCTCTGTGTTGATCGATTATCATAATACCAGATTTCACAGTTGTAAGTATATATGATGCTTTAAGTTGGATGATCCTTGGATTTATATGCTCCTCATAGTTTATTATTTTACTTTCAACTGCGATTTTATTGTTGTTTTTTTTACACGAACTATCGCTACTTATATTTGTTTCCTGTTTTTCTATTGAACTATACTTTAAATTATCGCCTCTGTTTTGGTCTAAAATAATTTTGTTATTACAATCAAAGTCTATTTGTGGCATTTCATATGTTGCCAAGAGTCTTTTTAAAATATTGCCGATATACGTTCCTATCAACTCCTCATTTTTTATCTTTACTTCTGTTTTCGATGGATGAATGTTAACATCTACATTTGATGGATTTATGTTAATAAATAACACAAAAAACGGATGTTTGTCGTTGCTTATAGTATTTCCATAGGCAGACTTTATAACATGTTGAAGATATTGATGTCTCACAAATCTGCCGTTAATAAATATGAATTGTTCATTCTTTGTCTTTCTAGCGCAAGATGGATCACCAATAAAACCATTAATCGTAGCTAATGAATTTATTTCGTTTGTACATTGAATTAATTTTTTTTTGTATACATCTCCAAATATGTTAGCTATACGTTCCAAAAGAGTGCTGGAGGATAAATGATATAATTCTTGCTTGTTATGTTTAAGTGAAAATGATATGTCTGGTCTAGATAATGCGATGTATTTAAATTCATTAATGATGTGCATTAATTCATTTTGTGGTGTTTTTAAAAATATTCTTCTTACGGGCGTATTGAAAAATAAGTTCCTAACATTAAAAATTGTCCCTTGTGCGCATACCATTGGTTCTTGACTTTTTACATCTGAATTTTCAACTACTATTTTTGTTCCTAATTTGCTATTAGCGGTTTTGGTTATTATCTCACTTTGAGAAACAGATACTATTGACGCTATTGCTTCGCCCCTAAAACCCATTGTGCTTATTTTGAATAGATCATCTGAATTCCTTATTTTGGAAGTAGCATGTTTCTCTAAACTCATCCTTGCATCCACTTCAGACATCCCTATTCCGTTATCTATTACCTGTATCAGAGTTTTGCCATAATCTTCTATTACTACTTTTATTTCCGTACTTTTGGCATCTACAGAATTCTCTAACAATTCTTTTACTACAGAAGACGGCCTTTGGATTACTTCTCCAGCTGCTATTTGATTACAAACACTGTCTGGTAATAAATGAATAACATTGTCATTCGACATAAGAACATATTATTTACAGAATGTTGAGAAAATTAGAAATATTAATTTTGTGATATAACCGTCGATGTCTGTTCATTTAAATATGCCACCTCTCAGCTTATTTATAAAAAAACATTATTCGAGTTTATAAATACACGCATTTATAAACTCCACCAAGGTCAGCAAACATTCACTTTAACGCGAGTTAAACTTAGAATTTTTTTATTTCAGGATTTTTAATAAAATTCATGAAAATAAACCACAACAAATATTAAAAAAACCTGATCCTCTATTATTATCGTCATCAACCTCATCAATATTTATCTTTGCATTTTTTTCGTCTTTTACAAGTCCACTAAAGTACATGTTTTTATAATCCTCAATTTCTCTTAAATATTCAGGAGATAAATTATGAAGATACTTCTCAACAAATTTGTATTTTTCAATACAATCGCTCGCTGCAAATGTCTTAACACATTCGTCAGTATCAGGAGAATCTTGGTGTTTATCCATTTTGACTAAGATGCTTTTAATCATAGCAGTCAATTTTTCATCACCATCTTGTCCTCTTGTACACATCCATATCATCTTTCCACTAAAATTTTTGTAAAAAGCTGCATTTTCACTAAATTGGTATTTTTTAAAAAACTCACGACATGATTTCCTACCTCCACAGACGAAATCTGCTAAAATATACTCATCCTTCGTAACAGAATTCCCGAAAATAAAACAGCCAAGAACAAAAACAAAACGAATGTTATTAAATGACTCATTCGCAAATATCAACATACTTTTCATAGTATAGTATAAATATAAAATTATATTCATACCTTACGCAATTGTTCTCATTCCATTTCTTCAAATTCTAGTCCTTCCTTCCCTTTAATAGTGCATAAATAGTCTCTATTTAACATACTTCCAAACTCTTCCTTCTTTTTTGAAAGCTTCTTCGTTGTTTTAAATTTAACCTCATTGCCGTCTTTGTCTAAAAGTCCCACCTCTTGCGCACAAAAATGCGCTAAAGAATTTGCCCAATATCTATTATTTTTTTTTAGAACACAATGTCCGCCCACTACATTCCTTAAGTTTTTACACCCAGAAAACATAGAATTCATGAATAATGAAGTATACTCTTCCTTACTTCCTGGTTTTTTCTTCATAAACTTTATTTTATGAAAATTAACTTCTTCTAGATTTTTGCATCCACAAAACATACGTTCCATATTTGCGTATCCATAAAATATAGCCCCTTTAAAACTCACTTTCTTCAAATTTTCACAATCGCCAAACATATATTCCATATTTGCACCATCATTAAAAGTTAAATTTTCAAACCCTTCTACTTCAGATAGATTTTTACATCCACAAAACATCATTTTCATATGCCCAACATTACTCATATCAGAACCTTTTAAATCTATTTGTTTCAATTCTTCACATTCGTAAAACATTGCCTCCATACTTCTAACAGTGCCGTTAATAATATATTTTAATCCGTCCACCTTTTGCAGCTTCTTGCATCCAAAAAACATTTCTCCTGCACTTAAAATTCCAGATGTCTCTTTGTTGATTTCTTCTGGTTTTATGGTTTCTGCAAAGTCAAAACTCACCTTTTCAAGATTTGCACACGATTTAAATATACCAGCCATAGATGGCAAATATGTTTTACGTTTTGTAGGAAAATCTTTCTTGTAGTTACTTTTTATTCTGAAAATTTTGGCAATTTTTAAACTTGTACATCTCTCAAACATTGAATCCATAGACACATTGGAATCAAAATTTTCTCCAAAATAAATGGATATCTCCTTTATAGTAACTGCTGACTTGAAAAAATCAAGTGGGAAAAGTCCAAACATATTTCCATTAGCTTTGACGTAAAAAGTTACTTCCTCATCATCGTTAGTTTTAATCCATATTTCTATACATTTGCTGTCTTCACAAAGTTTAAGATCCTTTTTCATAAGAATTGTCAAACCCCGTTTCATTCTTTTTTCAGGGGTACAATAGTTATCGTTAAGGCATTTATTTATCGTTTTCATCATTTTTTTTTCTGTTTTTAATCTTAAGTCTTCTTCTTTTTTCCCCTCTAAGATGCGTGACAACTTATCTTTGCTAAGATCAGTAAAGTCTGAATACTTATCTTTACCCCCCCCTATTTTCGAATCCAAACTCCTTATCTCTTTTATTAACTCCTTCTTCTGTTCATCTTCTCTTTTACTTTCATCTTCTATTCTTTTATTATCTTCATCTATCGTATCTGCACTCTCACGACAACAAAATTACTACAAATTGAATAGATACTTAGCAAAATAATATAAATCCCTTTCCTCTTCATAAATAAACAAATAAATAAAACAAAATTTTGGCAAGTTGGTAGTGACGTTTTTGAGTAGTTGAGTTGAAAATTATTTTATCACAACTAATGTATTAAGGATCATGAAGAGTTATTCGAAATAATTAGGAGAGAATAAATGTTCGCTAATTTAAACTTTAATCCTTTCAATTGATATCTGTATAGTTGTTTCGTTAAAATTATATTCTGTTAGTTTATCTTTTTTATAAACACGCATAATATCTTGACATAATAGATCTTCGCAAATTGTGTTTTTAAAAACTTCGATTGCTGCACATATTTTGTCGCTTTCGCAGTAATACTGGATATTCATTTTGTCTTTTACATTAAAGCTGTTTTCTTTACGGTAGTTTTGTACAAAATTTATGAAATCATTAGAGATTCCTTCTTGTTCAAGGTCTTTAGTTACCGTTGTATCTAGAATTATTGTTATATTTTCGAAATTACCGACACATGTATCATCTTTTTTAGCTATTTCAAATAAGCAATCTTCTTTTGCTATAGGTATTCCACAAATCAAAGATACCGTTTCTCCGTTATGTAGTTTGTTTATTTGCATTTCAGACATGTTTGATATATCCGTAGCGATGTCTTTCATTTTATCTTTATATTTTTGTCCTAAAATTTTATAATTTGGCTTTACTTTGTATTGCAATATTTGGTTAGTGTCAGTAATTTCCAAATCTTTTATATTTGTTTCTTTAAGTATGATGTCTTTAAATGGAAGAATGTTTGTTAAAGATTGTGGGGAATATAGTGTGCACTTTTCCAGTGGATGTCGTACTTTCAATTTATTGTTTTTACGTATCGAATGTATTGTAGACACTATTCCCTTTACAATTGCCATTTGATCTTCTAATTTGGTATTTATAAGATCATTGTTGCACTGTGGGAATGTATTATTAGAAGGTGTAAAATTATTATCTGAACGCATAATTTAATATCCTCTTATTCAGTATTTACCTGTACGTTTTTGATAATAAATATTGATTAAAAATGTTGGAAATATTGAGTTTGTTTTAGATGATATTATCGTTTATAAAATTTTTACTTCGTATTTTTCTGTGAAAAGTAACGGCAAATCTATGTGCTTCGTTCCTTATATTTTGTATCAGTCTTAATGACTTTGAGTCTTCTGCTAATATCAGAGGTTTGTCCCTATTTGGAAAATATATTTCTTCGAATTGTTTTGCAATTCCGATTATGTCTACTTTATCGAATATGTTTAGTTGTTTTAGTATGTCAATGGCTGCGTTTAGTTGTCCTCTACCACCATCAACGATTATAAGATCTGGCAACGTACAAATACTTTTGTATCTTCTGTAGATGACTTCTTTCATTGTTGCGTAGTCATCTGCGCCGGTAACTGTTCTTATCTTGAAGTGTCTATAATCACTTTTACTTGGTTCTCCATTTTTAAAAACGACACATGAAGCGACTGGATTAGTTCCTTGTAAATTTGAATTATCAAAACATTCTATATGACAAGGGACTTTATTTAGGTGTAGACATTGTTTTATTTCTATCAAAACATTTTGATGATCTATGTGCATTGTTTGTTGCATTTTTAGTTCGTGAATAAAGGCCTCAATGTTTTTGAGTGCCATATCTACTAGTTGTTTTTTGTATCCTGTTTTTGCGATAAAACAATTCACATCTTCAAATCTATCATTAACAATTGTTTTGATTGATGATCTATGATAAATCATCTTGTAATGATCAAGAATATCCTTGATTTCGATATTATCTCCCAGAAATATTGGTACTTCATCATTTTTGATAAATGTTATCATTCCTCCATTGATCATCATGTAACAAGTGAATATTTTGTTGTCTTCTATTTTAGTTGTGAATACGTCAAGATCTTTAACGGTCGGATTAGTGATTACAGATCGTGCTGTGTAGTTATTAATACTATCCAATTGTTCTTTATATTTTTGAGCAAGTTTATAATTCATATTTTTGGCACTTTCTTGCATCATTCTTTTTAGTTGCAACTTTATATTTTTAAAATTTCCTTTTAATATATCCATCACTTTGCTACATCTGTCGTTATATTCTTCATCAGAAATTTTATGTTCACATATTCCACAACAGTTTCCAAGATGATATTCTAAACAAACATTATTTACATTTTTTTTAGTATTGTTAGCTAGATCATATTTACAGGTTCTTAATTGGCATACCTTTTGGACAAGTTCGATAACATCTTTTACGATATCTCTGTTGGAAAATGGTCCAAAAACGTACTTATACTCTTCATCTAACCTTTCTGTTGTGATTATTCTCGGATATTTTTCATTTGTAAGAACTATGTACGGATAGGATTTACTATCTTTTAATAGAATGTTGTACTTAGGTTTATATGTTTTTATTAGATTGTTTTCTAATAGTAATGCTTCGTGCTCAGATTCAACAACAGTAAAACCGATATATCGTATTTTGTCAACAAGTTTGATTGTTTTTATTGACATTTTTTCATTTTTTTTGAAATACGATTCGACACGGCGTTTCAAAATCTTAGCTTTTCCAACATATATCAATTGTTTGTGTTCATCGTAGTATCTATATACCCCAGGAGCATTAGGTAGCATTTTGTAATCATTGACATATAAAAGATCTCCTTGCATATTTTAACATCATGAGTATTTACCAAACTCTTTAACTAAAATTATTTTTCTTTGAACACTAGATTTATTGGAATTCCTTCAAAATTAAAATGTTCGCGTATTTTGTTTTCTAAGAAACGTTTATAGATAGCGTTAATGTCATCTGGTCTATTGCAGAAAAATGCAAAGATTACGTTATTAGCAGGTAATTGCGTTACATATTTTATTTTTATTTCTTTCCCTCTGGATGATGATGGAGGATGTGATAATATTATTGGCAATAAAGTATCGTTCAATAATGATGTTGATACATGTTGTGTTTTGTTGTTGTAAATGTCGACAGCTTTTTTGATAACTTGAAATATATTCGTTTTATTAATAGCAGATGTGAAAACAATCGGAATATAATCTAGCATTTTTAATCTATCTTTGATACTGATTCTGAACTTGTTTGCTGTTGTAGAATCTTTTTCTATTAGGTCCCATTTGTTTACTAACAATATCATTCCTTTCCCTCTTCTTTCTGCAAGTGATAGTAGTGATAAGTCTTGATTTGTTATACCGATTGTTGCATCGATCATGATTAGGCATACGTCAGATCCTATCAATGCATTTATAGATCTTAGTGAAGAGTAAAACTCTATGTCTTCTTTGTGTTTAGATTTACTTCTTATCCCTGCAGTATCTATGAGTACAAACTTGTTACCGTACAGGTTGTACAATGTATTTATTGAATCTCTTGTTGTTCCTGCCTCGCTGTTTACTATTACTCTGTTTTCTCCTACAAGAGCATTCAGTAATGAAGATTTACCTACATTAGGTTGTCCTATTATTGCAAATCTTGGTAATTGTTCATTTTTTTCAACTTTAGTGTCAATAAATGTTACTACTTTATCCAATAAGTCTCCTGTTCCACTACCACTATTAGCGGAGATGCATATAGGCTCTCCGAATCCTAATTGCATAAAATCATATGATGCACATTGATATTTAAAATTGTCAGATTTATTAGCAACTAGAATTATACGTTTGTTGTATTTTCTTAATTCATTGGCAAAATCCTTGTCTTCTGGGGTTATGCCATCGTGACAATCTACTAGAAATAAGACAACGACTGATTCTTTTACGGCGGATGCGACTTGTGCATTGATATTATTTGTAATCACGTCTTTAGATTCGCTATTGTATCCACCAGTGTCGACAATCACAAAAACTATTCCATTCCATATGCATTCTCCATATTGTCTATCTCTCGTAGTTCCAGCCGTATCATGCGTTATAGCTTGTCTTTTTTCTATCAACCTATTGAATAATGTGGATTTACCTACGTTTGGACGTCCAACTATTGATACTACATTTGACATATTATTTTTCTTGTTTATAAACGCTATCTATAACTCCATTTATGAATCCTCCTGTTTTTTGAGATCCGAATATTTTACCTATTTCGATATACTCATTGATGGCAACAATGTATGGCGTCATCTTTAGATACTTATACTCGACTAAGGCAAGTCCAATTATTGTTTTGTCAATAATTGATATCCTACTTACGTCCCAATTAGTAACTACATTTGACAATGTCTTGTCTATTTCATCTGTTTTTTTACACAATGTTGTGACCAACGATGTATACATTTTATTGTAATCATGTGCGAATCTATATTCATTCTCTCGAATAGATTGAATTATTTCTGGAGTATGATCATTTAAAAGTGATTTGTATATGTTTTTGGTAAAGTAAAATTCAATATCTTGTGACGACAAGTATTCACATATGTCTTTGTTGGATAATATTATGTCAATTATCTTGCTTAAATTCTTGCCGTTGTTATCTGATTGGGATAAGATATTGTCTTTACATAAGCTATCAAACCAATATTTAGTCTTTTCTTCATCTAGAAAATTGTTATGTCTGTTAATAAGGTTAAACAGACTAGTGTCTTTGTACAGTTTGGTAATTGTTTCATCCGATAATATTGTCATTGAAAAACTATTGCTATTTGAGTGTTCACTTATAGCAAGTCTGTAAAATTTAATAAGTATGTTAATTACTACTAAATATCCCTTAATTACTTGTTCCCATGTATTGTTAAAACCGTCGCACAATTCGTCATATTTTTTTATTTTATGTTGTTTATATGTTTCGTAAAAATTGTTCGCTAAGTCAATATTTCTATTGTCAGTTGTATCATTCAATTTTTCACCACTTATAAGTTTATTGACATAATCGTGTACAATCGTCATGTTTTTATTGTTTATATACACTGATTCAAATTGAGATGTCGAAGTATCAGTAATGTCATTGTTTAGACATTCAGATTTTATTTTGTTATTGATATAATCAATTTGAGATTCATTGATAATTGTATATTTATAATACTTTAAAACGGCAAGTATCCTGATAAAACGTTGTGGTATTAAAATTTCAGATGATTGCATGCTAACAATTATAATCTATTTATGGATTATGAATAAGGGTGTTAAAGGTGGGTGCATCATAGTGGTGTGTTTGTTGATTTTTTTTTGTTCAAATCCTTATTGTCGTAGTGTAGAGAGTGATGGTGAGGTTGTTTTCGATCCTAAAAAAGAACATCAATTTAGTGTCACTAAAAAGGGAGATTTGGGTGCAGGTGATAAATGTAGGGCATTGTACGTTGATGTTTTTTTGTACACGGAGGGAATGCAAAATGACAGAAGGGTACAAGAAGTTAGAAAGGAGATGAGGAACAAGATAAAGTACATTGAAAATGGTAAGTCAAAGACATGTGATGGACTTTTGAAAGATGTTAATAAGAAAAATATAGAAGAATTGAATATACGTGTTGATGACAATTTTAAAGGTCCTGCTGATTGTTTTATTGAATCAGTAGATAGATTGTGGTTTGGCGAGGGATCTAATTTCGATAAGATTATAATCTGTATAACTTGTGTGGGGTATGTTGTTAATGCTATTCCAGATTTTTACAAATCTGTAAATAATACATTGAATAAACCTGGAAATTACATGTCTATTGAATGTATTAATTTAATTGAACCGATATTTTATTGGCATAAAATGGTCTCTGAATTAAGGAAGGTTGTTAATATGACTACTGGCGATAATGTTGATGTTGGTTATGCTAATCATGTTAAGTATATTAGGCAGTCTGAAGAACCTAAAGAGTGGGAAAACATAGGTGATTATATAGCAAAAACTCACGTGAAAACTTTAAATATATTCAGATGTTGTGAAAAAGGAGCAAGTTATCCTAAGTCAAGGATGTATACAAATTTATTGCATTTGTTTAAACCTGCGTCGTTTGATGTGAAAGTTGGAGAGGTGTATGGAGGTAATTACAATGAATTTAGAAAAATGGTACGTCTTTTATTGGAGAATAAAGAATATATTGGGATTGAGAATATTATTAAGGGATGTCTTTATAAAGGAGAAAAAAAGGATGTATACGTTATTGATGGAGGTCTGGGAAGAATTTTGGTAGAAAAAGATAAAAATCTTGGTTTTATTTTTTACGTTATAGGTTTTGTTGCTCCATACCTTAACTGTGTTGGACGTTGCACAAATATGTGGGACGATTGTTATTTTAATGGTTTCTATTCTACAGACAAAGAATATTTGTTAGGGAAGGACAATTTGATAGATTATAATTGGATTATAGACATAAGTACGGGTAAAAAAGAGGCAGCAGGTGTTAGAAGGAATCGGATAGAAAATGCTTATAATGTTATTCAGGGTAACCTTTCGTTTAAAGACGTAAAATTCTACGACAAAGGTGGTGATTTTTCTTATTACGTGAAAGGTAAGTAGCCTATAAGGGAATCGAACCCTTGTCTTCAGAATGAGAGTCTGACGTCCTAACCACTAGACTAAAAGGCCAATACTTAAGTATTTATGTTATTTTTTATGTTGTTGCAAATTTTCATCATCTCATGCTGAGGTAATTGTATGTGTTTTGAGAAATTAAAATCCTCAACAGCATTAAGCGGAATCAAGTGCATATGAGCGTGTTTGACATCTAGTCCGATAACGGCTGTTCCTACTTTTTTGCAATGAAACGTTTTCTGAATACCTTCAGATATTTTTTTAGAACAAATAATCATATTTGATAGCGTTTGATTGTCAAGATCATAGAAATAATCAATACACACTTTTGGAATCAATAATGTGTGCCCAGGAACGACTGGGTTAATGTCTAAAAATGCTAAAAAATCACTATCTTCGTAAACAATGTACGCCGGTATCTCCCTATTAATAATTTTTAAAAATATGTCGGTCATATGTTTATTTTTACTATTTCGTATTTTAACACACCAATTGGAGCAATAACGTCAACAATATCACCTTTTTTTTTGCCAAATAAAGCTTTACCTAAAGGAGAAGATGTTCCTATTTTTTGTTTATCTATATCCACCTCCTCATCTGAAACTATTGTATATTCGACTTCAGTATTTGTGCTAATAGACCTTATCGTAACCTTTGAAAAGAGGATAACAGTATTTGTTGTAGCTTTTGAATTATCGACAATAACGGCATTATCTATTATAGTTTCTATCCTAAATATCTGTCTTCCCAGATTACGTTTTGCCTCCCTAGCAGCATCATATTCAGCATTCTCACTTAGATCCCCTTTTTCTCTGGCATCTGATATTTGTTGCTTTACTAAAACTTCTTCTTCCTTTAATGCTTTTAATTCTCTTCTGTATTCCTCAAGTCTCTCCTTGGATAAATAAACTGTTTTTGCCATATATTTTAAGGACCAACACGCAATAATACCAATATATAAGAACGTGTTTAGTAAATGTAAATATTTTTATTTAGATATTACACGTAATTACAAATGGTGTCTGTTTTTGAACGCTAACTTGCAAGTTTTTCCCATATTTTTGGTTGAAATGTTTTTTTTATAAAAAATGTAAATTGTTTTAATAAGTTATCAACGTTGCAATAAATCTATATTCGAGTATGGTCCAAGTAAAAGATTTGTTATCTGGCACTTTCATTAACAGAACGGTAAATATATGCGGGTGGGTACGTACCAAAAGAGTTGGTAAGAATATATCATTTTTGTCAATAAATGATGGATCAACATTGAAAAACATACAGTGTGTTGTTGATTTAAGTAAAATAGACAGTGAGGTTTTGGAGTGTGTAAGTACTGGAACAAGTGTATCCGTTTCCGGAGAATTAATTAAATCTGTAGGAGAAGGGCAAGATTTTGAAATAGTATTGTCTGATTTAAAAGTTTTGGGTAGTGCTGTAGATTTCCCAGTTCAACAAAAAAAACATTCAATGGAATTTTTACGTAGCGTATCACATTTGAGGTTTAGAACGAATACTTTCAATGCAGTATTCAGGGTGCGTAATGCTATTTGTTTTGCTATTCATGAATTTTTCCAAAGTAATAATTTTATATATTTGAATACCCCTATTATAACTGGTAATGATGCTGAGGGAGCTGGAGATACTTTTACTGTTACGACTTTAGATATAGATGGTAATAAAAATAATTTTGAAAATGACTTTTTTGGGAAACACGTAAATTTAACTGTTTCTGGTCAATTGGAGGCAGAAACTGCCATATTTGGATTGGGAAAGGTTTATACATTTGGCCCGACTTTTAGAGCCGAAAATTCAAATACAACACGACATCTTGCCGAATTTTGGATGGTTGAACCTGAAATGTCTTTTTATAACTTAGATGACAATATTAAACTAGCAGAAGATTTTTTAAAGTTTGTAGTAAAAAGAGTTTGTGAAAAATGTAATGACGAAATATTATTTCTCGATAATAGGTTAAGAATGAGTGGAAATGGTGAAATTTTGTTGAATAAATTGAACAATGTTATTGAAAAACCATTTACAGTAATTACATATTCTGAGGCATTTGATATATTGAAACAATCGGAAGAAAATAAATGTAAAAAATTTTCCTACGTTCTTGAGAATTGGGGATGTGATTTACAATCAGAACATGAAAAATTCCTTGTGGAACAATATTTTCAAGGACCAGTTGTAGTCAGAGATTACCCATCTGACATAAAGGCATTTTACATGAAACAAAATGATGATAAAAAAACTGTAGCCGCTATGGATGTTTTATTCCCAGGTATAGGAGAAATTATAGGAGGATCACAAAGAGAAGAAAATTTTGAACGTTTAGTTGAAGCAATTAATAAACGAGGGATTGATGCAAAAACGTTAGATTGGTACCTGGATACACGTAGATTTGGCTCTATTGTTCATAGTGGTTTTGGACTCGGATTAGAGAGATTAGTGCTATTTATGACAGGTATGGACAACATAAGAGATGTTATTCCATTTCCTAGATATCCTAAACATGCTGATTTTTAGCATTGTCAATGAATAATGATGAAATCTCTATAAATGTACGTGTTTACGACAAAGTATACCCAATGAAAGTGTTAAGGTCAGAGGAATATATCGTTAGAAAGGCTGTTAAGAATATAAATGATAAAATCAATAAATACCTAAAGCAATATCAGGGGTTTGATATGCAGACAATATTGTCAATGATAGTTATAGATGTTTTTGTCGAACATTTACATGATAAGGAGGATGAACAAAAAGTAGGAAAAGAAATTCAACAATTGGTAAAAGAAATTAACAACGGGTTGAAAGACAAAATTATAAGTTCATAACACTACTTATTGAATTAAGTTCATGGTACTATTCTGTTCTTCTATATTTGTTTTAGTTATTCGCACATTCACAGTAGTTCCGCATTTTACACGTGTGTTGGGTTGAATTGATTGTCCAATAATTGTGTCATCTGGAATGTTGTCGTAACCATTGCAATATTCAATGTTTCCCAATAATAATTGGCTTTCAAGTAAGCATATGTTCAAATTGTGTAACTTTACAACTGATAAATCCGGGACAGTCGTGTATTCACTGTTAGTTCCAACTGTAAAATCTATCGTGTCTCCTTGTAATACAATGTCATTGTCGTGTATTTCTTCGTTATCATGGTACATTTTTAAAACAGCATTATTTGCAATATCACTTACGTAAGTGATTTTCCCCAGCATTAAACCACGTGAACTTAATACCCTGTAGGCATATATGATCGAATGGTCTACAAGACATGGAATCTTTACCTCTGGAGGAGTATCCGGATTAGCAGTTATATAAATTATTCTATAAGGTTTGACACTCTCATCATAGTTGGGGTGTTGTGAAATTATTGTAGATGGTGGGTACGCTGTTGTGTATACAGCATTAGATAACACTTTGTATCTTAATCCAACCTGTGATAATTTTATTTTAGACTCTTCTACTGTTAAACCAATAAGATTCGGTACACTAACTAATTTTCCATGATTTGTAATAAACGGTAGTAACAACGTAAAAGTTAAATATATCGAAATAATTAGTGTACATAACATTAAGATCGAATGTAATATGAGTTGACCGTATTTGAACTTCATAATAATGAGATAATCTCAAAAACTGATATTAGTATGTACATTTAACTTGTGGATTTTATATTAAGATTTTTTGTATTAATCAGCATTATCATTGGTTGTCCTAATGCTTGCTATGGAGGAGGTGGATATTATAGAAATGATTTGCCTGTAAATGAGCAACTTAATGTTAAAACGGGGGATATCGACGTGAATCAGCTTGAGAAGATGGATGCTGCTGAACTTATGTCTAATAAAGGGTATTTAAGGAAGAATTGGGGGACGGAAGATAAGCCATGTTACGGAATAAATTTAGCGAAAGAAGAAGAATTGGAAAAATTAAACGGAGATGTGTTTGATGGTTCTATCCTTAGTGTGATTGATCCTGAACGAGTTCAATATCTTAATAAGGATGTTTTATTTAGAGAATATGAAGTAGATGATGAATCTAAACCTGGCACTGTTAAGAAAGAAATGGGTATAAATATTGTACCGAAAGATGGGTTGGTGAATACAGTGAAAGAACAGTTTAGAGGAGTTGATGAGGAAAAAATAGGGGGTATAAATTCGGATAGATTAGGTTATTTAAGTGGGGATGTTGTAGGATGTATTTTTAACGAAGTTCCAAATGATAGGTTGGAAATTTTTAGTGCCCGTCAACTAAAAAATATTGAAAAAGCAGGTCTTAACGAAAAATCGGATTTTCTTAGCGGAGAGGCGCAGACGGAACTTTTTAAAATCGACAAGTTAGATCGTGATAAACTCAAAGAGGATGTTAGGAGAGCTGCAGATGAATGCAATTTTCATAATTCTTACTCTGGAGTGGATAACAATAGTGGTATTCATGGTCAAGCTTTAATGGCACAGGCTATCCTTGGAAACGATTCAGTGGCTTTTGACAATTTGTTAGAAAAAATAGAAAAATTAGAACCAGTAGGAAAATCAGAAAAAGAAATAATTGAATTCATAAAAAAGAATGTATCTATCACTGTTATAGTAGGTAAATTTGGTGAATGGTCACCTGAAATATCGAAGGCGGTTGTTTCAAAAAAACCCGAAATGACTACTTACTGTGATGGAGGAGATAAAGGTATTAGATACGTTGATGATGAACATAAAAATAAAAAACTACTACCAGAAGATATTAGTTTTTTTAAGAAACGTGCTAAAGCATGGAAGTATATATTTAAAGCTTTTGGGAATGATGACAAATATGGAGATCATTTTGGTAAATCAGTTGATGAAAATATCTTGTTGGCCGCTATAGAGGAGGGTGCTCTCGATGGTCCTTCCTTGGGAAATCTTCCTTGCAAAATGTTAAATAATTTACTCCAAACACTACAACAAACGAGAGTTCTGGGAAGTTATATAAAATATCTACCTAAAAAAATCCTAAAGGAAAAGGTTATGTGTATCCCTTCTGAATATATTCCATTACTTGGCGATAACTTTTTTGTTTATAACGACGACAAAGATAAAGAGTTTAGGACGGATCTATTGAGTCCTAATCAGATCAAACATATGACTTCTGCACAAATTACGAACACGACAATTGGTAAAGGTGAAACGACATTGTGTGAAAAAGCTGTTAAGAATTTTACTGTCGATCAATTGAATGGTGTTAAGACTTGTTGTGGTAATAGTAATACTTGTAGTTTAAAGCAGGGAAAGTATGATTATCTTGTTTTAGATGCTATAAAGGAGGCTGGGTTTTTTGATAAGATAGCGTTCAAAGGAGGAAGTGAGTTGAAAGATAAATACGATTGTAATATTATTAAAAACATTAAAATTGAATATCTCTCGAAGTATTTTACAGATTTTGCACCAGGACAATTATTCCATTTTACTAAGGATATATTAAAAAAAGATCGTTGTCACTCATTTAAGGAGGGTAAAATGGATGAAAATTTATTCAAAATAGAGTCTTTGACGGAAGAACAACTTAAGGGTCTTTTCAATGATCATGATGGTTCTCAATACGATGGATCTGATAAGGTTGATCTTTATTGTAATGGGGCTAATGCTTGGAATGGAGTTAATGCTTGGACCAATATTTTGGTTAAGGACAAAGATGGTAATGTTACTGGTCGTAGTATAACTCAAGTTTTGTTTGAAAATAATCAATTGAAATTAGAACACGTAAAAAAGAAAATGAATCCTTCTAATTTTACAAAATTGATATCCCAAATCGGGAAAAACAAGGATGTTTTTAAAAAATTCTTTAAGTCTGATTTAATTGGAATAACTGACCAGGATGAATTGAAAAACATGAGACTGATTGATGGTGTAAAACAAAGAAAATGTTGCGTATACTTGGAGTGTTTATCTGAAGAACAGATTAAAAGAATAAATAATCAAGATTTTGTGAGTGCTATACTGGAAAATTATGTAGAACAACAGAAATATCAAACTGGGGCAGATGGGAAATTAGTTGAGATTCCTTGTTGTGATGGTGCCCAATTAGACATGTTGAGGAAATATAATATCGCCGGGAACAAGATGCCTGACGTCAATGAGGTGTATAAGTATGATTTTATTAATGATTGGATTGCCGATGTTAAAATTGATTTGTTAGTAAAATTATTCTCTTCGTTGATTAAAGAATGCAAGAGTGGGAATTGGAAGATGAGTAAGGATGTTGATAAATGCAGAAAGTATGGAACTTTAAGGGAGTTGTTATGCAATTTAGTAATTCGTGTTGACCACATAAGGGATTGTTATGAGAAAAACAAATTGAATAAGGATATTACTGATTCAATCCAAACAATTTATGATGAGTGGTTGAGTGATGAATATTACGATATTGGTAGTCTTTTTGGTATTGTTGGTGAGTCAGGAACTATAGAAAGTGTTGTTGTTAATGGTCTTGAACATATTCACCCAGAAGGCTTGGATAATTTTATTCAAACTAATGGTGTTGGAAAATTGTCTGATTCTGCGAAGAGTAAAGTTTGTTTTACTGATGAACAAATTAGTAAATTATGCGAAATCTGTGAGAAAACTGGAGATAAGGCAAATTCAAGTATCTTTAAAATTTTAAAATATTTGAAGGAACATGAAAGTGTGGAGATTACAGAGTCAGGTAAAAATACTATTGAGAAGACGGTCTGTAAAGAAAACAAGAAGGATGGCAAACACGATCTTTATGATGTTAAATTGATTGATAGAGGAGTTTCTTTAATTTCTTATAAGTTACTGGACGGTTTTATTGAAAATAAAGAATGTGGAGCTAATAATTTCCCTGATACTAGAGTTAAGTATTTGAAATGTGATCAAATTAGTAGTTTGGTGTGTTGCAAATATGATACATACACCGATGAACCAATCGATGATTCGTTAAAATTAAATATCCAACCAACGGATCCTTCACATGCGGCATTTGGAGGATATACGAAAACTTTTGTGGACAGTCATATTCAAGCATCTTCTGAGGGTGGTGTGGCTGAATTATTTGTACTAGATGGGCCACCTGGGACCATTGATTTTTTAAGAAATTCGAAGACGCTAGATGAGGATCATGTAAACGAGAATGCGGTTAAGTTTTTTCTTAAAGATAAGTTTCCTATGGATTGGTATATAGAGAATCTTAATGTTAATGATAGTAGCGTTTTTGAGGAGGGGACTATATTGACAAAAGTAATTCATAGGGTTTGTTTGATGTATAGGGCGTCATCTGAAGATAAGAAAAAGGAAATTGAGTGGTGGCCTAAAACATTAAGAGAAGTAATGACGCTTATGAGTTACAATGGTGTAAATTTTGTTGATAGTATGCCTCATCTGCTTTTAAGAAGACTTGTTGAATCTGGACATCAACATTGTTGTGTGTATCCGTTGCTATTGGGACATTTTATAAAACTTGAGGATTGTATTCAATATTTGTTGGCGGAAGATCTGCATGATTGGATAAAAAACAAGATCTGTACTAAGGACTACGAGAAGTATGCGTTGGGTGGAGGAACACAAAGTACCTATTTTAAAATAGAAGAGAATGAAGTGAAGAGACTTGCTACTGATAAAAGATTTCGTTCCTCGTTGTATGAGTTGATAAAATATAAGTGTTTGTGGTATAGGGAAGATGCTAATAAGGTTGTTGAAGAATCTTATGCAAAGTACTTGGATGTTGATGATGTTGTAGGTTACATCGAAGCGGATGATATTAAAAAGAAATGCGTCGAAGGACGTACATACGGAGTTAGTAATTTGTTTGATGGATATATTCGTACGCTAGACATTGGAGTAGTTAAAAGAATTTTTAATTATAATTTTGAAGATTGCTGTGACGCTTGTAAAGTTTTAAACAAAAAAAATCAATTCACTCACAATAACATATGTCTTATTTCTTGTGGAAACCCTAATTGTAAGCAGTGTAAATATACTGCTGAAACTTTGGTTAAGAATAAAACTGAGATTTGTCTTGAACAAGGGATAAATAGGTGCTTTTCGTGTATTTGTGATATCGATTATTTTATGATGTTATCTGAGTCTAGAGCAGATGAGCCTCTTACTATGCCATATGACGATTGGGGAAAATATATTGTTATAAAGCTTTCGGAGAATCTTGTAAGGTTAAGTTGTGAATTAAAAAAAGTGAGTTGTAAAAAAGAAACACTTGCTGAATTACTTTCTTCTTACATGTATACGGGTGCTATTGATAAAACCAACAGACTTGTTAGAACAAATCCGTTGGTTAAGTACGTTAATGCGGATTGTTTGTTCTTGCTGAGAAATATGGAGATTAAATCCTTAAAAAGCGATAAAAGTTTTGTTAATGAATGGGATAGTTTGACTGGCAGCAATAGGACTGACTATGTACTTGGTGGAGCAACTCCTGCTCAAATAAACAGGATGTTGGTTTTGGAGGATCTTTTTTACGGAAAGCGTGAGGACGGGAAGTATCATGTGAAGGGAAAAGTTTTTGCCTCAGATAGGGAATACTTTGAGCATGAAATAAAGGAGATTGTAATGGATATGAGAGGCCCTAATGTTGGTTGTGGACATATCAGTTGTTATGTAGACGGTCGTGTTAAGAGAAAAGCGAAAGGTGGTAAAGAAAAGAAAGTAACATGTAAAACCTGTAAAAAAACTAATGTCGTCGTGTGTGGTAATTGCTATCAATGTAAAAAATGTTGTTTAAAAAATCAAAAAAAATGCATTAGGTGTGGTTTTGATTTGTCTGATACAGGGAGGATTTGTGAGAAGAGTGATTATTTTATTTTTCCATTTCTTGAAGGTAAAGATTTTGATAAGCGTATGGTGTGTTTCTATGACAGCAATGGCAAAAAGATATCTGATATTTACAATATTGAATTATATTGGACTAAAGAAAAAGACACTGCGTGGGAAACTTTGAAGGGTAACAGGGATTGGAAGGAAAAAAGACATATGATAGAGAGTCATTGTATTCCTCTTGTCAATGATAAAGATAAAGGCCTTATAGATAGACTAAACGAAGGGCAGGCTCTTTTGAGTGGAACTGCTTGTTCTATGGCAGATGGAATTGTAAAAAAGATTTCTAAGCCTGAACTACATGAACTTTGTCATCTTTATAAAGCTGCAGAAATGCAACGAGGATTATTAGCACAGAAGGTGCCAAAAGTAAAAAGTAGAAAGTATGACAAGGGTTTAGAAATGTATGAGGAAAGGGTGAAAAAGCGTGGAAAAGATAGATGTCAGTGCGTACCGTATCGTGTAATAGATGGTTCTAAAAATAATAATATTAAACATTTACAGGATGAAGACAGGTTGGAGTATTATAAAAGTTTAAAGCATTATAGCGACTGCAGTACGGTATTAAAGGATAGTGATGTAGTTTCAATAGAAAAAGATTTCGATTTATATCCTAGTACCTTTATAATTGTTCCTGATCCTTCTGATCCTTTAGGAATGAGAACAAAGAGTAGACATCCAAATCCATTAGAGATTGAAAAGAAGAGAGATAAATGTAAGGAAGATATTGACGGCGTTTGTGCACGCGATATCTTTAATAAACAACTTGAAAAATTTGCTTTTAGTGGGGCTGATGTGGTGGAACTTTTTTCAAAGACGGGAACAGATTACAATTACAAGGGTATTGTAGATGATGTAAAGGAAAAATTTAGAAAATATTCTTTTTTGTGGAATTATTTTAATGCTATAATCATTAAACCTAAAGAAGGAAATCCTAATTGGAGGTTTAGATTACATGGTGGGAGTCCAGATGTTGTGAGTTGCACGGGAATTCCATCTGTTGCTTCAACGATAAAAAATTACATAGAAAGTGCGAAAATTAGTAGTATAGATTCTTTTCATGAAGAGTTATGGAAAGTTTTGGGTAAAACTTTTTGGGCTTTTTCTAAAGAAATTTTCCCAGAGGATAAGGATTTTCTGTTGAGAAGGAAGTATTCGGAGTTGTGGAGTAGGAGTAGTACATTTTCACCTGGAGATTCTGAAGAATTTTTGTTTTGTAATTTAAAGAAGGCTTATCAGGAACATCACGGCAAGATGAGGGATATTTTGGAAAGTTTAAGGTTATATTTTTACGAGTGTGTGTCCGCGAAAAATGGACCGAAAACCCTTACGAAAATTCCTAAATATAGTGATTTCGAATACGTTTATGAGGATTTAATCAATAATGGTATCGTATGCGATAGTTTTATTAATCTTGTCCCAATTGAGGTATTACTTAAATTGTTGGCCAAAAATAACTCTCCTATCAATTTAAGGTTATGTTGTTGTTTGTCAAGTAGAAAATTGGAAGAAATGTATAAGGTTTTGTTTAGAAGTGATTTGCCAGATAAAAAGGAAGTAATAGAAAAACTTCCAACGGGGCACCCAAATTACATGGGGGGGAGTAAATTCAAAATGAATAAAGTTGCCACTAGATGGAAGAGCATAGTAGACACGGCTGTAATTACAGATAATGACAGAGAGATTATAACAAAAAACCTACTATCTATATTTAACTCTGGATGTGAAGTGTCTGATAAAGGTATGAGACACTTCATTGAAAAGTTCATAAACAGTGAGACTGTTGCACCACAGATTAAGGATGTTATAGAGCGTGTATGTAGGGAGGTTAGTATTGAAGATCCTTTAGGTAATTTTGCGTATCATCCTAATCTTTCTCCAAATGAGATAACGCTTTGGTGGAAAGGAGTGATTGAGTCTTCTGTCAGAGGTGCTTGGGGGTTTGATATTTTTCTTACTAGTTATTTGAACAAAATGGTTAAGAATTTTGTTAACAATCTTAATGTTTCGCTCGTGATGAATCTATTGGAAGGAAGTGAAGACGAACATAAAGAAGTTTTGTATCCGTACATTTACAGGGTTTTACTATCATACATAAACAGAAGAGCTAATGAGAAATCTACCCTTGCCGTTGATCTTGACGAGTATAAGAATTTAAAAATAAAAGATTGTCGTCCTGAACAGGTAGCGGATCCTATGGTAAATTGTAAGAAGGGACGTAAGAGTCATTCTTACAATGCCAGTGAGGTTTTAAAGCAGGAGAATGGAAGAATGGGAATCTTGGAAGGAGGCAAGGTAAGGCCTTATTTAAATGATGGCAGAATTGGAAATTTTGAAGAGGGTAATAGAATAAAAAGAGAAATTGATAGAGATGAAAAGAATAAAGAGAGTATTGAAAATGATATAAGAATAGTTAATGAACGTAATCCTAATTGGCTGGGATCGAAGGGAGAGAAGGACAAATATATAGAGAAAAAACAAGAGAATTGCAAAAATTTAAAATTACTAGTAGAAGAACTTAATTCGTTGTCTCCTGCTGTTGGTAAGATCAGAACTGATGGAGCAAATTATACAGAGAAGATAGTGAATATTTGGGTAAAAATTCTTGAAGAATCTGGTATCACAGATTATGATTATAGTGATAAAAGTCATAAAAGTTTCGGAAAACGTGTAGAGTATTTGAGTAAACTTTTTAGGAAGTGTGATGATAATATTGTTGATAATGTTGTTGACAAGGTCATTGACTGTGCCAGAAGAAAAACAGATAATAAGGTTTTGGTTTTCATGATAAGTAATGGTTTTTGTGGAAAACGTGTACATGCTACTAAAATTTATAATGCGATTTTTGAGTCAGGAAATTTTGAAGAGTTGTTTGCACAGTTGGTGAATGGGAGGATAAATGCCAATATAGTTAAATTTTTCAAACGTAATGCTGTTTTGAAACTTTGTGAATACATTCTTGATAAAAAAAGGTGGGATTATCGGAATAATAAAATATTAGAAGAAAAAAAATCCGGTGAACTTTTGAGATGTGCTAATATTGTAGAAGTTTTAAATGAAATCAAGAAATGTAATAATCAAGTTGAATACTATTTGACAGAAAAGTGTTTAGATGGTATAAGTACTCCTGATAAAATAAAAGAAATTGAGAATTTTGTAAACGGATTGGTGGTAGAGTCTGTCAAAGACTTGAATGGTAAGATAGATGGTTGTGCAAGCTTTAGTGATGAGGAAAAAGCCCAAATAAAGGATCATTATGTAGGCAAAAATGTCTTTACTGAAGGTTTTCTGAAAAAATTGGTGGGTTCCAATGATGTTAATGGTATTGTATGGTTAATAATTAACGGAATGTTGGGAGAACATGATTATAAAACTTTGGAGGATTTATACAAAGATAAACTAGAAAAAATTCTTACTGATATTGTGAATAATTTCTTTATCTGGGAACTCAAGGGACAAGATGGAAAAAAGAAAAGAATGCTTTTGACTAAAATATCGGAATGGTTTAAGAGTTTAACAGAAGGTCAACGAAATACTGTTGTTAAACAGTTGTTAGTGCTAGAAAAGTCTGTTTCGTTTTCGGATAAAGAAAAAAACGAGGTTTTAGGTGGATATGTAGAGAACTTCGATTACAGCGCGGTTGTTGTGAATGATACAACCAAGAAAAAAATGTTATATGAACTTGTGCTAAAGAAAATAATAGGTAGTGATGCTAATGTAAATGTTTTTAACAATTCTAGTGTCAAAATCGTTAATTTATTCGTACAGCAGAATAAAGATAATTGGAATTTTTTTAAACATCTTTATGAAGAAGGATCTATTGAGAATTATACTTACTTGGATTCTGTGCTTTACCTAAATAATATATCGGATAACGAAATACGTGGGAATCAATATGATTTTAAGGGTGAAGACAAGAAAAAGTACAAAGTTGTAAAAATATGTTTGGATGGTGTGGTTGATAAGTTAGTTGAAGATGAAAAATATCACAAGGATGTGTTCTATCCAAAGAGTGGCACATGTACACACAACCAGATAAACTATTTTGTATATAAGATGGTGAAAAAATATAAGGAACCTGTTGATGAAAAAATTAAAGAAAGTATAAAAGGTATGTTTTCTAAACATATTAATGTTAACAAGTTTGCTAAAGATACTACCGGTACTCTTGACAGAATTTTTTCTTGGGATTGGTTGGGTTTTTGCCCAGGTGGAGATTTAAAATGTACGGAAGAGGATTTGAATAACAATGTTAAAAATGTAAACAATACTATTTGGCCAGCTGTTGCAGATTTAATATTTAAATGTCAATGTGTTTTTATTTTATCGGATCCGTACGAGAATGTAAGGTCTTTTTACGAGAGTCTTATGGATTATTTATCCTCAGGATTATTAGGTGGTGAAGATGTTCAGAATTTTATATGGCGAGAGGTATTCATTTCTTTGGATGTTGACGACACGGAACGACCAAAACTTAAAGAACATGTTTTGGGTGCTTTTAAAGATGATGTTCTTGAACAGTTTTTTAGATGTGATCAGAAATTTGTGTTTGATATGATAGGGAGTAGAGGATCTGGTGAACATTTTGGTCAATACATTGGATTACCTGATTGGATAAAATATTTGTACATGTTTGGTAGTCAAAATAACTTACCTCTTATTTCTTTGGATGGAAAAGCTTATACAAATACGGGATCTTTGTCTTTTTTTATTGACGAATGTCAGGAGGGAGATGACATTGGTAGGGTTGATAATGGTATTTTTGATAATAAGGAAAGTAATTTGTTTGGATTTGTAAAAAGGTTTTATGGTTCGAGAATAGGAACAGAAACTGTGGATAATTTGAAATATTATCTTGAAAAAATTGAAAAAATTGAAAAAATTAAAAAAATTGAAGTGGTGGATACTAATTCTATTGAAAAATTTGTGAATAAATCCGTTTATGAGGGCATGTTGAAGTTGTTAGGGTCTTATAGACGTGACGAATTTGAAGATAAACATAAAATGATGAATGATGATCAGAAATTGCTGCATGAAGAGCAATTCAAACTAATGAAGAACTTCATTTTAAAGCATTCTAAGCCAAGTGGATACCTTAATTTTTTTGTAAAACATGAAAAGCTTGGGAAATTGAGATTTTTTTTGGATAGTATACGTGGGTTTTTGTGTAATGTAAGTCTCGGAGATTTTAGTGGGTTGATGCCTGGTGAAAAAAAGGATGCCCTGAGCGACGACGTATTGGGTCTTTTTGATGAGAATTTATGGATTTATTATTTTATCGTCAATTTCGATAAATCGAAAGATCCTTACAAGAGCGGTATAGATTTAGAAAAAAAAATTAATAAATTGGTATGTCTCCATCGACAGTTTTATGCTCCTGGGCCTGAAATGATCCCTGTTTGTATGAATCCGGTGTTGATTAATAAAGTTGGGAAGCTTGATGGGTTAACGATTTTTCAATTATTTAACAGGAGTATAGATATTGATACAAAATTAATGGGTGACGGGAAAATTGAACTTCAGTATTTTGACGATAAAATTTTAGAAGTGTTGGATAAGGATAGTTTTTCGATTTTGTTTTTGGGGCATTTAGGTGAATATGTTATTAAAGAACTATTCAGAGCAGTCGCCGAAAAAGAGGATGATGTTGATAGTGAACCTACTAGTAAAGTAATTGGTAAAATTTCTAGGGAATTTAATAAGTCGATATTTTGTGTAGAAAATGCAAAAACATATAATTTATGGAAATATAAAAATTTTAGAGATTGCGTGCGTGAAAAATATATGGATTTGTTTGGCCTTTTTTATAGCTCGCATCCTGAAGTATATAACGATAATAACTTGTATAAGTTGCTCAAGGAATGTTATAATGGAAATGTTAATGAAAGAGAGGAGGCGCTCTGTTTGATTACTCCTCTTTTGGGAAAAGATAGAATGATGGGGACGTATGAGTACTTAATTATGTGCAAAAATAATATCGATGATTCTAATTTTGATATAGAAAAGGCGAGTAGATTTAACGACGATGGTAGTGCATTTAATTTTGTTAAAAGAGAATTGGCAAATTTAAATTTGTTAAAATTACAAAAACTTAGCACTTTTACAGCAGAAAAATTAGGCTGTGACTATGATGACCTTGATAGTTTTTTAAGAAAGAGTCTGTGTGATGATGATTTTGTAAAAAAAATTTCTGAACATCTATTGAAGAAAAGGGGAAGTTTAAGAGAGCAAATACAACTCTTGCAGGCGGTGTTTTAGAACAGTTTGTTACAAAAATGGTTGCGATGTAGATAAGTTTTGGTATTGTTAATTTTTCTCATTTAGGTGATGATGAATACTTTTTTTTTCTTAGGTTCGTATATTTTTATCGCATTAATTTCTGTTTCTTTTGTTGTATATATAAGATCACGGATTACGAAAATGACTGGAGAATCAACTAGAGTAAGGTTATTGCAGATAATCATGGAGGCAATTTATTTGCCTTTTATTTTACTTGTCTTAATGCAATTAGTGTATTACGTTGGATTCTATTTTTTTGAATATTTCGATTCGACAATCGTTGGTTACGTAATGAAGACGAAAAAAATATGTTTCGTATGGATGTCTTGGTTGGCAATAGTTAGGTTTAATAAACAATTTAATTCTTGTTTGAATGATGGCCTTATATTGAAAAACATAAAGGATAAGTCCGTTCTCGTTTTTTTTAGTAAAGCATTTACTTTTATTGGATATTTTGTAATGTTCTTGCTTATTTTAAACGTGTTTGATGTGAGTATAATGAAGTTATTGACTCTCGTTGGGGCACCAACACTTGTCATAGGATACGCATCTCAGAATGTTATCAAAAATTGTATTAGCGGAATATCAATATTGATAAATGGTCCATTTAAGATTAATGATTTAATAGATATTCCATCAAAAGGGATTGAAGGTTGTGTTGTAAAAATAGGTATTAGAATGACACAAATTTTAACTTCAGATAAAAAGGTTTTATATGTTCCAAATTCTGTATTCGATGATGCTTCAATAATAAACAATAGTCAATCTACTTCTCAGATGATACTGTTAGAGATATTGATAGATTACGGTGATTATAGAATAATACCGAAGATAATAGATGATGTTAATGCGATATTGGATAATCATGATAAAATCAATCATAAAATAAGTTCTTTGGTGTGTAGTGATAATATAAATGATTCTGCACTTGTTCTTACCGTCAAAGCATTCGCTACAACTAATTCGTTAGCTAACATGAAGATGATAAAGCAAGATCTTCTTTTAAAGATAATAGAAATAATAGAGAATGATGGAGGACACATATATCAATCGTGGGAATACACTAACCATGTTATAATCGATAATCCAACAATAAATAATCTGAAAAATGTAGATGGCAATAATTAGAGTACTTTTTACATTTTATAACTATTAGTTATGAGTGACAGGTACATATTGTTTGATCCCAAAGTTGACTATATATTCAAGCGTATTTTTGGTATTGAGCGGAACAAATCTCTACTTATATCCTTAATAAATGCTATTTTGCGAGGTTTTCCTCATATAGTAGATCTTTCATTGGTTAATCCGGAGTTGACGAAGGTTTTAGAGCGGAATAAGGATTGTAGGTTAGACGTTAAGGCGCGAGGTGATGATGGTACTATGTTTAATGTAGAATTGCAATGTAGGAATACGTATGATCTTCCTAATAGGGCGTTATATTATGCTTCTAGGTTATTTTCTGATCAGTTGAATGTTAAAGAGTCATACAATACTCCTAAGGTGATAAGTATATGGATACTGGGAGAGAATGTGACTAAGAGGAGTGAGGCCATCAACGATGCTTACATGACGTTTACGAAAACAGATAGAGATCCTTATGAGGTGATGACTGATCATATGAGGATAGTATTTATAGAGTTGGAGAAGTATGAAGTTAAAGATCCTGATTTAAGAGATTTGTTGAATGGTTGGTTAAGTTTTTTGAAGAATCCGATAGATATGGACAGTGAATACTTGAAGGATGGAGATATATGTAAAGCTAGGGATGAATTGGAATTTATAAGTACAGATGAGGAAGAGAGGGAATGGGTAGAATCTGTTAGGAATAAGCTGAATGATAATACTAGCGATAAGACGATAGCGTATGAACAAGGTAGGGAAGAAGGTGCGAGACAGAAGGCCATCGAAACAGCAAAACAGATGTTGAAAAAAAATATAGACATTTCGACGATATCATACTGTACTGGTTTACCTATCGAGGAGATAAAAGATATAAGGTAGTCAAATGTAAGGTTCTAATTACAGTTGGGGGAACTGTAATATTTTTTCATCAAAAAAAAATGTCAAGGTGTTTTTTACAATTTCCTTTCTTATACTATTATATGTGCTTGTTTAGGTTTCATGTAGTGTGGGTTTTTGTTGGTTTTTTTTTATTAGGGAACTTTAATTTTGATACGAGTTTCGAGTTTAGTGGTGGATTTGAAGGAAAGGGTGTTACCCCCAATTGGAATAAAAAGAATTATGGAAAGGTAAAGGTAAAAAGTACTTTTGATAATGTATTGGGCATTGGACAAGATCTTAGTGTAAATGTAGAGTCGTGTTTTAAACCTGAAAATTTTAAATATTTGGCTTCTAGAGAAAAATTTTACGGTGATGGAGGGTTGTTTGATATAAATTACATTTGGAGTCTTGTATCTGTAAAAGATTTTACTTTTAAGTACAAGCGCGGCAAGTTTCTTATGTCTTATGGATACGGAGAAAGTACCGTGGATGGAGTGTATGACGAGGGTGTGTTGACACTTCACAGTTTGAAGTGGGAACCATTGAAGAGTTTAGCTCTTGTATTCACCGCAGAGTATTCTGGTTTTAGTAAGTTTGTTGGCAGTTTTCTATCTCCTTGGGATGACGGGAAGATATGCCGTGTGAATGTTAGAGCCGCTGGTATCCCTGTAAAAGTTGGTTTCAAAACGACAGTAGATGTAGTTAAAAGTTTTTTTAAGGTTGATATCGGTGGGAGTTTCGATTTTGGTTTTTACAAATTAAGTTGTGATGAAAGGTTTGGAAATTTGTGTTTAAATGGGGGTAGTTTTTATTATGATACATCGAAAAAAAACTATTACAACTATTATCAGAACAGAGTTCAAGAGGGAAATACTGGTGGTTTTTTTCTCCCAGGCGTTGTTTTTGTTAATTTAATATTCGATTTTACTGAGAGGTTTAGGTTTGGTTTTATTGACAAGGTAACTATTGGAAGTCGTTGGGGAATGAATGATTACGGTAATAAATTTTACAATAAAGTTGTATGTAAGTGGAAGGAAAAATGTTTAAATCCTAAACTTTTAAATGGAAGTTTTAAATTAAAGATTGAGGGGAGTATTGGGAAAAAAGATTACTATTACGGTTTTATTAAGAATATGGGATGGAAGTTGGATGGAGAGTTTGGATTTTTTATTGATAGTGAAGTTAATGGTATGGTTTTACGATTACCGATGGGTGGTTTTTACAAATGGTTTATAGGCGTCGCGGGGAAGCCTTTTAATGGAGGCAAATATATAGATATTGGTGGTAGTTTTTACGGGGTGTTTAAGGCCTTTCCTAGTACGAAATTCACAATGGGGGGGGGAGTAACTCCTGTGTTTAAGGTAGGTACTGGAAGTCTTTTTAACTTGTGGAACGTATATTTGAAGTCTGAGATTGATCTTGGTGGAGATGGGAAGAAACTTAAATTCGATAAGGATATCTTGGTAAATAAAGTGTAGTTCCTTTTTTTTGATGAATTGTTTTTCAAAGTCTTTTTTTTTCGTTTTTTTATTTTTATCGTCTATTCGATGTGAGGTTGTTGGGAAGTATGTTACCACGACGTCAGTTAAAGTTGGTGGTTGTCTTATCCATAAGGGAGTAGTCTTAAATATTGAATCAACAGTAGATGATGATGGCCATATTCTCGGAGTTTGTAAATATGATAAGTCTGAGATTCGTATTCCGATGAAGTATTTATGTAAAATGACGCTGGTGGGTAAAACTCGAAAAGGTTTCGATATATACGATGCGGATGGTTTGACGTATATTAATGATTTGTTAATTGTTAATCGTACATATTCAGTACCACGAGATTATTCTCCGACGAAACCGGATATAGAAAGTCATGTAAGGGAAGCATTTAATAAGATGAAGGTTGATGCACAGAAGAAGAATTTAAATATATATATAACGTCTGGATATAGGTCGTATAAATATCAGGGGGAATTGTTTGAGCGATATTTAAAAAAGGATAAGGATCCTAAGATTGTTGAATCTTATTGTGGTCGACCTGGACATAGTGAACATCAAACTGGTCTATGTTTTGATTTAAAAACTGAAAAAGGAATGACTACGTTTGGTAATACAAAAGAGGGTAAATGGGTTGCAAAGAATTGTTGGGAATATGGTTTTATCATGAGGTATCCATATGGTAAAAGGAAATTTACTGGGACGATATACGAGCCGTGGCACTTCAGATATGTAGGTAAAGAATTGGCAAAATATCTTTACGAAAACAAACTAACAATTGAGGAGTATTTTGGTATAACGTCTGTTTATAATAGTTAATGGTAGTGTCTTTATCGAGTATTGTTGTGCAGAATAGATATTCGTTAATATTTGTTGCATTTTTGTTTTTTCTTTTGCTTATTGTTTGTGCTATTCCGTTGGTCATTTCTAACAGTATTGATATAAGCGTGTGGTTTAACAATCATCACACTTACATTTTGGACAAATTTTTATCATACGTAACTATTTTGTGTGAGAATTTAGTTTATTTATCTATTCTATTTGCACTTTATTTTATTGCAAAAGTGAAGATATTGGATATAAAAATGGATTTGTTTTACACGATATTCGTCAGTTTTTGTTTATCGTCAGCAGTGGTTCATTTAATTAAGAGAGTTATTGTGTCGAATAATTTTAGACCCATTGTTGTCCTGAACGATTTATATCCGGGTATTCATTTGAATACAGTTGATGGGGTCAAGATGTTGTACAATTATAGTTTTCCATCTGGTCATTCTGCACTGGGTTTTATAGTGATTACGGCTATTCTTTTATGTTATAAACCAAACATTGCTATGACAATATTTTTGTTAATATTCGCGCTGTCTATATCTGTGTCGAGAGTGTATTTATTACAACATTTTTATAGGGACGTGTATGTTGGTGGTTTGATAGGGATGTTTATGACGATTGTATCATTCATAGTTGTTTTATTTATTAAGGGGAATATGAGTTGTATTTTAGCAAATCGTCAATAGATATTTGTGAATAACAAGTTTAAAAAATGTGAAAGACTTTGTAGTTATAAGAAGATAAAGCAGTTATCTGAGAATGGTCAATATCTCTGTTGTTTTAAAACAATAAAAGTACAGTGGTTGATTGATGTGTATGAAGGTGTAGACAAACAGGTTTTGATACATGTTCCCAAAAAGTGCCTTAAAAAAGCTGTTGATAGAAATCTGGTACGAAGAAGAATGAGAGAAGTTTATAGATTGCACAAAAATAAGTTGATTGTAACATGTGAAAAAACATTATTTCTTAAGTATACCTACTTGTTGAATAGTATTGCCTCTTATGATGATATAAAAGATGATATTACTAACAGTATTAACGAATTACAAAACATTATAAATGATTATCCATTAGATAACAACGAATAAAGAAATAACTTTAATTTTCTATCCGTGATCACGTAAAAGAAAAATAAAGCCTTAAAAAATGCAGCAATCAATGGTACCTTTTTTTTGATAAGATTGAGGCTGTTCTTTAAACACTTTTTTATTTTGATAAGATTGAGGCAATTGACGATTATGTTCATTTTCCTTTGTTATTCCATCAATACGTACATCATACATCCCATCATTTCTCCTACAGACGATAACGTGGTACTTATATATATCGGTTAAAAAATCACTATTACCAGAATTTGTTGTGACTTCTTTTGTCCACTTTCTATCCTCTTTACCCTTAGGTGTTTTTTCAATATAATACTTATCCTCCTCACTGAGATGAATATTTAATTTTCCTAAAAACTCTCAAGACGACTCATGTTAACATTATTTTCTTCATATTCAAGTCTATCTATGAACAATTTATACCTCTGGTTTATTCTTTTTATTACGACTCCGTAATGTGATCCAACTACGTAAGGTTCGTTCGTAATATCATCGTCATACTCTTCTCCTTTTCTGTGTTTACACATTGTTCCTCTAAATACGTCCTCATCTTCCAAGCTTCTAATTTCTTTTTTATATTCTACTTCAAAACCTTCACTCCTTAGGAATTTTAAAAGTCCCTCGACATTAGCATATTCTTTATAAACTCTGTAACCATAATCTGTTCGTTCCCAAATATCTTCCGCCTCTTCTATACTTCCTCTATTTTCCTCTTCTTCCATATCTTCCATATTTACCACGATGGCCATGCTGCTTCCTGCAAGAATTGCCTTGAGTATCTTATCCATGTTTACATACGAAACGAATAAAAATATCTGAAATTTTATTGTAAAAAAACTTTGACAAATTTATGGGAATTTTAGAACAGTTTCTACTAACAAATGCATATCTAACGAAGTGTTTGGATTTAAATCAAATATTTTTAATTGCACTAACCATGTCGTTATAGTGCAATGTAGGTAATAAATTATTTGAAATAAATAGTTGCAAGCATAAACATCAAGAATGTACCCAATTGTAGTAAAGTGTGAATATAAATAATAGCATAAAAAGATCTTTATACAAAATTATGGATTTGAAAGGATCGGAAACGGAGAGGAATTTACTGGCAGCTTTTTCGGGAGAATCTCAGGCAAGGAATAAATACACATACTTTGCAAGTATAGCTAAAAAAGAAGGATATGAACAAATTGCACAGATATTTTTAGATGCTGCAAACAATGAAAAAGAACACGCCAAAATATGGTATCAACATTTGAACAGTAAACAATCCACGGAAGATAATCTGCGGTCAGCAATAGGTGGAGAACATGAGGAGTGGACGTCAATGTACGATAAGTTTGCTAATGTTGCAGAACAAGAAGGATTTACTGATATAGCTAATCAGTTTAGACTTATTGGAGAGATAGAGAAAAATCACGAAAAAATATTCCAGAAGTTGTTGGATAATGTAAAAAACGACGAGGTTTTCAGGAAGAAAACAGGAATTCATGTTTGGAAGTGTAGAAATTGTGGACATATTTACACTGGTTTGGAAGCTCCAAAAATATGTCCTGTTTGTTCACATCCACAAAGTTATTTTGAATTGGACAACGAGAATTTATAGGTGATGTATAGGAAATCGTTTGTAAAAATTGCTAAGATTACGGTATTCGTCAGAGTTGTAGTGGCGTTCGTGTTAGGATTTGGTTATTACATCTATAACTACAACGATTTGTGTTCTGGTTTTCCTATTAAGCAAAAGTTCCAAACGCAGACAATAAAGTTAAAGAGTGATGGAACTGTATTTTTTAACTACGACCCAAAGTTGAACAAGCCAATTGATGAATCGAATATAGAAAAAATTGTAATTAACAGTAAAAAAAATGGAATATACAGTTTTGGAGGATATGGACCAATAACTAAGGTATTCAATAGTATTGGGATTCAAAAGTCAATATTCTTAAAGAATGCAAATGTGATTTACAAGTATCAATATGGCAAAAATCTAGGTAATGTTTTATCTTCGTTGAATGAATATCAAAGGTACAATCATTTTCCGTATTTTGGATATTTAACAAATAAGGGTAAGTTGTGGAAGGAATATAACAAGATGCGTGAGTTATATCCAAAAGAGTATAATTTTATGCCAGAAAGTTATCTGTTGCCGGAAGATAAAGAAAGTCTTGTGAAAAACTTTAATAAACACAAATTGTGGATAGTAAAACCTCAAGGTTTATCTAGAGGGCGTGGAATAAAGATTATAAATAGTGTCGATGATATTCCGAAGTGTGGGATTGCTTCAGAGTATATAATTCCTCATTTAATATTTGGCAAAAAGTACGATTTTAGGATACCATGTTTGATCACAAGTGTCGAACCGTTAAAAATCTATTTGTACGTTGATGGAATGGTTCGCTTCGCAACACATACATTTATTGACAATGAAGAGTTTTACGAGGATAGTTTTATGCATCTTACAAATAAGTGTATAAATGTTAAGTCGAAAGCGTGGAAAAGTAATGACAACCCGGATGTGTTACAACCATCTATTAGCAGTCTTCATTCTTACAAAAATTTTGCATTGAAAAATGGCATTCATTATGAGGAGATCATAAATAATGTAAAGGATTACGTTGTGAAGGCTGTTTTGTCAAATATTGATTATGTACTGAAGATATACAAGGAATATAACATGTCAAGTAGTCGAAATATCTATGAGATATTTGGAGTAGATGTCATTTTATCAAAAGACTTAAGACCATATTTATTAGAGATCAATTTGGCCCCGGATCTAGATTTTAAATGTAAATGTGGAGATGTAATTTTTGATAGAGTAATGTGTGATACTTTTAATCTTGTCGGAATAAAACCTTATGATCACAAAAACACGAAGCGAAAGATATTAAATTTTGAGGAACGTTTACAGGAGAATCTTGATGAATTGAAACGTGAACGTGGCGGATGGGAATTAATATTTCCACTGAGAGAAAATATTGACAAATATAAGAAATTTATTAAAGATCCGAGTGAGTTAAATCTAGCACTGTGGAAGGAAATACAGAAGTGAATGTTCTTATTCAAACTGTCGGTCTTTGATTATGATATAAATTTGTCGATGTTTTTTACGATACGATAGATAAGTTACATTAGCAAGATTAATTAAATATTACGAACGGGGTATCTGTACTATGTGAGTATGGTTAGGGTGTTGAAAGGGCGTGTGTTTTGTTTTTGTGGAAACGATTGTGATTTTTTCGGTTTGTGTAAATAAAAATAAAAGTAAATATTAAATAGGTGATGCATAGGAAATCGCTTGTAAAAATTGTTAAGATTACGGTATTCGTCGGAGTTGTAGTGGCGTTCGTGTTAGGATTTGGTTATTACATTTATAACTACAATGATTTGTGTTCTGGTTTTCCTCTTAAGCAAAAGTTCCAAACGCAGACAATAAAGTTAAAGAGTGATGGAACTGTATTTTTTAACTACGACCCAAAGTTGAACAAGCCAATTGATGAATCGAATATAGAAAAAATTGTAATTAACAGTAAAAAAAATGGAATATACAGTTTTGGAGGATATGGACCAATAACTAAGGTATTCAATAGTATTGGGATTCAAAAGTCAATATTCTTAAAGAATGCAAATGTGATTTACAAGTATCAATATGGCAAAAATCTAGGTAATGTTTTATCTTCGTTGAATGAATATCAAAGGTACAATCATTTTCCGTATTTTGGATATTTAACAAATAAGGGTAAGTTGTGGAAGGAATATAACAAGATGCGTGAGTTATATCCAAAAGAGTATAATTTTATGCCAGAAAGTTATCTGTTGCCGGAAGATAAAGAAAGTCTTGTGAAAAACTTTAATAAACACAAATTGTGGATAGTAAAACCTCAAGGTTTATCTAGAGGGCGTGGAATAAAGATTATAAATAGTGTCGATGATATTCCGAAGTATGGGATTGCTTCAGAGTATATAATTCCTCATTTAATATTTGATAGAAAATACAATTTCAGATTATTTATTTTAGTAACGAGTGTTGATCCATTGTGTTTTTATTTACATGGTGATGGATATGTCACATTTACTTCAAAAAAATGGACAGATGATGAAGATTTTATTGATGATAACGCAGTTCATTTGAATCATTCCTATTTTAACAAAGATAAAAAAGGATTTAAGATAAATAATCAATATGACGTGTTTTCATTGAGTAGGAGTAGTTTTTATTCTTTTGAAAAATATTGTAGCAAAAACAACATTGATTTTCCATCCATAAAGAAACAGATACAAGATATTTGTGTAAAAGCTGTTCTTTCCAATTATTGTTCGGAAATTAAAAAATTCAATAAGTATGTTACTTCAAGTTCTAAAAATGTCTACGAAATTTTTGGTGTTGATGTATGTTTGGATAATAAATTGAAACCTTATTTACTAGAAATCAATCTTGCTCCAGATATAAAACCGATGGAAGATAGTCCAATAGACCTTGTGTTTTTTGATAAGATGTTTACGGATTTATTTAATCTTGTCGGAATAAAACCTTATGATCACAAAAACACGAAACGAAGGATATTAAATTTTGAGGAACGTTTACAGGAGAATCTTGATGAATTGAAACGTGAACGTGGCGGATGGGAATTAATATTTCCACTGAGAGAAAATATTGACAAATATAAGAAATTTATTAAAGATCCGAGTGAGTTAAATCTAGCACTGTGGAAGGAAATACAGAAGTGAATGTTCTTATTCAAACTGTCGGTCTTTGATTATGATATAGATAAGTCATGTATTGGTAGGAGCATTTTAACATTATGTGAACTAAAGTTTTCACTTTATTCATACTTTATGAATATGGTTAGAGTGTTCAAGGGACGTGTGTTTGATGTGGTGTTGTGGGTTGTTTTTTTTAGTTTATATGGAAATGATTATAGTTTTTTCAAATTGTGTAGAAAAGAGGAAAGCGTTGAATTGAAGGATAAGAATGAAATGAAAGGTGAAGTTGTTAAGTCGGTGGAGAAATCAGAAATAATAATAACAAAGGGTAGTTCCGATTTTGAGGTATTAGAGTTTTTGAAATCAAAGTTAAGTACTGTTTCGGAGGAAGCAATAAGGAATTTGGCTCTTGATGGGGAATCTCTGTTATTGCTTACAGATGAAGACGTTGATGGAATTGAGGACTTTAGTCAGGAACAAAAGGATACGTTCAAACAGGTTTTGAAGGAGGTTAAGACTCTTAAAAATGGTGAGTGATGTTTTGGGTTTAAGTTAGAAGTAAGTGAGGTTTTTTGTTTTATAAAAAATGGTGAGGTTTCCGAATTTTTTTGTTTTTTAAGTGCTATTGTGTGAGACTTAAGGTTTTTTACGTGTTAATTGCCGTTATATGTTTAAACTCTAATGATATATCAAGCGACGATAAAGTGACTCCTCAGAAGAATGATATGTTAGATTTTGAAAGTTACATGAATAAGAAAGTTAAGAACAAAAAAAAGTGGGGGTGAAAGAGAGAAAAAAATTGTCAATTTTCTTTTATATGGAGAGGGATGAATGTTGCTAATTTTTACATAAATATTATATATTTTATACCTGATGGCAACTATGGTTTGGTCCCGTTTTTCTTTGGAAATGCTATTTCATGTACGTATTGGTTTAATAGTTATGCAGGTTTGATTGTTAATCTTACTTTATTTGGAGATCTTTACATAAATTTCGGAGATAGAGCCCCTTACTTTCCATTATTGCAACCTGGAATAGGAATTAGGTGTAGTTATAACGGTAAAGGAGGTAATAATAGATCTAATGATATATGTTATAGTGGAGGATTGATGATTAGTGTTCCGTGGATTGGAATATGTGATGAGAATGGTGATCGTTGTTTTTTAATTGGTTCAAGAGGAGTTAGAGTAGAACTTACTCCTTAGATTAGATTTTCGTAAGTGGGTTACTTTGGGAATTAATGTCTTAACCCTAGATATAATGGGCTTAATTGCGAGTGATAGAGTAAGTAACCTTTTTTATACTAATGGTCTTTCTATTTGTATATTCGTTGGTGGAAGTTGGTGGATATAAGAGAGAGTATTTGCTATGCAACTGTTTTGAATTAAGATTTTTAAGGAGTATTTTATTCGTGGTGGTCGTAATTAAGAGGTGTATTACTATTAAGTGATACCTTGGTTGAATGTGTAGTAGTTTGTGTCCATTTGTGGTGGTTGCGAATATTTTTGTAATAAAGGTTGTGGAATATTTTCACTGTTTAAATGTCTAGTACCGTAGAGATTAATCAAATAAATTCAAAATATAAGTCAGGAATAGTCGTTAGGGCAAAATTCTTTATATCCTATTGGACTTAGTTGCGTTGTTTCAGATCTATTAATGTTATATTTCGTCTTACATAAGCTGGAACATTTTTATACTCTGCAATGAAATTTTCGTCAAAATTTATTACTTTTTTATATTTTAGGTACTTATTGTTGTATTCATCTTGTTCAAGATCATCGAATAAAAGTTGCTGCTTGTTATCAATGTTTTTTTTTGTGTTTTGATTTTTATTCTTTTTTTTTACATTACTTGCGGAAGATTTTTCTTCGGTTTCGCTAATGTTTTCATCTATATTAAGTTCAATTATCGGTTCACTATCCTCGAATCCTGTTGCTACGACAGTAACTCTAATTGATTCTTTCAGTTGACTATCGAGACTATGTCCGAATATCATTTCTACGTCGTTGCCAACTTGTTCACGTATATAGTCAGTTATTATAGACAATTCATCCATTTGTAGTTCATCATCATATCCAGATACAATAGACAGTAGTATTTTTTTTGCTCCTTTGATGTCGCGAATGTTAAGTAGTGGTGAGTTTAATGCCATTTCAGCAGCTTTTTGTGCTCTGTTTTCTCCTTCTGTTTGAGCAGAACCCATAACAGCAGTTCCGGATTTTTTCATCACAGTTTTTACATCTTCGAAATCAACGTTAATATATCCTGGGACTGTTATTATTTCCGCGATACTTTTAGCAGCTGTGGTAAGCACATTATCAGCCTGAGAAAATGCATTACTTATAGATAAATTGCCCAAAACTTTTCGTAGTTTATCATTGAGAACGATCAACACGGTATCACAGTATTGTTTTAGCTCCTTTATTCCCTTCTGAGCTTGTTCCATTTTTTTTGTACCCTCAAAACTAAAAGGAGTAGTAACTATTCCAACTGTAAGTATTTCAAGTTTACTAGCTATACTGGCAATAACAGGGGCAGCTCCAGTACCAGTTCCTCCCCCCATACCTGCAGTTATGAACACCATTTTTGTTCCATCATTCAAGAGACTTTCAATCTCATTCTTACTTTCTATTGCAGCGTTTTTACCAACTTCTGGGTTAGCTCCAGCTCCAAGACCACGAGTAAGGTCCATTCCTATTTGTAACTTATTAGGAACTATACTATTCTCCAGTGCTTGGGCGTCAGTATTACATACCACGAAAGATACATTTTGAATTCCTCTTTTAAACATATTTGTGACGGCATTACCGCCACCTCCTCCAACTCCGATAACCTTTATTATTGATCTAGTCTGAGAAAGATTAAAATCAAATTCGTATCCGTTAATCATTGTTGAGTACCATAATCATCGATCAAAAATCCTTTTATTTTTTTTAGAATCTTTTTAAATACACCTTCTGTTCTTTTCATATTAATAATTTTATGATCGTGTGACACATTCTTAATGTTGTAGCACATAGAACCTAAAGCTGTAGCATCCAGTATACAAATATCACAGTCTTGTACATCTATATTGTCTTTCATAATTTCACCTATACGTGTAGGTATACCTGTTTGTTGTTCCACAAGTTCTCTAACAGAGTGTAACATACTTCCTCCTCCTGTCAGTATAATTCCAGCTGGTATCATGTTTGCAGATATATCATTAATTTGATTCTGTACAAAATGAATTATTTCCCTTACTCTAGCTTCGATTATTTGAGATAAATTGTACACTGAGATATTTTTTAGAGAACCATCAAACGTTTCTATCGATACCACCTCATCATAGTTGACATTATTACTCATCGCATTACCGTATTTTATTTTCACTTGTTCAGCTTGATCGTAACTTAAATTTAATCCATACTTTATGTCCTCGGTAATATTAATACCTCCAAAAGGTATCGATGCTACACATTTTATTATTCCACCGACAAAAACAATCACATCAGTATTTCCACCACCGATATCTATCAAACAAATACCTGCATCTTTTTCCTTTTCACTTATTGTGATTGAGCTGCTCATTACTGGAGATATTACAACATTCTCAATTTCTATACCACATCTTTGTAAACATTTGTTTATATTACTTAACGTTGTTTTTTCAGAGAGAAGTAAGTAGTAATCTCCTTCAAGTCGAGTACCGATCATCCCAACAGGATCTTTGATTTCTGAAGAATAATCCACCTTGTACTTCTGTGGAATGACATCTAATAATTGTAGACCATCTTGCGTCGGTAATCTAAACACATCATTCTTCATTGAACTTACATCATCTTCTGATATTTCGTAATTGACGTCTTTAATAGAACTACTATTATGATACATCTTTGTTGAAAAGTGAATTCCGAATGTAGATACATTTGCTTTACGTACGGTTATACCAGATAAAAGTTCTGCTTCAGATATAGCACATTTTATACTCTTTGTTGCTTTGGAAAGATTAATTATACGTCCGTTTACTATTCCGTCAGATTTCGATCTTCCGATGCCAAGTACACTAAATACGTTGTCATTAGATACACTTCCAATTGCAACTACAATATTGGAATTTCCTATATCCAACCCAACAACTGTATTTTTATCATGTCTCATTGCCAATAACAATCTGGTTCAAAAACCTTAAGTCTATGTACTCACACTTACCAACAAGTATCTTACCTTTAGTTGCATAATACACCTTTAAATTATTTAATTTGGTTTTATAACCATCACACTCCCCTAATATAATCTTATTAGTGTCGATATCATATATGTCAACCTGTTTGCTATCTATTTTAATTTTACATATTTTTGACATTAAAATATTACTTTTGTTTATGTAGCCAATCATATCCAAAAAATTTCTGTTTCTTATTGATTCGAGACTATTACTATAGACGTTTATGAGGTTTAGTGTAATATCTTCAGCAATTTCTATTATGTTTCCTTTATTGTCTACGAACTTACTTTTATCATCGTTCATATTTTCATAGCGTGCAATGATTTCAACTAATTTTATTTTTATAATTAAAGATCCATCAAAGTGTTTTGATATTATAACATCGTCGACTTGTTGTAGTTTATATATTTGTGTCTTTATTTTTTTTACATTCAATTGATCTATGTTCTTCATCATTATATCGTCGTATTTGATACATTTATACACCTCCTTTTTTGTTAGTATTTTTTGTTTGCCGATTATGCGTATATCAATGTTGTTACACACTATTTTACTGTGGAATGTGCACGAAACGTTATATACGATTCCGAAGAGTACGATCTGGAACAGTGTGACTATAGTTAAAAAAAATTGTCTCGACAACACATTAGAAAAATAATAACCAAACAATGATCAATACAGGAAGTAATATTGGAATGCTATAACGCAATATATACATAAAGAATGACGGCATTTTGACACCATAACCTTCTGCAATTGCTTTAACCATAAAATTTGGCCCATTCCCTATGTACGTCATAGCTCCAAAGAACACAGAAGCTAAAGATACAGCCTTTAGATGGGATATAGAGTCGTCATATATGCCTCCACTTGCGTATTCTATAACGTCGAAATAGTCATTTATATCAGCGCCGTTGGACGTCATGCTTATTGTTAACATGTTCAGATAAGTTGGAGCATTATCTAAAAATGAAGACAATCCGGCAGTTCCCCAAAACAATAAAGACGGATTAATATACGTCGTATCAATATCTTTGATGATTTGTGTAATAACGGTATTGGCTGGCATCATGGTAACAAATATTCCGAAGAATAATATTATCAATTCATGTATTGGTTCAAAAGAAAATTCATTTTTGGCTAAAATCTTTCTGTCTGATAATTTATACGCGCATATTATGATAACAATTAACAACACTTCCCTAATAAATGGGATATCATGACCATGATAGTAAATAACAGGAATAGAAGAGAAAACTACAGGATTTATAAATACTGCTAACATTACACAGATAAGCCATATAAAATTTCGTTTACCTCCAATTGAAATGCTGAAGTTATTATTTCTCATCTGGGAATCATCGCGATTACGTCTGTCAAATATGTAAAATAAGATCAATAAAATTCCAACAGCTGTACACCACGGTAAAAAGTCATGTGTCAATGTCCAAAAAAATGGAACACCTTTCAAAAAACCAAGAAATAATGGAGGATCACCGACAGGTAAGAGAGCTCCACCAACGTTACAAACGATAAATATAAAAAACACTATGTGATAAATAGATAGTCTGTTTTTGTTGATTTTTATGAATGGACGTATAAGAAGTGCCGCGGCTCCAGTTGTCCCAAATATATTAGAGAAACAAGCTCCACATAATAGCAAAAACATATTTACAAATGGTGTGCTATTAGCTTTGATGTCAATACATATCCCTCCCGAAACGACATACAGAGCAACTATTAAAAGTATAAATTGGAGATATTCAACAATTGATATGACCGGAGAAACGTAATCATTTAACAACAGATACCCAACAATAACATAAAATGATAAAATTCCGACAACGAATGGATAACGTTTAGACCAATATTTTGGACAAACTAAAGGACATATAGCAATCGACAAAAGAAGGGCAATAAACGCCAAAGACATCATATACAACATATTAATTGTTATACTATTCGGTATTTTTTCTTAACTTTCGGCGATTTACCGATATCAAAATCTTTACCAAACTTAAAAGACAAACTACTAAGGTTAACCGAATAATAAAAACCGTGTTTTAATCCTACACGTACTCCTCCATCTATAGTAAAGCTGAATCCATACCCAAAACCATAAAATGGTACTAGAGAAAAACTTGCTAATGTTCTTCTATTTTTTTTATCAAATAATCCAACAGCCTTGAAAATCCATGCAAACGGACTTATGTATTCAAAAAATACATCGATACTTCGTAACACAGGAATCTTCGCAATATCTAAAAAACCGCCAAAACCTACACATAATGCAAAGAATTTTTCACTTTCATCTTGAAGATGAACTGCGCGACAAAAGTACAGCTGAGACAAAAAACCACCATACTTACCTGGTTGGAAACTGTAAGAAATCCGTGGTACAAAGTACCGGATAGCATAATAATCTCCGGTAAAAAGCGCCTCCGCGAGTGATCTATCTTCTCCCTTCTTAAAAAAGCTTTGCTTGAAAATAATATCTCCATCCACTGAAAGAGTATGTCTACTATACTTCACTTTAGGGTTCTTCGCTGTCAATAAACAGTACGAAACTGAGAATACAACAATGACACGTAAAAGCATAAAAACCAATAATTTAATATACACAATAAAAAGTTTTTTTTGAGGTAAACATTAATGATATTTTTGTGACAAGTTTTTGATAGAAAGTTTTGGTAGAAAGTAGAGATTGTGTTCATAATGAAAGACGATATACGTTGTTTAGGATTCTAATATTTTATTAAGTGAGTGACGTGTTATTATAAACCAGTTATGAATGCACTTCTATGTACAATCAGAACAGATATAACAAATGCTATTAATGGATTGTTTAAAGTAAACATGGGGATTAAAGACGTTGTCATTAGAAAGGTCGATGAGAATTTTAAAGGACATTATTCATTTACTTTGTTTCAGATATCGAAACGGTTGGGTTTAGATTTTACTGAATGTGGAACGAAGGTAGGAGAATACCTTCTAAAATTTTCTGATACTATAGATTCTTACGAGGTCATACATGGGTTTTTAAACTTGACAGTTAAGAACAATGTTTTTATACAACAATTACAGAACATTGTAGATGATGAGCATTATGGACATCAATCTAAGAAAAATGAGACAATAGTTGTAGAGTATTCATCCCCGAATACTAATAAACCGTTACATCTTGGGCATTTACGTAATAATTTTATAGGTTTTGCTATTAGTTCGATTTTGAAGGCTGTTGGGTATAATGTTGTTCAGGTATGTTTAGTTAATGACAGAGGAATGCATATATGTAAATCAATGATTGCGTATCAGAAACTTGGGAATGACGATACTCCACAATCTACTGGCATCAAAGGAGATCACTTCGTCGGTAAGTATTATGTTGAATTTGAAAAATTATATAAGCAGCAAGTAAGTGAATACGGTAATGATCAAAAAGTACCGATAATGTTAGAGGTGCAAAACATGTTAAAAATGTGGGAGGAAGGAGATAATGATGTAAGAAAATTGTGGAAACAGATGAACGATTGGGTATATGAAGGATTTAAAGAGACTTACGACAAGATAGGAATACACTTTGACAAGGTTTATTATGAATCACAAACATATTTACTTGGGAAAAATATTATTAATGAAGGATTGGACAAGTATGTTTTTTTAAAAAAAGATGATGGTTCTGTGTGGATTGATTTAACAGATGATGGATTAGATCAAAAATTATTATTAAGATCCGATGGTACATCTGTTTACATAACTCAAGATCTTGGAACGGCTGATTTGAGATATAAGGATTTTTCAGCAGATAAGATGGTGTATGTTGTTGGAAATGAGCAAGATTATCATTTTAATGTCTTAAAATTGATATTAAAGAAGCTTTGTAGAAAATATGCCGATGGAATATACCATCTGTCGTATGGTATGGTAGATCTTCCGTGTGGTAAGATGAAGTCAAGGGAAGGTACAGTTGTAGATGCTGATGATATTATTGATGAAATGATAACAAAAGCTAAGGAAAGATCTGAAGAATTGGGGAAGGTCGGTAAAGATGTAACGTGCGATAGGACAACAATATATAAAAGAATAGGTCTTGCTGCGCTTAAATTTTACATGTTACATATAAATTCAAAGAAAAGGTTAATGTTCGATCCGAATAAGTCAATAGATTTTCAAGGAGATACTGGACCATTTATTCTTTACACCTACGTCAGAATACAATCAATACTTAAAAAAATAGGTAGATGTTCAAAAACAATAGATATTGGTGTAGAACTTGATGAAATAGAAAAGGATTTGATAATTACGATGACTGAATATCCTGATAAATTAAATGAATCAGCGCAATGTTACGAGCCTTCAATTCTCGCTCAATATTTAATATCTCTCGTTAAAATGTACAACAGATTTTATGAACAACACAGTATTGTTAACGAGATGGATGACCATAAAAAGAACGCAAGGATATGTATCTCGGCAAAAATCAGTTATATAATAGAAGATATTTTGTCGATGTTTGGTATCGATATTGTAACTGTGATGTGATGTGTTGTGCATAACAAATTAGTTAGTAAAATACAGTATGGCGAGGGTGTGTGAGGTTACAGGTAAAAGGGTTATGTTTGGTAATAGAGTTTCTCATGCAAATAATCGTACTAGACGTAAATTTGGTGTTAACTTACATATGCAAAGATTTTTTGTGCCTGAATTGAAGAAGTGGGTGTCGTTGAAAGTATCCGCTGCGGGAATTAAGAAAATTAATAAATGTGGAATTTCTTCGGTGTTAAAGAGTTTGTGATGTTATGGCAAAGAAGTCGAAAGAGAACAGAATATACATTACTTTGGAGTGTACGGAACAGAGGAGTAGTGGCGTTCCTGGTATGTCTCGTTATATAACTACTAAAAATAGAAAGAATACACCTGATAGAGTGGAGTTGAGGAAGTTTAATCCGTATCTTAAAAAGTATACATTACATAGAGAAATAAAATAATTATGGCAAAAAAAGTTGTTGCAACCATGCAAAGTGGTATAAAAAAGGATATGGTGAAATTAGTAATACCTATGGTGTCTCTTAAAACAGGGGCATATACCTTCAAGTCTAAGATGATGACTTATGATGAGGCAATGAGTTTTGTTGATTCTAAGAAGGGCGTTTAGAGTTTGTTGAGTTGGGTTCGTAGCTTAGTTGGTAGAGCACTTGACTCTTAATCAGGGGGTCCTGAGTTCGAGTCTCAGCGGACCCACAAGTTGTTTATAATTTGGGTTTTATGAAGAATGATATACATCCTGAATTTAGGAATGTCGTGTTTTTGGATATGTCATGTAATAAAAAGTTTATTATTGGGGCATCTGTTAAAACAAGTGAGACGATAAAAATGGAGGATGGGAATACGTATCCGTTGGTGAGAGTTGAAATTAGTTCTGCTTCTCATCCATTTTATACGGGAGAGAAAGGTAAGGTAACTAAATTGGGAAATATTGAAAAGTTCAATAAAAGATACAATATTAAATAGGTTAATGAGGCGGTTTCTGTTTTTCTTTTCTATTATCTTGATGGATGTTTATAGTCCATCAAGTTCGTATGATAAAGGAGGGAAAAGAGATACAAGGTCTAAATTGGAACAAAGGGATCAGGCGCAGGACTTGTTTTTGGGGAGGAATATTAAGGGGGGAATCCCAGAGGTAAGTGATAAAATAGAGGTCGATAGTGGAAGTTTTTACATTGATGGACATGATGTATTTGGGGAATCTGAGTCAATGAATTACAAGGGTTCTCTTCGCAAGCTTAGGTTGTTTTTTTTTTGGATACCTTTTCAATTGTGTCTTGACAAATTTAGGGAAGATGCTCTTGCAAAATGTAGAAAGAACGACTACAAATATTTAACACTATTTGAATTTAATGTAGTTAATTTTAAAATGAATGTTTTGTATAAAAACAGGACTGTTTTTTCTTCATGGTTTAATGCAGGGTATCGTTTAGCGGGGCCTAGAAAAGATTTTTTGGGTTTTGACGTGATGTATAAAGAGGGTGGAAATGCAGAAGGATTAACAGGTACGTTCGCAAGATTTCTACTTGGCTTTGGTAGAGTTGTAAACAGAGGACAGTTCCAATATTTTAAAGGAAAGCAAACTGGAGATATACTATTAATAATTGGTTATTTGGGTTACGAATTTAATGTTTTTTCTAGTGATAACCATTTTGCTGTTAGTGCTGGCGGTAATGCGAATTCTAATCCTCATCAGTTGTTACTTAGAGTTTCTTTTACGGTCATAAAGGAGAGTGGAAAGTCTAGTTCTGTGATGTTGGGAATTAATCCTATTCCCATGGTCTATAAGGATGGGATGTTGAATACTGTCAAGGAATTTTGGGCTCATCTCTTTTTTTTTAGCGTCACGTATACATACGAACTCTGTCTTCCGAACTTTAAGGATATAGTATTCTAGTTTTATTTATGTGTACTGATGAACAGTGGATGAATGTTGCATTGTTGGTGTCTTTAAAATCTTGTTGTGTCAAGGTTAAAGTTGGGGCTGTGGTTGTGTACGGTGGAAATGAAATATCTAGGGGATATAATAGAAAGTATATTAACGACGATGGTGAATGTGTATTCGAAAAATGTGAAAGGTCATTACGTGGTGGGTGTTTTTATTCCATACATGCTGAAATGAATGCAATTATTAATGCCATAGAAAAAGGATTTAGTAAGTTTGATGAGGTTGTTATTTATACAACATTGGCCCCATGTTTAAGTTGTGCAAAGTTAATATACAGAATTGGGATACGCGAAATACGTTATGTAGAGTCGTATGCTAAAACGGAGGGAATAAGTGTAGAAGAAGGAGTGAAATTTTTGGAAGATATGGGCTGTAATGTTAAAAGGATATGTCCAGATGATGGATCATTACGTAGATAATATATATGGCGTTACCTAAAAGAAGACATTCTTCTAGTAGAAGAGATAAGCGGAGGAATAGTTATAAAATGGAAGATGTTTTGTTTCAGACTTGTAAGGCAACGGGTGTCATGCATGAACCACATAGGGCTTATTGGGTAGATGATGAGTTGTACTATAGAGGGAAAGTGGTTATGAAAAGGGGTGAGTGATTTGTTAAATATAGTAGTTGATATAAAGAAGTACAAAAACTAGTTTTGATTTTGTAGAATAGTATATGCCTAAGTTAAAAAGTAAGTCAAGAGCAGCGAAATGTTTCCGTGTAACATCGAGTGGGAAGGTGTCAAGGAAAAAATGTGGATTGAATCACTTTTTGGATAAAAAAACAGAAAAACGGAAGTTATCGTTATCTCATGAGACTTCTATTTTGAAGTCCGATATTAAAAGAGTTAGAAGAATGCTCTGTTTGTAGGTACATTATTTAGGATCTCAGATGAAGATATCTACTGGTTATTATCGATTTCCAGAGGGTTTATACATACGTGTTGGTTTTTTTAATGCATTGAGGGAACAGTGGTACATTAGTTTTGTTTTATTCTTTTTGATTGGTTTAAGTATTTACTTTCGTGATTCTATTTGTATCGTGATATGTTGCATTATTGAAGTGTTGTATTTGTTGTTTTGGGTGGTGCAATTTTATGGGATAACAAAATTGCCACAGATGAAAATAATGTTTCAAAGGATATTTTTTGAATTTAATGACGACCAAATATTGATGCACGTCGATACTAGAAGTGCAGCACAAATAAAGTGGGGGATGATAAAATCTTGTAGAAAAATGAAAGATTGTTATTTCTTTTTTATAACCAAAGCAAATATTTTGTACGTGCCGTTTAAAGCATTTAAGTCTAAGTCTGATTTGAATTTATTTGAAGTACTTCTTAAGGTTAAGAATGTGATAAAGTGATTCGTAGAGGGTTGGCGGAGTGGTCGATCGCGGCGGTCTTGAAAACCGTTATACTCTTTGTGGGTATCGGGGGTTCGAATCCCTCATCCTCTGCTTTTTTTAAATCTATCTCTGAGCATTTACTCTGAAAAGGTGCACTCTAATAAGTATATTGTTTTATACGTCAATGTTCGTATAATAAAGTTATGGATAAGATTGTTGTGTTGGCAGTAGTTGTTGGGGGGTGAATTGTTATGGTCTTTTTGCAAATTTGAGTCAGGATCTTACAAAATTGAATGAGAGGGCTATTACGCAAGAGAATCGGAATAGTCATAAGAGTGAAATTAAAGAGAAAATTGTACGACTTGAAGGTGAAATAGGGAACTTAAAAGTGGTCTTAGGTGAACGTAAAAAAGAATTAAATCGTAAAATTCAGCTTCATTATGAGGAATATTTGAAAAAAATCTACGAAGCTTACCCCCCTGTGGATGATGTTTATGAATATGCAGGTAAAGTTTATGGTGAAGAAGGTAAAGAGACGTATGTTAAAAAAACTGCTTTGTTTGGTGAGATTGACATGACTGACATAGAAGGTTTTGGTTATAATTTTTCGTTGTTTAGTTCAAAGCTCGAAAAATATTGTGAAGAAAGGAAAAAATGTTATGAAGAGAAAAAGGGGGAATATGGTATTCCGAAGTTTACTGATCTCGTGAAGTTGGGTGATTGGTTGAAAGAATGTGGAGAGTATGATAAATTTTTCTATGTTTTCAAAGAATATATTGTACGTATTTTGGACTTTGGAAAGGGAATTGAGAAAAGTTCTTCCTGTAAGATGAACATTTTAACTTTTATGAGGAATCTTGCACAGCTGGCTGATAATGGTAGAGGTGTAAATGATTCAGATGCAGTTGCAAAATGTAGATACGATGTGGGTTATATTAAAACTGAATTAATAAAAAAAGAGGCGTTGCTAGGTGAGCTTAATAAGGAGTTGGAGCAATATGTATGAGAAATAGGCGACAGTTTAATTTGTTTTACGCATTCTTGTGTGTTCGTGTCGGTATTTCCTCTTTTAGTGGTTATAATACTTATTTTCTTTAGTGTTTGAATTGCGATTGTTAAGTGGTATTACTTAGCAGTAAATATCAAGTCTTGGTGTTTTTTTTTTTTTTTACTTGTAGATCTTGGCAAATGTTAAGAATTTATAGAAGTATAGAAAGCAAATAACGGAATGTTTGTGGGTTTTATTGGGATATTGTGTTATGTGTTTTTAGGTTGTAGGTTTTTATTATGGGTATATTTCAGTTGTTTTTATTCTTGGCTGCTATAACTATTCTTGTTGCATTTCATGAATTGGGGCATATGTTGTTTGCTAAATTGTTCGGGATGAGAGTTGAATCATATAGCATAGGATTCCCTCCATCTATTTTTAAAAAGAAAGTTGGAGATACGGAATATTGTTTAGGATCGATTCCATGTGGTGGATATGTTAAGATTAGTGGGATGATAGACGAATCTTTTGACAAAAAATATTTGAATTATGAAATAAAATCGTATGAATTTAGAGCGAAATCGGCATGGAAAAGATTGATAGTTATACTTGGAGGTATCATCGCTAATGTCTTATTGGGAATAATGATATTGTCGGTACTAACTTGGAAAGTTAATGATGTACATATATCAAAGGATGAATTTTATAAAAACGGAATATACGCTAACGAATATGGGGAACATTTAGGTTTTAAAACAGGAGATAAAGTGATAAAAGTTAATGGAGAGGATTTTAAGAGGGTTGAAGATATATTTAATCCTAAAACATACATTGGAATAATGAATCAATCAATTACGGTTGAACGTGATGGACAAAATGTTACAATACAGATTCCAGAAGATTTTGTAAAAAAAATGTTGTCGAAGAAATGCGATGATTCAGAGAAAGTGAGATCTTTCATATCGCCAAGAAGTCCATTTACAGTTATTTCTGGAGGTTTGTTGTTAAAGGATTTGCAACAAGGGGATAAAATAGTGAAGGTTAATAATCGTGATATAACCTATTGTGACGAATTGAAAACTCAAATAATGGCAAATATTGGGGAAGAGGTGTCATTTACGATTGATAGAAATGGAGAAATATTGTGTCAGCAATATGTTATAGATGGTAGGATATTCGATCATAGTAACTTAGAATATTCGTTAGTTGTAAATCTTACAATAAAGACAGAGGAAGTTGTACATGGTTTTTTTGAATCAATAAAAATTGGAACAATAAGGGCTTTTAATGTTGTAAGTGACAGCGTTGTTGGAATGAAAAATATATTAAATGGGACTATTTCAGCAAGTGATAATGTCTCTGGACCAATAGGAATGGTAAAAATGTTTAAAAGTGATATAAGTTGTGTAGGTTTTTTTACAATTGTAGCTGTTTTGTCGATGAGTTTAGCGTTGATGAATTTTTTGCCGATCCCAGCTTTAGATGGAGGTCATGCTTTATTGATTATTTTGGAAATGGTATTTAGAAGAAAAATTGGTTATAGAATCTTATTTGTTTTGCAATGTATAGGTATGGCATTGTTGTTGATGTTGTTCTTATATACAGCTGTGAATGATGTTAGAAATTTTTTTGTAAAATAAAGTGACAATGAATAAGGATGATTTTGAGAGTGTTATTGTTCCATCGGATTATGTGAAGGTTCTGTTTGGTAGTGTTGATTTTGATGATACTTTTTGGGGAAGTTTCGATGATAAGGTTATTGATGTTCCAATAGTACGTGTTAATGCAGTTCTTTTTCCGCATATATACGCGGGAGTTCCTATTGCAAACAGAAAATCTATAGAATTGATAAAGACCTCATACGAGAACGAGAGGTTTATTGGCGTAGTGTCTGCAGATAGTGCTGGAAATACATTTAAAATTGGAACGCTTGCACGAATTATGAAGATAGTTGAAATGCCAAATGGTTTCCTTCAAGTAATGATACAAGGCGGTAAAAGAATGAAAATATTGTCGTACAATGATGATAAGACGTTAGCCAAAATTGAAGTTATATGCGAACCAGTTGTCGATAAGACAAAAGATACTTACAAAGCAACATTACAAGCTGTTAAGTCCTCAGTAATAAAACTTTTTGACCTTTTGTCAAATGTGCCGAAGGAAATCAGAGATTTTATAGATAATAATTTTGATTGCGATATCGTCTCTTTTTTGACGGTTTCTAGTATGAATATTGAAAATGCTGAGAAACAAAAAGTATTAGAGGCTCCTGATTATACTAAAAGGGGGGATATCTTAATAAAGATTCTTACAAGAGAAGCTAAGGTGTTGGAATTAAAAAACAAAATATTGATGAAAGCTCAAAAAAGTATAAGTCAAGCTCAAGAAGAATATTTGTTAAAGCAACAAATGAAGGCTTGTTCTGAAGAGTTGGGATCATCTATAAATAGTGATGATTCCGAAGTAAATAGACTATATAAAAAAGGAAAGAGAAAGAAATGGAATGCTTCAACTGCCAGATTTTTTGATAAAATTATAGAAAAGGCGTCTAAGATGAATCAGAATAATGCTGATTATACAATCTTGATAAGTCAGGCTGAATTAATGTTAGATCTACCGTGGAAAACAATAGAGAATGAAAAAATTGATATAAAAAATGCTAGTGATATACTAAACGAGTCCCATTTTAAGATGGATAAAGTAAAGGAGCGTATATTGGACTATCTTGCCGTTTTTAAACTTAAAAAAGGGAATAAGATAGGCGGGCAGATTTTGTGTTTTGTTGGTCCTCCTGGCGTTGGCAAAACGTCTTTATGCAAGTCAATAGCTAAGGCTTTGGGAAGGGATTATGTTAAAGTGGCCTTGGGAGGTGTTCATGATGAGGCTGAAATAAGAGGGCATAGAAAAACTTACATCGGTGCAATGCCAGGGAGAATAATAAAAGGAATGCAGGGTTTAAAAAATTCTAATCCCGTAGTTCTTTTGGATGAAATAGATAAAATGAGTAATACATCATGTGGAGATCCGTCTGCGGCTTTATTGGAAGTATTAGATCCAGATCAAAATGATTCATTCGTTGATAATTATTTGGAAACACCATATGATCTTTCCAATGTTATGTTTATCGCAACTGCTAATACTTTAGATCATGTTCCGAGACCGTTATTGGATAGACTAGAAGTTATAGAAGTTCCAGGTTATGCTATGGAGGAAAAATGTGAAATAGCAAAAAGGTACATAATTCCTGAACAAAAGGCGGAAAATGGCATAAAGGACAGTCAAATGCAAATATCTGATGAGTCACTGATAAAAATTATAGATGATTACACAAGAGAATCAGGTGTTAGAGAATTAAAAAGACAAATTGCTACTGTGTCTAGAAAAGTCGCCAGGAAGATCGTTGAAAAAACCAAGTATAATAAGGTTTTAGGCGTTGATGAAGTTGAATCATATTTGGGAGTAAAAAAATATGACAGAGATTTTGCAAAACATATAAGTATTCCTGGAGTTGCAATAGGTTTGGCATGGACTCCTGTCGGTGGTGACATATTATTTATAGAATCTTCATTAGTACCTGGTACAGGAAAGCTTACACTGTCTGGTAAAATAGGAGATATAATGAGAGAGTCTGCAATGATTGCATTTACGTACGTAAAATCTCATGCACAAGAGTGGAACATAAACAGTGAAGTGTTTGGTGCTTGCGATCTTCATATACATGTCCCAGATGGTGCTACGCCTAAAGATGGGCCATCGGCAGGAATAACTTTGTTTACCACGTTATTGTCTTTGTATACTAAGCGTAAAGTGAAAGATAACCTTGCGATGACGGGTGAACTTACTCTTCGTGGCGATATAACTGCGGTTGGAGGGATACGTGAAAAAGTATTAGCGGCCAAACGAGCAGGAATAAAGAATATCATAATGTGTGAAGATAATGAAAAAGATGTCGAAGAAATTGACAAAGACTATATCAGTGATATTTCTTTTAATTATGTGAGAAATGTAAATGAAGTTGTTCCATTGGCTATAGAAAACCAAAAGATTGAAGAGTGTAATGAACTAAAAATTTTTAATGTTTTATAATTAGATAATTGTTTGCTGTGAACAAAATCTAGTGTTTTTGTTTTATTGAAATTTTTGTGGCTTATATGTGCGTAGCTAGGTATGAAGAATGGATGTGTTAGCGTCATGTTTTTTGTGTTGGGTTTGAATTTTTGTGATGTTTGTCGTTGGGGTAATGATATGATCGTGAAAGGAGTAAGTAAATAAGATGTCTTTGATAATAATAATCACGAAATTTTTTCAAAAGATATAAAATTAATGAGCTTTATATCACGCATTTAAGAAGTGAATGTAATTAGCACTTTTTTGATATTGCTCGAGATGATCTTTTTCATTGGGAAGTGAAGGTAGGGAATGATTGGACAATGGAGATGATGGTCGATTTTATGAAGGGCGATGGTTTTCAGTTTAAGGAGTTAGCGGATGGGTAAAATGTTAAAGTTTTATTGTAATGGAACTGAGGTGAGTAAAAATAAAAAGATTATTGACTTGATTAGTGGTCCGATTGGTGTGTGATGTTGGGTAAAAATTTACTTTAAATATTATTTTTAACTGAGTAATTCTTTAATCTTCTTTTTTCCCCCTTTTTTTAGTATTTACGTTTCGTGGTAGATTTGGTTGATTAAGGCGCGTTTCTGCATTTTAATAACACTGATTTTTATTTTAGTCAAGTGATCTGTAGTAAGGTGTTTTTTGTTTGGCACGTAAAGTGTTACATATAAAACGGTAGATAAATCATGGCAACAATAAAGATAAATCCGTTATCGGATAGGGTTGTGGTCAAACCTGATAAAAATGAAACGAAAACGTCTACTGGTATAATATTGCCAGACAATGCAAAAGAAAAACCTCAAAGGGGTGTTGTTGTGGCAGTGGGACCAGGGAAAAAGGATGAACAAATGACTGTAAATATTGGAGATCATGTGTTGTACGGAAAATATGGAGGAACAGAAATTAAATACGAGGGTGAAGATTATCTCATAATGAGAGAATCTGATATATATGCTGTGTTAGGTGAATAAGTTTGAAAATGAATAAAAATATGTCTAAGAAAATACTATTCGGCGATGATGCTAGAATGAAAATAAGTAATGGGGTAGATACTTTGGCTGATTCTGTTAAAGTTACTTTGGGTCCATGTGGTAGGAATGTCTTGATTGAAAAGAAATACGGTGCTCCTGTTATAACTAAGGATGGGGTGTCTGTCGCAAAAGAAATAGAGTTAAAAGATCCTTTTGCGAATTTAGGGGCCCAATCGGTCAAAGAAGTTGCGTCTAAAACTGCTGATGGGGCTGGAGATGGAACAACGACGGCTACTGTCCTGGCTCAGTCTATTTTTAGAAATAGTTTAAGGTATGTGGCTTCTGGAGCTAATCCTGTTGATTTGAAAAAAGGAATTGATTGTGCTGTTAAGATTGTAGTTGATAAATTGAGAACAATTTCAAGAGAGATAGATAATGATGCAAAAGAAATAGAACAAGTGGCTACGATTTCGGCAAATAATGATAACACAATAGGAAAAATGATAGCAGAAGCTATGGCCAAGGTCGGGAAAGATGGAGTTATTACTGTTGAAGAAGCAAAGGGTACTACTACTGAAGTAAAAGTAGTAGAAGGAATGGAATTTGATAGAGGGTATATTTCCCCATACTTTACTACAAATGTAGAGAAAATGAATGTTGAGTTGAATGATCCTTATGTCCTCATTTGTGAAAAGAAAATAAGTGTTATAAAAGAATTGTTGCCTGTATTGGAGGCGGTTGCTCAGACAGGTAAGGCTTTATTCATAATAGCTGAGGATGTTGATGGTGAAGCTCTGACAACATTAGTAGTTAATAAATTACGTGGTGGATTGAAGGTAGCTGCTGTAAAGGCTCCAGGTTTTGGTGATAGAAGAAAGGAAATACTTGAAGATATTGCTATAATGACTGGTGGTGTTGTAGTGGCTGAGGACAGAGGACGTAAACTTGAAGAAATGCAGCTGACTGATCTCGGTCGTGCCGAAAAGGTTAATATAACCAAAGATAGTACTGTTATAGTCAATGGTAAGGGTGATAAGGATGAAATAAGAAGGAGAGCTCAACAAATAAAGGCACAGATCGATAATGTTAAATCTGATTATGATAGGGAAAAATTACAGGAACGTCTTGCTAAGCTATCTGGTGGGGTTGCTGTGATGTATGTAGGAGCTTCTACAGAAGTGGAGATGAAGGAAAAAAAAGATAGAGTTGATGACGCTTTGCACGCTACAAGAGCTGCTGTCCAAGAAGGTATTGTTCCAGGTGGCGGTGTGGCTTTATTAAGAGTTGTACATGATCTAGATGATATAAAGCTTGACAATGATGACCAGCAGTTTGGTGTTGATATAGTTAGAAAATCTTTGTTCGCCCCTATTCGTACAATCTTGAATAACGCGGGTGAACAAGAAGTTGACGTGATCATTAATCGTGTCATCAGTAGCGGAGATATCGATTTTGGTTATAATGCAAGGGAAAGGAAGTATGAGAATTTCTTTAGGACAGGTGTTCTAGATCCTACAAAGGTTACAAGATCTGCCATTGAGAATGCCGCTTCAGTCGCGTCATTATTGATAACAACTGAGTGTGCTATCGCTGACAATAAAGATGATGAAAAGACGTGCAATGGTCAACATGGCGGAATGGGAGGTGGAATGGGAGATATGATGTAAAACCATCAATATTAAAAGTTGATTAAGTGGTGGTGATGTTTACTATTTCTACCATTTTAAGTTTTCATTATATCTGTGTTCTTTTATCCGTTTGTCATTTTTTATGGTATTTTTTTGATGCTCATTTACGAGTTTATTACCAGAATCTTTTACATAAATATTAATCGAGGAATATAGTAAAAATTGTTTTTGTAAATAATGCATTTACTTATTTCATCATTACTAAAAAATACAGTGTCTGGTTTTTTACAACGTGTTTTTTTTATGTGTGTTTTGTTTGGGGGTCGCGTGAGTTTCAATAAATACTGGTACAGATTAGTATTTACTTGTTACAATGTATTATGTATGAGATCTTCAGGATTTTCAGATTTATTTATTTATTTATTTATTTATTT
>CAMJVU010000004.1 GCA_946409305.1 uncultured Cytophagales bacterium
GAGAATTAAAGAAGAAGAGGAAAGATTGAAGGAAGAAGAGAGAATTAAAGAAGAATTGGAATCTATGAGAAAGATTTGTGAAGGAGAAAACAATTACAACGACCTTAAAAATATAAGAAGTGAATTATTGAAAATAATAAATAACAATTGCGTCAAGGATAATGAAGAAATTCTAGAATACACAAAAAATCTGGTAAAACAAGTAGATAAATCAATTAGAGATAAGGTAGAAAATAGCATAAAAAGAGGTTTTAAAAAATGTGAATGTCCTGATCAAGACGAGATAACTTTTTCTAACGTTTTAGCTACAATTTTTTTCATTATGTACAAAAATTGTTTTGAATCAGAAGACTATAATATGATTAAATGTAACGTTAGTGAAGCTATCGACGCAGGAGGAGTGCGAAGACAAATTTTCGATTATTTTTTTACGTGTTTGAAAGAAAATTTTGACTTTTTGAAGGAAAACAAGTTTTACAACGGTGATTCTTGTGGACACTATAGTGGAAATATCTGTGTTCCAAATTGTATCGAATATTTCATGTATAGATGTTTGGGGGCTGTAATAGCAATGTATGCAGTTAATGGACAAAAATGTGATATAAAACTACCACTAATAATTTACAAAATGATTTTTGATAGATACGATGAAATTGATGAGTCTGATTTTAAGGATTTGGGATTTCGCAATGATTTTTTACTCGATGAAGGTGGAGAAACTACTTTTTGTGTGAGTAATAAAGATCAAGACTGTATCGATGGGAAACATTTTTTTACAGACAAAAATATTTTCAATGATAAATTTTTTGATAATTTACGAGATATGTTGACGTACTATAAAGAATTCACTGAATCTTCAGATTTCAAAAAAAGTCACATTAAAACTTTTGAAAAGACAAAAAAACAAGAGGTGAAGTACAAAAAAAAAATTGACGAAATTGGTATCGTTAATAAAAATAGTATCAATTTTTTAAATAACATGTTTGAAAGTAAAAATAGGAACAACATTGAAAATTTTGATGGTAAAGATCTTAAAAAGTTAAACGATTGTATCGGAAAAATACAAGAACTCGTGAATAATATTCAAAAATATATGGTTGAAGACTACTCGAAAAAAAGTATTAACAACTTGAAAATTTCGATAGGGAATGATTTGAAAGAGATAGGGGATATCGAAGATATTCTAAGTATGGATGAAGATAAGTTTAATGAACAATGTAAAAACAATGATATAAACTATGATTACGTTCGATTGTTTAAAATTATAAGTGAAGCTATTGAATACAATGATGATGTCTGGAATAACTTAGACAACTTAAATAATAATCTAGACAAACAAGAAAAATTTAATAACAATAACAAAAAGAAGGAAGCCCAATTAGGCAGTATAAATGAATTCAAAGTTGATGAAACTTTAACTCAAATTTCTGCTGATGGTAAGTTTGGAAATCTTTGTAAAACTTTCCTGAGATCAAAAGGAGTAAAAGAAAATATTTTATCGAATGAACATTTTGTTTATTACATTATTGGTCAGTTTGTTTTTACAACTGCAATCAGAGATGGAATACTTAGCATAGATAAAAATCTTATTGAAGAATGCAAAAATGATGTTCAGATTTTCAAATCAATTATTGAAGCTAACCAGAAAATTGATTTAGATGATATGAAAAAAAATATGAGATTTTACTGTTTAGGGTGCAAAAAAACATTTTGTGGGTATAATGAGATTAACCCCAACTGTAAGAATAAAATATTTTTTGATATGGTTTTTAACACATTAGAAAAAGAAAAAGAGACGGTTAATGATGACACTTTCCAAAAAGAAATGGGATTTTTTCTTTTTAATCTGACCGGAAGTTCCGTTCTCCATAGTGGTGGTTTTTCTGGATACGGAAATAAACCAACGATATCAATTGAATTTGATCATCAGTGGGAACGTATTCCATCTACATTAATTAAATTTCATACTTGTTTTAATAAAATGTCAATTGCATCAGCTGATGTTGGTAATGATTCAAATGATGGTGAAAGCTTCAGGAAAGAATTAGAAAATTGTATCAAAAAAAAAATGACTAACATCCTCAACATATCATAGATATGTTTTTTTTTGAGATAATATTATTGTCATGTGTTTGTTACTCTTAGTTGTAGTAAATTATTGCTATTTTTTATTTTTCCAACTTCACCAATTCGAAAACATAAAAAAATTTAAACTTCTATTCCATGTTGTATTACTAAAAAAACCATAACAAAGATCCTTTCGTCCACTACCATAATTAAAACCTCACTCCTAATCAAAAAAACACCCAACAACTAAATTCACAAACTATGTATTCTTTGAATAACTAACTAACTTTAACCACTTATTTTATAAGATTCTATAGATTTATAGGCATCATTAGCATTACCCTTCCCCAAAACTTTTACATATTTTCCAACTTCTAAATCTTTATAATGTTTAAAAAAATGAATAAATTCATCTATTGTTTGTTTAGGCAAATCGTCAATATCATCAATACCCACATACATCTTATCCACTTTTTCAGACGGTACACATATTATTTTTTCATCAAGTCCTTTTTCATCTTCCATGTAAATTATCCCTATTGGCTTTGAGGAAATAGAACACCCCGGAATTAGCTGATAAGGACATACAACAAGTGCATCTAAAGGATCACCATCTTTTGCTAAAGTCTTAGGGATAAAACCATAATTAGCAGGATAAACCATCAATGTTTGTAATAATCTATCCACAACAAGCATTCCACTCTCTTTATTAAGCTCATATTTTATATTCGTATGAAGAGGAATTTCGACCACCACATCAATGTAATCCATACCAGATTATAAAAAGAAGTGAGCGATATTGGACTCGAACCAATGACCTCTTCGATGTCAACGAAACGCTCTAACCAACTGAGCTAATCACTCATATCCACAAATCTATCCACTCTTCCTTTTATAAATATCATTAAAATCAACTAATTCAATCATACACATCTGCGCATTATCCCCAAACCTGTTTCCTAACTTTACTATCCTTGTATACCCTCCGTTCCTCCCAGCAACAACACCAGACACTTCATTAAACAACTCTTTAACAACCTCCTTATCCTGTAATTTGGAAAAAACAACACGTCTTATGTGAGTAGAATCACTCTTTGACATGTTAACAATCCTCTCTACTTTACCTCTTACGGCCTTCGCTTTAGCTAAGGTTGTAAAAACCCTCTTTTTTAAAATTATAGACTTTACCAAATTTTTTAACAGAGCCCCCCTATGCCCACGATCACGCCCCAAATGATTAAAACTTTTTCCGTGCTTCATATTGACGTATTAATGCTAGACAAACTCATTTTTAAAGAAAGCTGATTATTCTTTAAAAACGTACTAATTTCATTCAATGTTTTCTTCCCTACATTCTTTAAAGACTTTAACGTTCCTTCATCCAACGATACCAAATCCTTCACTGTATGAACTCCACCACCCACAAGGCAATTATAAGCTCTTGAGGACAATTCTCCACTCCTCACAAGGTCACTTATATTTAAAGACAAAACTTTTTTTAATTTCAGATCATCAATATCTAAGTACGACACCTCGCTATTACTTAAAAACTTATCCTCATTGAACAAAGCAAAAAGGTCACTCAAAATTTTAGAAGATTTCACAATAACATCCATCGGAGAAACGGTTCCATCAGTTGTAACAGTGAAACTTAAAGAATCGTAGTCCACTTTCTTCCCAACCCTTGCACTAGAAACATCGAAGCTAACATTCTTGATAGGCGAATATATAGAATCTATTGCAATAACATCATTTTCAAAGATCTGATTATGTTCCGTCGCCCCTTCATATCCACGACCATAACCAATATACAGATCGATCATAATGTTAAGAGATGGTGATGAATGACATATAATAAGGTCTTCATTAACGATCTTAAAATTAGATAAATATGAGTTTATAAACTTTCCATCAACACAATCATTAGACAAACTTATAGAAACCTTTTCAGAATCGATATTACCCTTAGTCTTAACCAATCTTACTTTTTTTAGATTTAGTATAATATTCATCACATCTTCCTTTACACCTTCTATAACACCAAACTCATTATTAACTCCGGGAACTCGTATAGCCTGCACAGCATAACCACACATAGAAGACAACAAAACACGCCTCAACGCATTGCCGACAGTGACCCCATAACCACGCTCCAAAGGTTCAAACAAAAAAGTTGAACATGAATCACCATGCTCCGTAACGATAACATCATTAGGAATAACAAATTTCTTATCAAAACTCATAACAACTTACCTAGAATAAAACTCAACGACACTATCCACATTCAATTTCCTAGAAACATCCTTAAGCGCAGGCATCTCCATAATTCTTCCCACATTAGCAACATCATCCCACTCCAACCACGTGCAATTATTTCTCTTTACATCTGTCCTCACACATTCATTATCTCTACATTTTATTATATCTCCCTTCTTAACAGAATAAGAGGCAACATTAACGACCTTATCGTTTACTGATATAAACTTGTGGGACACCATTTGCCTAGCTTTCTTACGAGACCCAGCCAATCCCAAACGATATACGACACTATCCAACCTAGTTTCAAGCATACGCGATACAACATCCTCCGTATTTTCCTTTCTCCTTGCAGCCTTAAAAACCATATTTGACAACTGCCTCTCCCTTATTCCATAAACGTACAAAATTTTCTTTTTACTTGACTCCAATTGTCCATACTCAGTTCTTTTTAGTGGCTTATCACAATGTTGTCCAGGTCTTTTCTTTCTCCTCTGCAAAACCTTACTATAACCAAACACCCTATCACCAAAAGCCCTTGAAATCCTATTTTTAGGACCTAAATATCTTCCCATATTTTCACTACTTTCTCATTTTAGGAGGCCTACATCCGTTATGAGGAATAGGAGTGATATCAACCACACTCAATATATTCATACCATTCTCATAAACACTTCTGACGGCAAAATCACGCCCATTCCCAGGACCAGAAACGAAAACATCAACAGATTTCATCCCCCCATCAAAAACTTTCTTTACACAATCTGAAACGACCATCTGAGCCGCATATGGAGTATTCTTCTTCTTCCCCCCTTTAAAACCAACCTTACCAGCAGAAGACCAAGCAATAACATTCCCCAAGTCGTCCGTAACACTCACAATAACATTATTATAACTCGTTTTAATATAAACCCTCCCTGTAGCTGGTATTATCTTCTTCTTACTCATGACTACTTAGTGACCTTCTTTTTGTTAGCAACAGTCTTTCTCTTACCTTTTCTCGTTCTGCAATTATTCTTCGTCTTCTGCCCCCTTACTGGCAATCCCAAACTATGTCTTACTCCACGATAACACCTAATATCAACTAAATTTTTTATGTTTAAACGCACCTCACTCCGTAAATCTCCTTCCACTTTCAGATTATTTGTAATAAAAGAATGTATTAATTGAAAATCATTTGGAGTCCACTCCCTAACTTTTTTATTCCCCACCTTCGTACTATCCAATATTTTCTTCGCCAGATTCCTACCAATACCATACACGTGCGTCAAGGCAATCTCTCCACGCTTATCATCTGGAATATCAACTCCAACAATCCTTACCATAATCAACCCTGTCTTTGCTTAAATTTGGGATTTTTCTTACAAACAACGTATAGAACCCCCTCCCTTTTAACAATTTTACAATCAGCACTCCTTCTTTTCAGCGACGACCTCACCTTCATACCCTCAATTTAAGCACTTATCACAAATTAATAATATTATTTAAGTATTAATATTTTTCAATAATCCTTCCCTTCCATAAATCATACTGAGAAAGTTCCAATTTTACTTTATTCCCAGCTATAATACGTACATATTTTTTCCGTATCTTTCCAGAGATATTTGCCCTAACAATATGCCCATTACTAATTTTTACACTGTATTCTGCATTTGGATATACCTTTTCTACTATTCCATCAACAACAATAATAGAATCATTCATAATTATTCACAATACTTAAAACTTGACAATAATTTCGGACAATTATTTTGAACTAACACAGTATTTTCATAATGAGCAGAAAAACTACCATCAGCAGAAACAACAGTCCATCCATCGCTCAAACATTTTGTTTTCCCATTTCCGTAATTAACTATTGGTTCAATGGCTATCATCATATTCTTTTTTAGCAAACTACCGCTATTCTTTTTGCCATAATTATACACAATTGGTTTCTCATGAAAAGACTTCCCTACACCATGCCCTGCATATTCTTTTACAACACTAAACCCCGACCCAGTAACATAACTTTCTATAACGTTCCCAATATCCCCTGTTCTATTCCCAGTTATTGCCTTACTCAAAGCCAAACGCAAACTTTCCCTCGTCACTTGCAACATTCTTTTTATACTATCATCTACACATCCTACAGAGAAAGTATAAGCCCCATCACTATAGTACCCATTATACACAACTCCACTATCGACAGAAACTACATCGCCATCTTCAAGCTCATACTTAGATGGAATACCATGAACAACAACATTATTAACAGAAAGACACAAAGTCGAAGGGTAACCACAATATCCCTTACAGGCAGGAATACACCCATTGTCGAGAATAAAACTTTCCGCTACCTTATCTAAATAAATCAAACTTACACCCGGTCTTATTTCATTCTTCAACACTCCCAACATTCTAGATAGAACATCCCCACCAAAAATTACGCACTCAAGTTCCTCGTCAGTTTGAATAATCATTACCTACACTAAATTCATCGATACGTTCATAACGATAAAGTAATAAAAAACTTTCTATATACTTAACATTTTCAACTCCAGAAGAAACTAAGATTAACAACGAAGTCCCTCCAAAAAAATGAGAAAAAGATTGCCCAACTCCTAAACTAGTGGCAATTGTTGGCAAAATGGCAACAATAATCAAACTAACGGAACCAGGAAAAGCAATTAAATTCATAATCCTATCGATATAATCAGCAGTAGGCTTCCCTGGCGCTACCCCAGGAATAAACTCCCCCCCCCTTTTTAAATCATCAGCAATCTTCATCGGATTAATATTAATCGCAAGATACATATAAGAAAACAGAACAATTACCAGTGCATACACTGCACAATAAAATAACGAAGTTACATTTGCTAAACTTTCGTAAACGTATAAACAGAAGCCATTCTTATCTGATAGAATTTTAAAGACAAAAGATATCATGAACATAAAAACCTGAGCGAAAATAACTGGCATAATTCCAGCCCCTATAAATTTTTGTGGTAAGTACTGAATTTTCCTACCCAGGTCTTCAAAAGACATAGTCTCCTTCACTCGCAAAAGCTTAATTTTTCTAACAGCTAAATTTATGGTAATGGCAAAAAATATGGCAGAGATAAAGAAAAAAATCTCACCAACAAAAACAAACACATTATCTCCTTTTATTACGAATTCCTCATAAATAGAACTTGGTAACGTAGATAAAATACCAATAAGAATAAGTGTGGATATTCCCTGTCCGAAACCACAATCAGTTATTTTCTCTCCTATCCAAACACATACCATAGAACCAGCAGAAAGGACAAAAACTGCAATAAATAAAAATATTTTTCTATCAACAATCAACCAGGTATCCTGAACCAAATAATTCAAAAAGACGATACTTTGAAAAACAGAAATCAACAACGTTAAACCTTTTGTAATACGAGACATTTTTGATCGTCCATATTGTCCATCCATACTTATTCTCTGAAAAGATGGGTAAACCAAAGATAGCAAATGAACAATAATTGATGCATTGATATAAGGCATTATTCCCAATCCGAAAATAGATATGTTCCCAAAAGCCCCCCCCAAAAACAGATCCAACATTTTTAACAAACCATTTTCACTTTTGGTCACACTATTCACATCAATTCCAGGTAAAACTATAAGACCCCCAAATCTGAAAATGCATATCAAGAAAAAAAACTTTATCAAGTCACTCAACAAACCAGATTTCTTCAGAAAAACACTTAACTGAGACAAGTACATATTCACTATAAAAATTATAAGACGATACACTTACCGCCATTTTCCTTCTCCACAACCTCTTGGACTGATTTAGAAAAACCATTTGCATGAATGGTAATGCCCTTACTCAACTTTTCTTTTCCAAGTACAACCTTATATTGTCTTATATTTTTTTTCAAAACACCACACGATTTTAACACATCAAGGTCAAAACTAACGACACCATCATTAGCCAAACGGATCAACCTATCCAAAGAGACGTAACACTTTGCAATTAACCTTTTACCTAAAGAATGAATAATAGGTAACTTCTTATACAACGGTGTCTGTCCTCCTTCGAAACCCACTTTACTTTTATAGCCACTTCTAGATTTGTTCCCATTATTTCCACGACAAGAAGTTCCACCACGGCAACCACCACGTCCAACTCGCTTCTTTTTCTTCTTAGAACCGACAGAATACTTCAAATTGTACAACTCCATAACTACCTACACTCCATAAATATCATTTAATTCCATACCTCTTTCCTTTGCAATGCAAACAGGATTTTTAATTTTACTTAGAGCATCGAAAGTAGCTTTCACAATGTTCGTAATATTATTTCCCTTAATGCACTTAGACAAAACATTCCTTAACCCCAAATACTTACACACAACCCTAACTCCACTTCCAGCAATGATTCCGGTACCTTGCCTTGCGGGTTTCAAAAAAACTTCACTACATCCACATTTACCATGTATTTCATACGGAATAGTTTCATGCGTCAAAAAAACACGTATCATCTGTTTTTTCGCCCTTAATATCCCGTTAGAAACAGCTTCATTGACTTCCTTACCTTTTCCTAAGCCGTATCCAACAAAACCTCCTCTATTTCCAACAATGACCAAGACAGAAAAACGGAAATTCCTACCCCCCTTTACAACCTTAGTAACCTTCTTTATAAATACAACATCATTCTCTAACTCCTCACTTACGACATCGTTCAATCTACTCATAAACTAAATAACAACACCCTTTGATCTTACCCCCTCAACAAAACTCCTAATTTTTCCATGGTACAAATATTTTGACCTATCAAAAACAACAGAATTTATTCCTAGCTTTACTATCTTATCACCAATAGACTCGCCAACCTTCCCAGCGTTTATGATATTACAAGATTTCAAACCCAATTTCGCTGAAGACTCATAAGCAAGCACAACATGCCTTACGTCGTCTATCAATTGACAATAAAATGAAGTATTACTCTTCCGAACACACAACCTCATACACAAAATAGCCCTTCACAACCAACCCACACAAAACAAACAGCATTTCATTTTACCACCTTTTTACCTTCCTTCCTTATAACAAATTCACCAACATATCTTATTCCCTTCCCCTTGTACGGTTCAACTGGACGCAATTCCTTTATCTTTGAAGCAACACTTCCGACCAACTCTTTATCGTGTCCAAAGACATTGATAATAGTATTTTCACCCTTATTCTCACTAACCTTAACGTGAATACCATCTGGCAAGCAAAAAAAAATTTTATGTGAATAACCGAGATCAAAATTTAACACATTATTACCGATAATTCCCACTTTATATCCTACTCCAACGATTTCGAGACTTTTGTTAACCTCTGAACAAACACCGACAAACATGTTACGGAATAAAACGCCCCATAATCCCAACAACGAACTTCGCACATGGTCCTTTACAGAATCTTTCACCGTAAATCTTAAAAAATTGCCGCACTTTTCAACCGAAATTCTCTTATCAATTTTCTTCTCCAACGACACATCTTTATGAACAACACCAACCTTTCCGGAATTGATAAAAACATCGACCCCGTCTGGTACTACTAATTCCTTAAAACTAGACATATCTAGTATATACTACACAATATCTCTCCACCAACCTTTCTTTTTACAGCCTCTCTAGCACTCATAACTCCACACGATGTAGAAACAACAACAAGACCAAATCCATTTAAAAATCTCGGAAATTTTAAATACCCCGAAAAAACACGTCTCCCGGGTTTACTAATCATTCTGATAGAATTAATAGGACGCGTTTTTTTTAAGACAACCTTAACTTTTTTTTTAAAGTCCTCTGATTCAACATCAACAATATCCTCGATAAAACCATTGTCTCGAAAAACTAACAAAATATTATAAACAATCTTATTAACCGGCAAAACAACATAATCGTGTCTCGCCATTACAGCATTCCTAATCGTCGTCAGACTATCCGCAATAAAGACCATAAAAAAAACTACCAACTAGACTTCTCAACTCCTGGAATATACCCACTACTAACTAATTCCCTAAAAACATTCCTACAGACTCCAAAACGACGGATAAAACCCCTCGGCCTACCCGTAATTCCACAACGATTTCTGTACCTAACTGGGGACGAATTCTTTGGAAGTTTATCCAAAGACGCAAAATCCCCCTTTCTTTTCAAGTCCTCCCTCTTACGAGAATACTTACTTATCAACACCCTTCTTTTTTCATTCTGCACAATTTTAGAAATACTCGCCATACTTACTTTTTAAAAGGCATCCCAAAATATTCCAACAATTTATACGACAATTCTTTACTGTCAATTCTCTTACAATTATTCCTAATAACAATAGAAATATTCATTCCCATAGTCTTTTCGATATCACAAACACCAACTTCAGGAAAAATCAACTGGTCCCTTACTCCAAGATTATAATTTCCCCTAGAATCAAAACCACTACGACTAACTCCACTGAAATCACGAACCCTCGGTAAGGCTATAGAAATCACTTTATAAAGAAAATGATACATCCTATCTCCCCTTAATGAGACCATACACCCAACATCAGCCCCCGCTCTCAATTTAAAATTTGATATGGATTTCTTAGACTTTACGACAGTAGCTTTTTGTCCGCAAATATTGGACAGACAATCAGCAATTTGTGCAATTAATCTACTATTACCAGAAGCATATCCTATCCCCTGATTTACACATATCTTCTCTAAAAACGGCACACTCATTCTACTCTTTAGTCCGTAATCCTTCATGATTAACGGCACAATTTCATCCCTATATTTCTCCTTCAAAAAACAATTCATACACTATTTATCAACAAAATTACCACTTTTTTTTGAATATCTCTTTAATTCCCCATCAGCATCCCTCCTTCTCCCAATACGCGTAGGGGCATTCGAATCTGGATCGACAACCCCCAATTTACAGATTCTAATCGGCATTTCCTTACTAATTTTCTCCCCGCTTTTATTTTCACTTTTCTTTTTGTGTTTGGTTACAGTACAAACGCCCTCAACAATCGCCATTTGCGTCTTAGGGTGAACAGACTTAACAACTCCCACAGATCCTTTATATTTACCCGATAAAACCTTCACTTTATCCTTTGACCTCACAAACAATTTCATACAAAGTAACTACACAACCTCATTCGCCAAAGATGCTAACTTTGGAAAGCATCTCTTCAATTCTCTAGCAACAGGCCCAAACACCCTTGTCCCTCTTAAAGAATCATCGTCGTTAAGTAAAGCCACAGCATTATCACCAAAACCAATACACTCTCCATTCTTCCGTCTCATTTTTCCTCTCGTCCTTACAATAATAGCCTTTGAAACAGCACCTCTTTTAATAGATCCATCAGATGCGGAAACTTTGACTGCAACCTTAACTTTATCTCCGATAGACACCCCTCCTAGCTTACTCGAACCAAAAAAACCTATGCACTCCGCTTCTTTAGCACCACTATTGTCAATAACGACAAATTTCGTTCCTTTCTGAATCATACTACTCTAACCCTCCACAACAGAAACCAACTTCCACCTTTTTCTCTTACTATAAGGCCTACACTCCATAATTTTAACTTGATCCCCAACCTTACCAATGTTAAGCTGATCATGAACCAATATTTTTCTGTGTTTTACAACTTTCTTTCCATATATAGTATCAACATCCCTCCTCACTAGAACATTCAAAGTTTTATCACATTTATCCTGAACCACTCTGCCTATCATTACTTTCCTTAAATTCAACACCATACTATTTACCTCTATTGTAATTTGTCAATTTTACAGCTATCTCTCTTCTTAACTTCCGTATTCTAATACCATTCTCCACTCCAACAATCCCATGAAACAATCTAACCTTGTACAAACTGTTACGAAGAGCATTAATTTCTCCAAAACAATCAGTATTATTCATAACTACAATTAACAACAACAGTTTTAAAATGCAATTTCTTTCCCGCATTTTTCAATGTATTGCAAACAATATCCTTTGCAACACCATCTACTTCAAACAAAATAGTACCAGATTTAACGAAAGAAGCATAAAATTCCACATTTCCCTTTCCACTTCCCATCCTTACTTCAGCTGGTTTTCTAGTAACAGGTATATCAGGGAAGACACGAATCCACATCTTCCCCGTCTTTCCAAGAATCTTACTAATCATAACCCGTATAGTCTCTATCTGTTTAGCAGATATATATTCACATTCTAAAGATTTTAAAACAAAAGATCCAAAAGAAGGACGATAACCCCGCTGTGCAACACCCTCACTTATCATCTTCTGACATTTCCGATATTTAGTCTTACTAGGCTGCAACATAACTATATACTACGAAAATATAAAACATCACCAAAACCTAAACATCGTACAATGTATTATATGGGAGACGCCTTGTGTATAAATTACCATTACACACCCACACCTTAATTCCTATCGTCCCATAAACGGTATCAACACGGCCACAATAAAAATCAACATTTGACTTTATAGAATGCAACGAAATCTTCCCACACTTAAAACTCTCACTTCTTGCAATTTCAGCACCATTTAAACGCCCAGCAACGCTTATCTTTATCCCGGTAGATTTAAACTTCGAAGAGCTAACCAATATCTTCTTTATAGCATTACGATAAGGAACCCTATCCTTAACCTGCTTACCCAATTTATCACATATAAGCTTAGATGAAAAATACTCATTCTTCAATCCGACAACGTTAACATTAAATTTATGTTTAAACTTTAACTCTAACAACGAAACTATTTCCTTGATATTCTTACCATCCCCACCAATAACAGAAGACGGAACATTAGTATACAAATGAACAGTTACAAAAGACATCTTACCTGAAGTAACACCAAGTTCACGCTCTATCAAAACGTCGGAGATGTAGTCAATAGACGAACATAAAAATTTTCTTATGTTAAAATCTTCAGACACATAATCAACTACCCCCGCTTTATCAGAAAACCAACAACTTTTCCAGTTGAACACCTTCCCAACCCTAAAACCAATTGGATTAACCTTCTGCCCCATCTCAAAATCAACCTACTTCAACGACAATGTTAGACATCCTTTTTAAAATCCTACATCCTCTACCACGCGCTGCAGGAAGAAATCTCTTCAAGCTTCCAGCGTAATCCACACGTATACTTTTCACAAATAGATCATTCATCTTAAGGTTAGACAACTCTGCCTCACTCATATTTTTCTCACAATTCGAAACAGCAGATAATAGCAACTTATACAAAACGGTACAACACTTTTTTCTGTTCAATTTCAAAATATTGTAAGCATTACTAACACTCTTCAACCTAATCAAATTAGCAACGACCCGTACCTTCCGAGGTGCGATGCAACTCTTCATTAAAACAGCTCTTCCGTACATAAAAACTACGACTTCACGTGACCCTTAAACTTCCTAGTAGGAGCAAATTCACCGAACTTATGCCCCACCATAAGTTCGGTGATGTACACCGGAATAAAATCTTTCCCATTATGCACATTAAAAGTAAAACCAACGAACTCAGGAAGTATCATCGATCGTCTAGACCACATTTTAGGTACATTCCTACTCTTCACACAATTACTTACCTTACCATTCAAATAATACGCAACGTAATATCCTTTCCTTAAAGAACGTGACATACAACTACCCTCTACTTAATATATACCTACTAGAATACTTCTTCCTCTTTCTTGTTCTAAAACCCCTACTTGGAATACCATTCCTAGACCTAGGATGTCCACCAGAAGCCTTGCCTTCTCCACCTCCCATAGGATGGTCTACTGGATTCATTGCCACACCTCTTACCCTTGGACGGATACCTTTATGTCTATTTCCCCCGGCCTTACCGACAGTAGAATTAAAGTGATCTTTATTAGAAACAGTTCCAATGGTCGCCCTACAATTCACATCTATATTCCTAACTTCCCCAGAAGACAACTTTACGATGGCAAAATCACTCCCTTTGGATAAAACATACGCGAAACTACCAGCACTTCTAGCTATCTTCCCTCCACCTCCTGGATTCAATTCGACGTTATGAACCAACGTACCATCCGGAATACTTCTCAATGGCAAACAACACCCAACATTAGGGGTAACATCATCCCCAGACATAACCACATCCCCCACAGACAAATTTTCTGGAGACAAAATATACATCTTTACCCCATCAACATAACTAATTAAAGAAATGAAAGCGTGCCTCAAAGGATCATATTCTATCGTTCTTACGACACCCGGAACATTATCTTTATTCCTCTTAAAATCAATAACCCGCATCATTTTTTTTCTTCCGCCTCCTTTATAGCGCACCGTTATCTTCCCGGTATTGTTCCTACCACCAGAACACTTATGAACTTTTAACAAAGATTTCTCCGGTCTACTAGCACTTAAAGAATCATACACCTCTCCTCTTTTAAAACGACCACCCGGTGTTTTATATGTAAAACATTTTACCCCCATTATTCTAACAACTTATTAAAATTTATCAGATCAGAATCCTTACGCAAATACACAAATGCTTTTTTCAAACATGCACAACGAGTGTACATCACTCCATTCTTAGTATATTTTTTTTTCGCCTTCGTACTAAATTTGCAAAGATTTACTCTTCTAACACTAACTCCAAACAAAGCCTCTACGTCTCTCTTTACATCCACCTTACAGGCATCATCCCGAACCACAAAACAAAAACAGCCTAGACTCTCCAACTTAGAAGTTTTCTCAGACTTTATGCCATTCAAAATAATCATATTATCAACAAAACCATCTATTCTAAACGCTTCAAAAAATTTACAAAACTACACTTAGTAAAGAAAACTTTTTTCACACTCATTATATCCAAAACGCTAACATGACCAGACTTTCTAACGACAATATTACTAATATTTCTACTTCCGAGATATAAATTCTCACATACATTATCGTAAACCAGGACACTCAATTGTTCAAGCATTCCCACACCAGAAACAACAGAAACAAAAGTCTTAGTCTTACAATCATCCACGACAAAATCATCAACAACGACTACATTATTTTGCTCGAGTTTATACTTTATAACAGACAACAACGCCTGTTTCCTCTCTTTCTTATTAACTCTTATATCGTAACTCCGTGGAACAGGACCAAAAACTCTACCACCGCCCACAAACACTGGGCTGTTCTTATCACCGTGTCTTGCCCCGCCACCACCTTTTTGCGACCCATATTTCTTCGTAGAACCAGAGACATCACTCCTCTCCTTAGATTTGTGTGTACCACAATGTTTTCTCGCCATCAAACTCTTAACAACAAGATGCAATACATGATCGTTACAATTATGCTCAGATAGGATATCAGGAACGTCAATAGAACCAACACTCCCACCTCCACCAACAAGCATAATCGGAAGACTACTTACCATACTACTTTTGCAAAAAAACAATACCGTTATTGCTGCCGGGCACACACCCAGCAACGACAACTACATTTCCATCTATTTTTAAAATTTCTAAATTCTTAACCGTCACACGTTCTCCCCCCATTCTTCCTGCCATCCTAAGTCCTTTAAATACCCTTGAAGGAAAAGAAGATGCACCAACGGAACCAGGAGCCCTTAACCTATTATGCTGCCCATGAGTAGTCCCACCAACTCCGGAAAACCCGTGCCTTTTCACCACACCCTGAAAACCTTTTCCTTTAGAACGACCAACTACATCAACAAAATCTCCCTCTGAAAACAAATCCGTAACATTAAGATTATCACCAGAATTTACATCAACATCAAAATCCCTGCACTCAATAATCTTTAATAAAACATCACATTTATTGTGTTTACAATGAGCCCTAAAAGACTTTGATACATTCTTCTCCTTCTTTGCACCGTATCCAATCTGAACAGCACTATACCCATCCACATCATTTGTTTTTATCTGAACAACTTTACATCCTCCACAATCAATCAACGTACAGGGAATAACAACACCATCAGAATTCCATAAACTACTCATTCCAACTTTTCTTCCAACTATTCCACGCATACAATTATATTAAATGCATAAATGTTATAATACTTATCCATTCTTCAATACATTTCATAGGGATAACCTCGATGTGGATTAAAATCAACAAAAATATTAACGTAAAAAAAACACTTGTACAAGTAAAATGCAAAAATAACATAAAAAAACATTATAATTTTACATGACTAACGTTAAATATTTTACGTTGATTAGCTTTGCAATTGCAAGTATCAACATGAAGAGGCCTACGAAGAATTTAACAAATGAGCAATGGAAAGATCTTTCCTGTCTTGTAAAGGAAACGGGATTTGTTAAAATTTCTAATACTGAATCTGATGATATGTTCTCAGGGCTTGAAATACTAAACACTGGTGAAAATAAGTTTAAATTACAAAAAACAAAATTGGAGCAACAGAGAATAATAGTAAGAGATCAAAATTGGAAAATTACAGATAAAGAAAGGGGAACATTAAGATGTGGAACGTTCATGGATTTGACTGAGAACAAAATTAAATCGATACACAATTATTTTATTCGTCTTAATGATGAAAATATCCTTTCAACGAATATTGGATGGGATATTGAAAATTTGAAAGATTGTTTGAGAATATTCGCGTGCAATTCCTCTTGTAATCTTCTTGAAGTTAAGAACTTGTTATGTAGTTTTCTCACAGATATTATAAGTGATCATTTTAAGGTCAGAGGCATCAAGCATGATAAAATATGCAATGCTGTTGATATTATAGTGAACGAGTGCATCACAAATATTGACGAAGGTGATACTTTTAATAGGAAGAGTTTTTATCATTATAAAGCTCAAGATTCGAGTTTTGATGTGGATCAGTTTCTTAAAAACAATGGATACAATCTTATCGAAAAAACAAATACAACAAATATTGGGAATACTACCTTTACAGACATAAAGAATAATGTAACACCTGACAATAAACAAGGGAAGAATAATTTTTGTTATTTATCTTAGAGAGTACTCTTTGCAATGATTGTTCTCTTCCTAAGCCAACTTTTACCGCAAGGTAATGTTCGTTTTTTTTTCGTTCCCCAACATCCGCTTCAAAAATGTAAACTCCATCTACCCTCGTTAGACATTTTACAAAATAAAACTCACCAGACCCACTTCACAATTCGCTCAAACAAATCTTAATAAACCTTACCTACCACAAGGTAATTCTATAATTCACCACTCTTTTTAAGACTACTCTTCCACCATATACCTCCGTTTGCAACCCACACAGTATGAGACACAAATAAACCCATAGCATTTGCTAACATACCAGGGCCAAAAGAATATTGTGAATAACCAGTACCACGCGCAAGTATAGAGTGTATTATTGTCGCTAAAACCCCACATACAACACCTATCCACACACAATTTTTATGTGTCCGCAAACCAAATATAGTAGCCACCGTTGGAACCACAGCAACTGGTAAGAAAAAATTTTGAACGAACATTAACAACTTAAAAATATCGTTAAAACGTAACGCCAAAAGTAAAGATATAGATCCTGCCATCCACGCAAACATATTGGCACTCTTACATGTTCTCAGTGGTTGTCCATTTTTGAAAAAAGCTATATCGTTAGCATACAAAGTAGCGAGACCGTTGAATTCACTATCAGAAGTCGACACAGCAAGTGATACAATACAAACAAAAAACATCATTTTCATACCTGGAAAAGAATAGTGATCTAACATGTAAGGCAAAATACCATTAATTTTCATCTCTTCACCGGTAGCCGGATCTATACCTTTTGTTACACCCAACAATTGTAGTCCGATAAACAAAATAAATACGATTATAATACCATAACAAACTGTTGAAAAAAACCACAATTTTCTAGCACGACCGACAGTTTTACACATCTGAATTCTTTGGAAATATGGAATATTAAGAGGTGTCACCAAGACTGTCCTAGCCAGTACTGCCATAGCAGCGATAAAAGATTCAGGAGTACTAAATATTCCACTAAAAGACATTCTTGGCATATTCCACACCTCTTTAAAGTATTCATGACCACCCGTTTCGACATCAGCGATGTGCCATATCCACAAAGATATAGTTGGGATGATAACAAAAAAGAAGAAAAATTGTATAACATCAGTGTACGTTACAGCCCTCAAACCACCAAACGAAGAATATATCGCCATGAGTACTGAAAAAACAATAATGACCAGGTTACCGTGAAAAAGACTTAATCCCCAAACTATCTGAAAAGTTTTACCTATTATACACAATTGCACTGCAAATCTCCCAATACGTTGACATGTCTCGCTAATAGCAAACAAACGTCTGATATTATTTCCATAAAACCACGACATGTATTCATGCAATGTATAACAATCCATTGAAACAAGTTTAGGAATATAAAAATACCAAGCAAAAAGACATGCTAACATCTCAGTAATAAAATCATACCATATAATAAAACTCCCCTGCAAATAAACTTGTTCAACTCCAGCCCAGAAAAGACTAGCTGAACAAAAAAGAGCTGTTATTGTACACACAATAGGCAAACCTCCATATTCATCTCCACGTCCGGAAGCAAATTCTTTAAAATTTCTAATACGTTCGCGCACTGCAATTGTAATTACGTTAAAAAACAAGAAAATAACCAAAACAATAATGTCTACACTACCCAAATCCTCCATAACAAGTATATTTATAATTCAAGTATACAAATAAACTACTAAAACGCAGACATATTGTAACCCATGTTTTATAAAACATGGATAAAAATACGATTTAATTGGTTACATAGACATGTACAATACATAAAACAACACCAAAACAAAAAAACCAATGCAAACAATATCTCCATTCATGTAACTTGAAAATTACAGATAACTCAAAATTATGGAAATTATGTTTTATTGGTGTTTTATACCCTCGACTATTTCCACCATCAACTTGTGTAATTCGTCGTAAGTATTTTCAACTTCACCATTTATAATAGCATTTTTTAACTGTGTCTTTATTTTGCCAATAATTGGTCCAGGTTCGATATTAAGTTCTTTCATTATCATTTCTCCAGTTATAACAGGTTGAAGATTTCTTATATGATCTTTTTCATTTATATATTCTATTTTTTTCTCTACTTTTTCGAAATTTCTCATGTATTCAGAAATCTTAACAGGATTATGAGAGGTTATATCAGCACGACATAATATCATCAAATCAGATATATCTTTTCCAGCATCATAAGCCAAACGTCTTATTCCAGAATCACTAACACAATCTTGAGCTATAGCTATAGGTCTTAAATGAAGACCAACTAATTTTGCGACGTAATCAGAACTAGAAATTGGTAACTTTAATCTTGCAAATACATCTTTTACCATACGTGATCCTACGATATCATGTCCATGGAATGTAAATCCGTGCTTTTTATCGAAATGTTTTGTCACAGGTTTTGCCACATCATGCAATAGTGCAGTCCACCTCAACCATACATCATCAGAATTTTTAGCAACATTATCCACAACTTGCAAAGTGTGCTTAAATATGTCTTTATGCGAAAAATGTTGCACACAATCTTGACCTTTTAAGTTCTCGATTTCAGGTAGTATTATTTTCAGTAAACCGGTGCGTGATAATAAATAAAATCCAACAGATGGAACGTCAGATAACAATATCTTATTCAGTTCAGAAGTTATCCTATCTTGACTTATTATTCTAATCCTTTCTGAGCATTGTATTATTGCATTTATTGTTTCATCACATATATTAAAACACAACTGACACGCGAACCTAATAGCTCTCAACATTCTTAGAGGATCATCATAAAAGGTAACATTAGGATCAACTGGAGTTCTTATAATCCCATTATTTAAATCTCCTATTCCGTTAAAGGTATCTTGCAAATTTCCATAAGAATTCCCGTTTAAAGATATTGCCAAAGTGTTTATTGTAAAATCACGCCTTTTCTGATCATCTTCGAATGTTCCACTCGACACTATTGGTTTTCTAGAATCTTCCGTATACGATTCTTTTCGTGCCCCGACAAATTCTATTTGAATGTCATTATAATGGAACATAGCAGTCCCAAATCGTCTATAGATCGCAATACTATTTACGTTTAACTCACCTGCTACCTTTTTAGCTAAATCTATACCATCACCGACACAGACTACATCGATATCATAACACTCACGATTGAGTAATAAATCCCTTACAAATCCCCCAACTACCCACACTTTAGTATCACACCTATCAGCAACTTGACCAATTATTTTAAGAATCGGATATTGTTCAAGTGTTCTTAACATCAACACAAACTAAAAAAAAAGGATACATCTTGCTATAACGATGCTAAAAGAACCTTACACTCGTCCATTTTCTTTATCTTTTTCAAAGCTTTTTCCTTTATTTGTCTTACCCTCTCCCGCGTTAATTCCATCTCTTCGGCAATTTTATCCAAATTTTCAGCATTACCATCTAGCCCAAAAAATTTGGTTATAATTTTCCTTTCCTTATCCTGCAATTTTGAAATAGCAAGCTTTATAGTGTTAGACAAAAGTACTTTATCTAAGTCACTAGTTATTGGATCCATAGTCGTATCTTTTATTAAGTCAAGAACACTATTTTCCTCATTATTAACCAATGGAGTATCCATGAATGTTACACGACGCGAATATGTTATTATGTTTTTTACGTCAGATAATTTACGATTAATATCGCTCGCTATTTCATCGTTTTCAGGTGTTCTCCTATACTCCTGTTCTAGTTTATTCTTTGAAGCAGCAAACTTATTAAGGAGCCCAACTATGTTCAATGGTAACCTTACAGGTCTACTTTTTTCAGCTAATGCCTGAAGTATAGATTGTCGTATCCACCACACAGCATAAGAAATAAATTTATTCCCTCTATTTTCATCAAATTTTTTAACAGCCTTTATAAGACCAAGATTCCCCTCATTTATTAAATCACAGATAGACATTCCCTTACCTTGGTACTGTTTTGCAATTGATACAACGAATCTTAAGTTACTTTTTATCATTATTTCCATAGCAACTTTATCACCATTCCTTATTCTCCTTGTCAATTCAACCTCCTCCTCATTTGTTAATATTTTTTTATCCCCAATTTCATCAACATACTTATTCAAAATGAAACTCCCATCCGAAGTCCCACTCACGTTTAAATCCTTCGCCATAGAGTAAACTAATATTTTAAAGATAAAAACAAATACTAATAAAAAACTGATAATTGCTAATGTGAATTAAAGCAGATGTTTATAGCAACAAATAAACGACACATGTATATGTTTTTTTATATTTTGTTTTTTAATAACTGATTCTCTCAGTCTACTGAAATAAGTCCTTTTCTCATTGTCAATATTCTTATTTCACTAAATTTATATTCAAATCCATAACAGTTGTTTTTTTTATTCTGTAATTACGTTACACAAATTTTTAGTACTTCGTTTCTTTACCTTGTTTTTACTCTACATTTTTATTTCTTTATTCCCCATTTTAAACTCGTCCTATTTTACTTTTCTTCTCTCGCGATTCTCTGTCTTTTATTCACTACAACAAAAATTACCAACTTCTGTTTTTTACCATATTTACTCATAAAGTTCTTCGTTTATTTTACTTATCCTTGCAATTTAATTATTCCATTTTTTACTTTTTATCAATCACTTATATTCTTCCAATCACTATATACTGAGTTTCAAATTTTAAAAATTTTCAAGACAATATCTCTATACTTAAGATTTTCAAAGTTCAATTTATTCAATTTTACTCCAATACTCTTTAATCACAAAAATTTTTTGTTCAATCTACTATCACTCTAATAATATCATAAAGTACCTACTTATCAAATACGTCTAACTACCATCTCTGAGTTACTTCAATTAAATATCGAAAAAAACAGAAGCATATTAACTAACTAGTAACAGAACAAACACCCTATTCACCATATCCTACAAAACCTCACCAAAAATTAACAATTCCAAAATCAAACATAATACTTATGACAAAACTGATAACTAGGAAGAATATTTATTATTCAACGAATTCTCTTTTTCCTATAATACGCTCAACATTTTCTCTATAAATAACCTCGTTCTCCAAAAGTTGAGTCGCTAATAATTTTAAGGAGCTAATCTTATCTGTAAGCAACTTCTCAACCCTCTTAGACGCTTCATTTATTGTAAATCTAGCACCTTCATCTATCCTTTTCGCCGTCTCATTAGAATAAGGTCTCACACCACCACAACTTGGATCTTCAAAAAAATCAGAATAAGAAATAACACCAACATCATTACTCATGCCATATACCATCACCATTTTATATGCTAGACTTGTTGACCTTTTAAGATCGTTTGCAGCACCTGTCGATATTTTGTTAAAGACTATTTTTTCGGCGATTCTCCCACCAAGTAATGTACAAATTTCATCAAACAATTCTTCTTCACTCGTTAAATATTGTTCTTTAGGGGTGTATTGAGCATATCCTAATGCTGCAAGGCCTCGCGGCACGATAGAAACTTTTAACAACGGTTGAGCATATTCCAAAAACCAACTAACAATCGTATGTCCAGCTTCGTGATAAGCAACTATCTCTTTCTCTTTTATAGATAATACTTTACTTTTCTTCTCAATTCCCCCTATTATTCTATCCATAGCTTCCTGCATTTCAACCCAACTGACATTTTTTTTTTTACCCCTTACAGCTAATAACGCTGCTTCATTACACATATTTGCTATCTCAGCTGCCGAAAAACCAGTTGTCTGTTCAGCCAAAACATGTACATCGATGGATTTGTCAACCTTTATTTTCTTGATATATAAATCAAAAATTTCCTCACGATCTTTCAAATGTGGATTATCCACAGCTACTTGTCTATCAAACCTTCCAGGTCGTAACAAAGCATCATCCAATATTTCAATTCTATTAGTTGCTCCTACAACAACAATCCCCACATTATCTTGAAAACCATCCATCTCAACCAAAAGGGCATTAAGCGTATTTTCTTGCTCTTCATTACCTCCATTTAATGTTTTCCTCCTACTCCTGCCTATTGCATCTAACTCATCTATAAAAACAACACATGGAGCCTTCATCCTTGCTTGTTGAAATAACTTTCTTACCCGTGCAGCTCCCATTCCGACGTACATTTCGACAAAATCAGCCCCCGACATTGAAAAAAACGGAACATTAGCCTCACCTGCCATAGCTTTTGCCAACAACGTTTTACCATTCCCTGGAGGACCTACCAATAACACTCCTTTTGGAATTTTACCACCTATTTTTTCTACACTATTTCTGTTCCTTAGAAAATCAATAACCTCACTTATCTCCTGCTTTACCTCATGTAACCCAGCTATGTCTTTAAATGTTGTAACTTTGCCCTTGTTTTTATCATAAAGCTTAATGGTAGAGGTTGTCATAATAAACGGATTTCCTCCATTTTTACTTCTAAATAACCATACAAGCAACAACATTATCCCCACGAATGACAACAACTCATAAACAATTGACAAAAAACTAAATCTTTCTATCGTATCATAACCGATTCTATTTTCAGCTGCTACCGCTGCCTCCAATTCCTTAAACCTCTCATTGAATATTGTGATAGAAGGAATTCTGAAAGAATAAACTGTCGGATTACTTTTTCTAAATATCGAGAGCAACCCCTTTTCATTTTGCCTTGATTCACCTGGTACTCTATCCCCTCTCCTTAACTCAAATTCTACTACCCCTTTATTAATTACATAAGACACCCTCTTGACCTGGTTATTTAAAAACATAACCTCAAATTGTTTCTGTGTTATATTGGGAGAACTACCGACATACTCTCCAATACATAACACAACAACAAACCCTATAAATAACAACCATTTTTTGCTCATAGTATTTACTACAGATGTTTACATTACAATAAACAAAAAAAAAACGACAAAAAACATCTATAAACTTTTGTGTTTCAAAGTTCAGACAACAAATTACTCACAACTAAGTAACGAATGTGGTAATTACTTAAAATCAATGTATTTTACGCACAAATTATTTCATAAAACATACCATTTTACGGTATAAAAAACATTAAAAATAAAAATTTTGCAAAACGACCTAGACATTTTACAATATTACGACTAAAGTCTAAACACATGAAATATTAACATAATATCTAGACGATTTAATAAAAAGGAACACAACAAAAAGGAACACAACGACCCAACGTAGCAACTAAAAAAAACGATATCAAAAAAAATAAGTACCCGGTCGCTAAAAAAATAAATTAATCTTCAGACCAGCCCCATAAAAAAAAAAACCTGAATTACCATCTGAACTCCCAATAAATTGCTTTAAATCACCAAAAAAAAACAACCCTATAGGACCATAACCAACTTCAAGATTTCCCAACAATCTACCATCCAATTTTACGCAAGAATCCAAATATGAAGAATCATTAATCATAAATTTGTATGACAAATAATTCCCCAATTCAAAAGTTAAAAAAACAAACCAACTTCTATTAAAATTGGTTGCATTCGATACAAACCTGATACCAACAATAACATCAAATTCTAAAAAACTCAATTCTTCAAAACCCTTTTCAGAAACATAATTAATTTCCTCCTCCCTCTTTTTTATCTTATCCTCTTCTTCTTTTTTTGCTTTTTTTCTCTTTTCACCTGTTATTCCCTTCAAAATACCTTTAATATCTTCTTTTTTGAAAATTCCTTTTACATTTGCATGAACCCTTTTCAAACCTCCACCAACAGTGACAAATAAGTACTTACAAAGAAACACATTGTACGTAAAATCACACCCGCACAAAGCGTTACTTATACAAAATTCTCTTACGTTAAGGTTTTTACTGCTAAATTTTCTCCCAGATGACAAAAAACTCCCGCAATAAAACGGAGATAACAAAAAAAAAGCGTTTCTACCCACAGGACTCTTACACTTATCGCTATCTTCGAAAAACTCTACAACACTATCACCCTCTGATTTCTCATAGTCAAGTCCTGATAAACCTGTCGTATCGCCACCCGTGGCGTACAAATCATCACTACTATTCTCGACAACATTAGAACAAATTAAAAAAAACAAAAAAGTCAACATTATGAAATTTTAAAATTATTCTCCATCTTCTATCACTATTTCGCCATTTAAAAATTCATTCTGAGCCACTATGCTTGATTTCTGCAATGATTCAAAATATTTAGAAACTTTAATTCGAACACCATTATCACCACTATCTGCAGCAGAAAGATAGTCAATATCCATATATTCACTCATTTCAGAATGAAATTTTTCACAAATCTCGGCTTCAATTTGATTCGATCTTTTAGAAATAGCTGAAACATTTCTATATATGTTACCCCTATACATAACATCCATGTCGATCGGAGCTATATTCAGACTACTGTTTCTTTCACTCATAAAATGATTATAACAAGACAAACGTTAAAAATTATTCCTTATTTTTGTACCCTTGTAAGGTACAAAAACGCATTTTATTCTACAATGATAATTAGTTAATAAAGTATTATGGCAAAGTTAAGGATATTTGTGGTGTTATTTCTTTTTTTTCAATACGTCAGTAGGGGATTTGAGGAAGTAGTTAAAAAATTAGAGAGTGATGGATTTCATACGGAGAATGGTTTATATATCGAAAAAATGTCGTATCAACATGTAGATATTTTATCCGAATATTTAAGGAGTGGAAATATTTTTAAGACATACATGATAGGATATAAAAAAGAAGACTGGGATAGTATTGATAAAATAAAAAAATATTTGATGCATACAATTTATAGAGATAATTGTAGACATTTTGTAATAAAGGCGAAAAAGGGGACTAAACATAGAAATGGAGTATTTAAAGAAGATACTGTTATAGGAGTAATAGGTTTTTCTATGTACAAAGAATGCTGTAAAAATAACGAGGTTATTAACAATGTACTCTGGCCATCGTATTGGATAGCGGAAAAATACCAGAGGAACGGTTTTATGAAAAGTATAGCTATACCTTTGATAGAACGTGTTTTTATGGAAGCTGGTGACATTCAATATTTTTGTACCACGTGCGTTGAAGGAAATGTTGCATCTGAAAAAATTTTAACATGTTCTTACGAACAGATAAAGTTAAAATGTGACGTAACGGATATGGAGAATCAGAGGTCTAATAAGTATTCTTCTCATATTTTCTTTTATTTTCGTAAAAAAAATAAAAGTTAGTTGAATTTTATTTCAAGAATTTAGATAGTATCATAGTGGATGGTGTTTATACGTTTTAATTTTTAAACTTACTATGTAATGTTTATTTGGGTTGTTACGTTTGGTACATGAATTAGGAGATTTGGACATTTGTAAATTGATCAAAAAAATCAGCTACAAAATCAACGTTTTTATCGATGAAATATTCGTTGAGACTTGTTATAAACATGTAATTTCTGCCAACAACAATAGTTACAAACCGTACTTATTGATTATTCCTCTACGTCGATATTTCAAGCAACCTATACGTTCTTTTTTATGAAAAAACCACAATCGTCTTCATCACATCTCTTATCTGAAAACAGTGGAATATTAATACAGATATAAAAATGATAACTTAAAGTAAACTTTCTCCTCGGATCTCCGTAACCAGCAATAACACATGGAAGTCCCCAATCTTCTAAAAGATTACAAGTACCAACATCAGTAGATTTTGACATTAGATTTACTCTAAAAAAATTACAACTTAGAGCACTACCTATTGATAAGAACTTATGAATATTTTTAACAATTCCAATTTGCAACTTAAAGTATACATCATACATCCCTATTATTGTATCTTTAATTAACGCCCCATTATTAGCGAAATACGCACCACAACTCACAAAAAAAAAGTCATGCTTATTATTTTTTTTCAGCAAGTTATATCCAACAGAAAGACCATAATATCGCCCAAATTTAAGGTTTCTATCAATCGAACCCATATCACCATAATCCACCTTCAAAATACCGAAATCAATGAGAAATAATATCCTATTAAAATCAATCATTGACCTCAAATTAATATCATAGTAACTCATTACATGTCTACATTTCTCAAACAGGAATCTAAACGCATCGAATTCAACTATTAAACATGACGGTTTATAACTATAAGGCCTTTTCTTTAGATTATTAGAAATTATCGAATCGTCTCTTTCTATAGTTTGACCACTACCATCAATATCTTCTGTCTTAACAATATCGCTGTGTTCCGAATTTACATTAACACAACAAACAACAAAAACTCTAATAATTAATCTCAATATCATTAAAAAAACCATTCAGTAACACCTTCCCAACTGTACCACTTCTTGGAGTATAAATTATATTTTTATTACTTATTTCACCGCTTTCTTTTTTTTCCGATATTTTAAATTCACCAATTGAATATCCTTGAGCTACCTCTACCCCAGTATCATAATTATTTTCTTTTACTTTTATAAAAAAAAGAAATTCAGAACCATCGATACGTACACTAATATTTGTACCCGCTCCTTTTTTCAATTCAATACCTGTTTCAACATCCTTTCCATTTAAAAGTTTAAATTTCGTCACTTTCAATAATACTTCATCGTTGTTTTTTAATTCTTCACACACCAATTTCTCCAATTCAATATTTGCCGACACTTTACTCATACGTAAATAAGGATTTTTACTATTAGGGTCTCTCTTGAAAATAAGTCTAATTAAAGGATTTTCCCCACGTCTAAATGAATTACAATTTCCATTCCCACCTCCGAACTGTTCGTCTTCAGGACCGAAATACTCAGTACAACACCCAATGCCACAACAAAATAAGGATAAAATCACAAAAAAATAAAAACACCCTTTTAACATACGTCATTAAAATATTCAAAAATATTATCCTTAAACACAGTTTGTTGTTCTCCTGATTCCATTTCCTTAATTATGTAATTTTTATCCCTGTCAAAAACAACGTATTTTATGTTTTTTTTATTGGCATACTCTAATTGCTTCCTTGTATCATGACCATCAAGATATAATTCAACTTTTAACCCTTTACCCCTTAAAGCTGCAACAATATTATACAAATCACTAGTTATTTTTACAGCGAATAATACATCAGAGCAACACTGCTTAATATTCCACAGATTGAGCTCATCTAGTACAACAGATATCCTATCTAAACCGAAAGATAATCCTACGCCGTCAATTTCATCATGCTTAAGGCACTTATACCTCCCTCCTCCAATAATACTTCCAATATTAACACCGTTCACTACAACCTCAAAAACAGTCCCAGTATAGTATGATAAACCACGAATTAACGAAAAATCAACCTTTATCTTCCCCGGATCAATACCATAACACTCAATTTGATCCAATAAAAACCTTAAATCTTTTATTCCATCTGACGTACACTTAAATTGCGATAATGTATCATCAATATCCTTTAAGATGTCAACATTTCGTCCACTATTACCCAATAATTTTGATAAAACACTTAACGCAACGTCAGTTATTCCTAAATTCCCTATTTCATTTATAACTTGTGCCACTCCAATCTTATCAGTTTTATCAATTAGTGTACATACGTTTTGGAATAAGTCTCGATACCCAAGAGCACTTATTATACACAGTAAAATATCTCTATGATTAATTCTGATGGTATAACCAGTTATACCAAACCTACGAAGAACTTCACAGATTGTAGATAATAATTCAAGTTCACAAGACAATGAACTAGATCCGATTATATCAGCATCATATTGGTAAAACTCTCTATATCTGCCTTTTTGAGGTCTATCCGCACGCCACACTGGTTGCACCTGATAACGTCTAAATGGAAACACTAACTCATTCTTATGAGATAAAACATACCGCATCAATGGAAGAGTTAAATCATAACGCAACCCCTTTTTGCATATACTGCTGGATAATTTTCTATAATCACCATCTATTTCCACACCATCTAAGAAATTACCAGAATTAAGTATACGATAAATCAACTTATCAGATTCATCTCCATAAATCATTGAAACCGTATCCAAGTATTCAAAAGCCGGCGTATCTAACTGATTATATCCATACGATTTTAACACCTTAGTTATTGTCTCTGTCAAATAATTGCGTTTCTCTATGTTAATCCCATAAAAATCCTGCGTTCCAGAAACAATTTTAGGAATATAATTCATAGCTATTTTTTCTTGATATTCTCTTCTTTAGTTTTATCCACCGCTATAGCACTTTTCAAAAATTCTAACCTATGACCACGATCATCAACCTCGACAATAATTTTCGTATCAGTAATACTGTTAACGACTCCACACAAACCATCTATCATAACAATTCTATCACCTTTCTTTAACCCATCAATATACTTTTTTTGTTGATCCTCCCTCTTCTTCTGTGGTCTTATAAAAAACAGAAAAAAAACTGCAGTACAAGCAATAAAGAAAAATACATCTGAATAATCATTAAACTTTTCCACAATCCCCGACATAGTAAAAGTTACGTACTAGTTACTATAAAGTTCCTCAATTTCTAAACTCCACCCACTAAATTAACTCTATCTAGATATGATTGCAATATAACCGACGCACTCATCTTGTCTAAAACCTTCTTAGGATTTCTATCCTTTTTCTTGAAACCACCATTAATTAACATATGATAAGCTATTTTAGAGGTATATCTTTCATCATATAATTCAACATTTATGTTCTTAAATATCTCTTTAACTTTATCAAAAACATTTCTCGTAGCCTTTATTATATCAGTGTTGGGATCCACATCCCCCGCACAACCAATTACTATTTTTTCAACATGCTCTCTACTACAGTACGACACCAGGAAATTGAACAACTCATTTGAACTGATAGTTACCAATGGTATGGCAATTATTTTCTCAACATCCGTAACAGCTATACCAACACGTTTCAATCCATAATCAATTGCTAATATTCTAGATTTCATCTACTGGATAAAAATGGTATTTTGGCAAATATTTTGATATCTCGAACGGCAGCAACAAGAAACAATGTTGTAAATGGAAGTAAAGATAAACACCCAGAAAAACCTCCCCAAAAAGGATTAATAAAACCATTCATAAACATATTTTCACCAATAAAATTAAAAACGAAATACACTGAAATCAATACAGATGCTATTGATAATGGAAAAATAATTCCACCTCTATTCATTAGAAAACCGATAGAAATACCAGTAATCATCATAACAAAACACGCAATAACGAAACCACATCTTCTCGAGAGTTCGTAATAATTCCACATATTTGCTAATTTTCTATATTTCATATTCCTTATCTCAGTACTGTATTTATCCGATATAGCCTCTACATCCTCAACTACAGACTCAAATTTCTTATTACGTTTAATATCGTTAATAAAATCCTTCAAATTTAACACAGATAAAGACATATTTTTTTGATCATCATCATTGAACAATTTTAATATTTCATCTTTAATAATTCCATCATAATAAGCTATTTGACTATCATTCTTTATAATATCGTTTATCAATTTAAAAGACACAACACTGTCATTATAGTGATTTGCTGATCCAGACTTAAACATTTGAGAATTTATGTAAATATCTTGTTTTTTAAAATTCATTGTAACATGAACCTCTTCATCCTTATTATCATCGGTCACAAAACTGGAAGCTAAATAATTAACGCCTTTATCGAGAGAAAACAACATTGATTGACCATCATTATCAACATTTATGTAACCATGATCTCCAACGATCAATGCATTTGTTTTTTTACCATCTTTTCGTTTATGAGCATAAATCATTACTCCACTCATTTTGTTCCCATCTTTCTTGTCAACATAAACAGTATATCCGGGGAAATCGTTAAAAAATTCTTTTTCCTTTATTGTCAAAGATGGATTCATTTTTTTTAAATCAAATAAAATATCCTCAGTATCACGAATACTTTTAGGTGTTAAATGATGACTGCAAATAAAAACACAAATTCCGATAATTATAGTTCCAATGGAAAATGATAATAAAATACGCCAAAAACTAATTCCTAAACTTTTCATCGCACACAATTCTAATGTTTCAGATAAATTTGTAAAAGTCAATATAGATGATATTAACACAGCGACTGAACATCCACTGGGGATAAAAACCATAACAAAATTACGCAAGATTTGAGCATAAGTGGCTATTCCAAGGTTCTTATCTATAATGAGTTTCATGTAAGAATAAAACATCCCAATCACCAAAATAAACATTGTAACAACCAACACAGATACGAAATACTTGAGATAAACAGAGATAAGTAATTTATCAATCCGCTTTAACATCCTTCACAATAACTACCAATGAAGTACCGAGGGCGGGACTTGAACCCGCACAGACAAACGTCCAAGGGATTTTAAGTCCCTCGTGTCTACCAATTCCACCACCCCGGCATACAAGAGCGGAAAATGGGATTCGAACCCACGACCCCAACCTTGGCAAGGTTGTATTCTACCGCTGAACTATTTCCGCACATGTAAATATCATACATCACAAACGATATGTTTATCTCAAGTAATTAAAATAAATTATGTTAAAAGTGCATTCTCACGTTTTTCTCATATTGGTGATACTCACAGTTTGTGGTAACAACACTAGTAAAAGAAAATGTATTCTGGTTGTACCTGGAATCGGTTCATGCGGCCTTTTTTCCAAAAACCATGATAGTGATGTTTACCCATATGGCACTAACATTTTCCTTAGAATGAATGGGTTCACACTTGACGGTTTGAAAAGTTTGTACGAAAGTTTAAGACTATTTATTGATCATCATGATATAATTTCGTGCAATGACGATGGAACACCTGTAAACAAAAAAATTGGGATATTGGATACGACCCAAAATTTGTCTCAAATTGATAACGACGTACATAATTATGGTATTTTTTCATTGTACAGAAATTTTATCACTAAGGCAAGGACAGAAGTAGGAGAAAATTGGGAAGTGAAGTTATTCAACTACGATTGGAGATTGGATTGTGCACTGAATGCCGAGTTACTAGTGAACGAGATAAAAAAATATGATGAAGTAGTATTGATTGGTTATTCGATGGGGGGATTGATATCATGCAAAGCGTGTGTTAGCCTTTTAAATTGCGGAGAATTAAAAAAAATTAAACAATATATCTCAGTCTGTGTACCATATAATGGATCAATTGATGCAATATTTGCACTTGACTCGGGAGTGATGCCAATAGGAGTTTTAAATAGTATCTTAAAATTTGAAGAATATGACAAACTCTTGAAGCAGCTTGTTTTAAATTTTACATCAATGTACGAATTAATCCCTTTAGATTATTTCTACAAACATGACGGATCAATTGATATTAAGTGTAAAAACAATATTTTCAACGACAAATTAGTACAAAAGGCGTATAAATTTCTGAATAGCTTACACGTAAATGGTAAGCATATAGTTTCGTACCTTCCCAATAAAGTGTTTTTTTATGGCAACGGGAAAAACACTAAATCTAGCATCAAAGATAATAAAGTTGAATATTCAGATGGAGATGGTACAGTTACTATTGAAAGTGCATTATATCCAATCAAAGATGATAATTCTGTAGACAAACATGTTCTGGACACATATCATAGCATGGTATGGTTTGACGATACTTTTGTAAGTAAACTCGTCAATATTGCGAAAAATACTTGTAATGATAACTTTCAACAATGAAGATATTCCATTCATTCTAAAACATAAAATAAAAATCAAAAATTGGATAAGCACCGTGATAACGAGCAATAAACGAAATGTGGGGAATATTAACTACATCTTTTGCTCAGATGATTACTTGTACAGGATAAATGTAAAATACCTGCAACATTACACATTTACTGATGTTATTTCATTTGACTACTCAGATAAAAATAGAATAATGGGAGATATTTTCATAAGCATCGATAGAATAAAGGATAATTCAGAAATAGTTAACACAACTTTTGATAGTGAATTACATAGAGTAATGATACATGGAGTCCTGCATATGATGGGATATAAAGACAAAACAAAGAAAGAATTGCTCATAATGAGAAAAATGGAAGACAAATGTCTAACAATGCTTAAATAAAAAAACATTATCATCTTGTTATGATTGGAAAAATATTGTTATCACTGCTGTGTTTAATGACAATATGTAACTATCAAGGTGTAATTAAGAATTTAGTACCGCAAGAAATTGTTAGTGATGCAACAGGAATAAACGATTCAATTTTAAAAACTTTTAGTGATAACGATCAAGATGAAGACTTAAAATATGGAAAGTATGACGAATTATACAACAGTGGACACGTATCAAAGGATGAAATGAAATGGTTCGATTCAGATTATAAAGATATTAATTATGAAAAAAAAATAAGATATACAAACCTAAATGCTATAAAAAACAATCATGCATTATGGCGCAAAATACCGGATATTGGAACACCTAAACACTATAAATATACTCAAGAACAACGATCACTGTACAGGACATATGATCTTGGAAATGATGGAACACCATCTATAAATTTTTACCCTAAGATAAAACATGACATAGGAGACACATCGGGGTATATCGTTTTTGATTTATACAAACGTGATTTATTTCGTGACAAGATGTATCATACTCAATCACCGTGTACAGATGTAAATGTTATATTTGCAAACGGTAAAGGACATATTTTTAATTCTAAATTTGCATTCAGTTTTAATGAGAATTTTCACTTCAAAATAACATACGATGAAAAACAATTGGACAGAGAATGGGGACACAAGAAATCTGAAAATGACAGCCAAATTTTTAACGGAAATGTTACATTTTCTGGACTATATAATAGCAACAATAACAAACATATTGCATTACTTAAACTAATGAGATACCGCTCATCTCTTAATTATACTGGGGGAATAATAGGCGATAATAACAATAATAATGGAATAGTTGACTATAAAGATTATTACTGTACAAGACTATATGACAGAAAACGGAATATTATTAACGACAAAGATAATGTACTGAGTGATGAAATGTCTCACAGTTTATTATTCTTTTATCAATACAGAATTAACAGTTTAATTCAATCATACACTGAATGCAACATAAACATCGAAAAACATAGTTTCTCACTTAATGGGAATACAGGGGATAAAATAAAAATAAAAGAGAAAGAAACTACAATGCTATATAATGACAAAACTCCCGAGAAAGACACGTATCGTTATTTTACAATGACTTACGATAGAGAAGAAAGGAGACATGACTTCCATCCATTCGTTGATAACGACATTTTCCTCTCAACGTCAATTGAAAACGGAATTAAAGGAAATGTAAACAAGAAAACTTTTTACAGAGTATATGATAGAGTTAACTTTGATAATCGTTATTTCAAATATTACTTTATTAACAGCCAAAAACGATGCAAACATGATCCCCTTTTTAATCACTATCATTTTTGCAATATTGTTGGTACGCATTTTAGAGTACATAACACATTCTTAAACTGTGAATTTTCTATGCCAGATGGTACATACAACATAAACATAGGATACGAACACAGGTTATTCAAGATTGAAATGAATCACATAAAATATAATGTTCCACTGATTTTTAAAGGATACGATAATGTTTACCATCAATTCACTTATTATCTGCAATTGCCTGATTTTGAAAAACCAGAAGAGACTCAACTTGAAATAAAAGGTAATTTTGGTAGTAACAAAATCAAAATAAAACCATTTATATTCATGTCTTTAACAAGAAACGAATTATTTTTTTTAGAGAAAGAACACACAGATGCTGCCTACATTAACAACCTGACAATCCATTGTGAAGCTAAACAAAATGGTAGATACATTGGATTTTTGTCGTGTGGTACTAACATCATTTGGAATATCCGTAAAGAACTTTTTATGGATATAAACTTTATGTTCAATAAGAAAACATATGTCTTCCCGTTTGATAGTACAAATGATCCCAATAACGAAAGATTGGACAACATTCCATCCGTAATTTGTAGCTGTGATTTTTACTGGAAAAGAGAATTTGACGGTGGAAGGGCCAAGCTTATGATAGGAACAGAAATCTCATTCAGAAGCGCGTTTATAGGCGACAAATACAATCCACTTATTCAACAGTACTACCAACAGAAAGACTATGAACTAACAATTATTCCACTTACATCACGTGTACACAATTTGTTCGAAATAAAACCTCGCACATATATCAACCCATACGCATCATATGAAGTCGGAAGATTAAAATTTTTCGTAGCTTTATTTAATCTCAAGCACTTATTTACAAATGAAAATCCTTATGCATCTCCATTTCAACCAGAACCATCTTTTACATATAATTTCGGCATCAACTATACGATGTTCGAGTAGTTGACATTTATTGTTAATTAACCTTAGTTAGCATGTAGTATGGGTGAAACTGTAAATAATGTTCCATTCGAGAAATTTAATGAGTTGTTGATAGTAAATGAAAAACAATTAGTGGACAATTTAAAGCAATTACAACCTGTCGAAATATCAGAGTATCTATCGACCCTCAAAACAGACAAAATAATAAATATTATATCACTTTTACCGAAAGAGTTGTACGGAGATGTTTTTTGTGAATTAGATTTCGACATACAATGCGATGTCCACAACAACTTATCAAAGAAAAAATTTGCAGAGATATTCAGTGAAATGCCTTCAGAGTCTCGTGTTGATTTTTACAAAAAGATAGACCATAGAAGTCAAGTACGACTTCTGCCTTTCTTGTCAAAAAATATTAGAGAAGATGTCATCTCATTAAGTGCTTATTCTAACACCACTGCAGGAGGAATAATGAGTACAGATTTTTCAATGGTTTTCCAGGAGATGACAGTTAAGGAGGCCATAGAAAAATTGAAAAACGATGCCCCATCTAAAAAAATGATATACTACTTGTACGTTGTTGATACCGACATCGTACTTAAAGGTTTCGTATCATTGAAGGACCTTATTTTTGCTAAAGATAATGATAAAATAGACAAATATGTACATGAGAATTATGTATTTGCTCTTGTAGACGATGATAGAGAAGAAGTGTGTTCGATGATTGAAAAGTATTCATTAGTTGCAATACCTGTTGTTAACGATGAGCATCAGCTAGTTGGAATAGTTAGATACGACGATGCAATAAGCGTCATAAAAGATGAACAGACAGAAGATATTGAAAAAATGATGGGAATAACGTCATCGAGCGATAATTCTCAAGAGTACTTGAAAACTTCATGTACTCAAAATTATTTTAAACGGATATATTGGATAGTAGGATTATTTTTTCTTGGGATATTGACAAGTATCGTTATAAATCGTTACGAAAACTTGTTAGGGCAAATTCCAATACTTGCGATGTACCTTCCAATGATATCAGCTGTTGGTGGGAACGTTGGTAGTCAAACATCATGCGTTATTATTAGAGCACTATCTTTGAACGAAATAGGTATACATAGTTGGGTAAAAGTTATAATTAAAGAACTAAAGATTGCTACATTTATGTCAATTACAATGTTCATACTGGCATATTTTGAAGTATTCGTTTTATCATATTTTAACACCAATACAGATAGTATATTTTCTTTAGCGTTTACTGTAAGTTGCGCTTTATTTATTCAAGTTATGATATCTGTTTTACTGGGGGCTTCATTGCCGCTATTGGTAAAAGTCTTTAAAAAAGACCCAGCTATTATTGCAAGTCCCGCCATAACTACTATTGTTGACGTAACGGGAGTTATTATTTACTTTACAATAGCTATAAAATTATTATTATAATCTAAAATTAAATGAAGCATCAACTATTATTAATATTATTCATTTTTATCTTAGTCAATAGTAGTGCTATCGTAAATGATATATCGATCAATGGATGCAAGAATGTAGATCCTAAACTTGTAGAAAGTATTCTAGACATTCACAAGGATGATGAAATATATTTGTCCAAATCTAATAATATTGAAATACAACAAAAAATAAAAAATTTACTAAAAAAGTGTGAATACATAAAGTATGTTGATTGCCTGGTAGAAAAGGTTAAGGGTGATGAAGTCTTGGTAAATATTAAGGTTATTATTAGCGAACATCCACTAATTAAGAGATACACGTTTAAGGGTATTGACGATATAGATAAACTAAAGGAAAAGGTTTCTTTCCCAATTAACAGACCAGCAACAGGTAAATATCTCAGGAAACTTAAAGGTATTATTGAAAGAGAAGTTGACGATAAAGATGTTCAATTAGATAAAGTAATTGACGAAGATGGTAATTTATCTATCGTAATTGATGTAAAAAAAAAAAGAACAAATAACAAAGTAGAACGTGTATTTTTTGAAGGGAACAATGAATTAAAAACAGAACAATTAAAAAAACAGTTAACTATGTCTGGAATTGGTAACAATGGGATCATATATAACTTTCGTAAATTGAAATTTGGTTTAAAACCTTTAAAAAAGTGGTTTTTTTCGTCATCAAATAACGAACTAACTGATGAGAATGTGAATGAAGACAGAAAAAAACTAATAGATTATTATCATAAAAATGGATTTTGGGATGTCAAGATTGATAGTGACGTTCAAGGGAAAAGTAAAATTAACGATAGATACGTTGATATAAAATACCATATAAACGAGGGAGCAAAGTACTATTTAAAATCATTAGAAATTACAGGCAACAAATATTACAAAAATTCAGTTTTACGTGAAAAAATACACATAAATAATGATAATGTTTTTGATAAAGTATCTTTCGACAACTCAATAAAAGAAATAGAACAATCTTACGCGAGTAACGGTTTTGTATTTGTATCAGTACAACCACGCATTGAACATGTGAAAAAGGTTAGCAATAGGAGATATGTTTACGTTAAGATACTGATAGAAGAAGGAGACCAAAAAAAAATTGGAAACATCAATATACGGGGAAATAAGAGAACGTCAGAAAATTTTTTCAAAAAGTTTATTTCATTTAAACCAGGCGATACTTATGATTCGTCAAAATTTGGATTATCATATCAATATCTTTCACATAGTGGACTAGTTGACGACAAAAATTTTGGGATGGTACAAACGCTTAATAAAAATGACAAAAATGCAATTGATATAACATTCATCATAAAAGAAAAAATCAAAGTGAGTGCACAAGCGAGTATATCGTCAAAACCAGCTAAAGATGATGATAATATACGACCTTTGTGTTTCTGTGATTATTGTAATAACTGTTGTGATAATTACTGTAATAATTATTGCAAAAGCGTTACCCCACAAGGTTCATTAAATTTTTCAATAAATAATTTGGATTTTTCTAAATTACTGCAATTTAAAAACTGGAAACCGCTTGGTAAATTACACACTCTCGCTATATCAGGATCAGTTTCTCCCGTAAAAGATACTTCCAAAGAAAAAAATAATATATACCTGGATTGTGTTGCTGATTTAAATGTTGGTATCCCATTTTTATATAAAAATTTTGGGGCGTCATCATCATTTACCTTTAAAATTGATAGGGACAAATGGGAAGATGATGACAAAGAAGAGGAAGAAGGTGATGATAAAAACTCTTGTAGTATTGGTACTGTAAGATATTTGTTGGGATTCGATTGGAATATAAAAAAATTCACATTCACCTTATTTAGACTTAAAATTAACTATAATTGGGCTATAGATGATAAAAGTAAAAGAAAACTAAATATTCCATTTGTCCATGAAATTAAATATAACGCGATACGTGGACATTATTTTTTCCCTATTGGTGGATACTCGTGGTCAATAAACTTTGAATATAACCCATTATATAAAGTTTCAAAAGACCCAAATGATAGTTTTTATGTTCAAATATTGAGTAATTACTTATTTTACTTTCCAATATTCGGTAATTTATTAAAAAACAGGCTTACGTTTAAATGTAGATTATGGGGAGCTATAAGTGTAAATAACAATTTTCTTAGTGAGAACAAGGGAAAATTTTCGTTTTACTATAATTTGATTGATGGCTGGAATGATATAGGAATCAAAAGTAGAGTTAAAATGCTAATAAGGGGGCTTAATGAATATGGTCTTGAAGAAAAAAGAGGTGATATCTTGTTAAAATCTTCTTTTGATATAAGGTGTTTGCTGATTGAAAGCCCATTTAGGTTGCATGGTTTTTGTTTTCTGGATGTAGGTTATATTTTTAACAAAAAAATTAGTAACGACATGGCAATATCTTACGGTATTGGTTTGGGAGCATTGGTTCCGATAATCGGAGAAATCGGTTGTTACTTAAACTTAAAAGGAGATACAAATTTTTGTATATATCTAAATATTGGAATTTAATGATAAATTTAAGTAAGTATGAAGGGACGTATTCTCGTTTTGATTTCTTTGACGTTGTTCATTTCATGTGATGTTGAGAATTGTAAGGAACAAAATAGTAATTTTATAGTGGAAGATGTTTTAGATTCTCATGAATGGCATTTCATGACAATTGGAAACAAAGAGGTATCTATCCCTCTTCCTATAATTCTCATATCGTCAAATCATGATTTGGATATTTTCCTATCAAGTAATTTTCACGACGAACATGGGAATGTGAAAATATATAGAGGATATACTTTAGAAGACGGGAAAATAGTATCAGTTGATGGACGAAAGTTTGTTGATTTATCTATAACAAAGAATATTGCGTGTATGTGGGTAAGCATCGTAATACTGATGGTCATATTACTTCACTGTTCTAGATGGTATAAAAGAAAATCATATGATACAGCCCCTAGAGGAATTGTTTCTGCAGTAGAGATGTTAGTTACCTATATAAAAAATGAAATTGCCATTCCAAATATTGGACCAAAGTTATATGAAAAGTTTATGCCATATCTCCTAACAGTTTTCTTTTTTATATTCTTAAATAACTTGATTGGTCTGTTTCCTGGCGCCGCGAATGTAACTGGAAATATAACGATAACGTTGTGTTTAGCGCTATTAACTTTTATCCTAATGATCAAAAATAGTACAATGCATTATTGGAAACATACTTTATTGCCAGATGTCCCGATCTTTTTAATGCCTATCATGACACCGATAGAAATCGTTGGAATACTTACAAAACCGTTAACTTTAACCGTGAGGTTATTCGCTAATGTAACATCTGGGCATATCGTCTTACTAAGTATAATAAACTTGATATTCGCATTTCAAAGTTATTACGTTGGTGTAGGATGCATTGTCTTGAATGGTTTTATGATAGTAATTAAAATACTTGTGGCATTTCTTCAAGCGTACATATTTACATTGTTATCGTCCATATATTTTGGAGATGTTTCAAAAGAATAGTTGTTTTAGTAAATAGTGTTATGGATGCGGGGTTAATGGCCGTTGGGGCTGGCATCGGTGCTGGGCTTGTAGCAATTGGCATCGGATTAGGAGTAGGATTGATAGGGAAATCTGCTGTTGAGGGTATAGCTAGACAGCCTGAAGCTGCGGGAAAGATTCAAATGGCTATGATTATAGCTGCCGCGTTGGTCGAGGGAGTATGTATGTTTGCTGCAGTGATTTGTATATTGTTGGCACTTAGATAACATGGATTTGTTGACGCCGAGTTTTGGTGTTTTTTTTTGGCAATTTATCACTTTTTGCAGTGTCTTATTGATTTTAAAAAAGGTGGCGTGGGGTGTTATTACTAAAAATATTAACGACAGAGAATCTTTTTTGAATGATGCTATAATCAATGGCAAAAAGATATCTGAGGAGCTTGACAATATAAAAAAAATTAGAGAAAATGTGCTAAAAGAGGCCAATTTAGAAGGGAGTAAGATTATAGATGATGCTGTCAAAAGGAGTAATACTATCATCCAAGACGCGAAGGATAATGCTGAGCTAACTGCCAATAACATAATTGAAGAAGCGAAAAACAGAACAGAGAACGAATACTTGAATGCACTAGATAAGTATAGGAAAGAGGTGGGAGTCATGTCTGTTCAAATTGCTGAAAAATTGTTATCGAGGGAACTTTCTAAAGGTAATAAACAAGAAAAATTATTGAACGATCTTGTGGATAGCCTATACAATGAAAAAAAAATAGCTAATTTGTAAAGATGTCGTCTATTATTAACAATTATGCTTTTGCTTGGTATGAGAGTTTATCAAGTAAGAATGCGGATGATGTTTACGCACAATGTGATGTTGTTGTAGATTTTTTTTCCAGTCAATCATTATTAAGCAATATAATAAGTGATTTGTTTGTTCCTAACAAAAAAAAACTTGATATGGTCAAGACTGTAGTTGAGAAGTTAAAAGTTGACAGATCCTTTTATACGATGTTTGATTTTTTATTAAAACATAAGAGATGTAGCTATTGGGCTGAGGTTGTAAATGGTTTTAAGTCTCTGTACATGAAACTAAGAAAAATAGGACGATTAGAAATTGTAAGTTGTATTGAAATGGACAGCAATGTTGCGAATAGGATTAAAGATCGTGTAATGAATAGGTTTGGTATGACTGACGTTATTGTTGTTCACAAGATAGACAAAGCGATTATTGGCGGCTTTGTATTGATATTTAATGACATAATGGTAATCGATTATAGTATAATTGGGAAATTAAAAAGAATGTCTCGTTTAATTTAACATATGGATATCAGATTTGATGAGGTAACATCTATATTGAAAGAACAATTTTTGAATATAGATTTGGAGGGCAAATACGATGAAAGGGGTATAGTTGTTCAAGTAGGTGATGGAGTAGCTCATATATACGGACTGTCTAACGTACAATCGGGAGAGTTGGTAGAGTTTGAAAATGGAGTATTAGCCTTGGCTTTAAACATAGAAGAACATAGCGTTGGAGTTGTCATCTTCGGAGAGTCTAGAGGTATAGAAGAAGGGTCTACGGTCAAGAGAACAGGAAAAGTCGCATCAATAAATGTTGGAGATGGAATGTTAGGACGTGTTATTGACACGTTCGGACGTCCTATCGATGGTAATGGAGATATTCTTGGTGACATTTACGAAATGCCATTAGAACGTAAAGCTCCTGGTGTTTTGTATAGACAACCTGTGTGTGAGCCTCTACAAACGGGAATAAAGGCTATAGATGCTATGATTCCTATAGGACGTGGACAAAGAGAATTAATTATAGGAGATAGGCAGACGGGCAAAACCACAGTAGCGATCGATACAATATTAAATCAGAAATCTTTTTACGAACAAGGGAATCCTGTTTATTGTATCTATGTAGCAATAGGTCAAAAGGCATCAACAATAACGAATATTGTTGCGGAGTTGAGTAAGTATGGAGCCATGAATTATACCATAGTTGTAGCTGCTCCTGCATCTTATGCATCATCGATGTTATATTATGCCCCATTTACAGGTGCTACTATAGGAGAATTTTTTAGAGATAGTGGAAGATCTGCATTGGTTATATATGATGACTTATCCAAACAGGCTGTAGCTTATAGAGAGTTGTCTTTATTGTTAAAAAGACCACCTGGACGGGAAGCTTACCCTGGAGATGTGTTTTATCTTCATTCTAGACTTCTTGAACGTGCTGCAAGAATAAATAATAGTGATGTTGTGGCAAGACAAATGAATGATCAACCGGAATCTATAAAACATTTGGTTAAAGGAGGCGGGTCTTTGACCGCATTGCCTATAATAGAAACACAGGATGGTAATGTATCAGCATATATACCAACAAACGTTATATCTATCACTGACGGACAGATATTCCTTGAGAAGAACATGTTCAACTCAGGGATACGTCCTGCTGTCAATGTCGGAATATCTGTGTCACGGGTTGGAAGTGCCGCTCAAGTAAAATCAATGAAGAAAGTTGCAGGGACTTTAAAATTATTTCAAGCACAATTTGCAGAATTGGAAGCGTTCGCTAGATTCGGGTCTGATCTTGATGATTCTACAAAGTTAGTTTTAAGCAGAGGTAAGAAAAATCAGGAAATATTAAAACAGCATGCTCATAATCCGTTATCTGTTGGAGAACAAGTGGCTATATTGTACGTTGCAGTAAATGGTTTGTTGGATAGCATTCCATTGACAGATGTAAAAAAATTTGAAAGAGAATTTTTGAATAAACTAAATACAGACCATTGCTACGTCTTAGCAAAGATATCATCAGGTGAGTGGAATGATGATTTGATTAAAATATTATCAGACGGGGCAAAGTCCGTATCTCGACAATTTTGTTGATTTTGTAACAACGGTTGATCTTTATCAAGGATTCAATAACTCGTCATTTTGTTAATGCGTTGTGGTATTTTTATCGCCTCCTTGAGATAGAAATCGATACTCCTGTAACTTATTACAATCAGAAGTCGTACATGTTATGTACATTAAGGATATGAAGAGGTTTATTAGGGAGAATATGAATAGTTACATGTTCAATAAGATTAGAATGATGGCAGTAGCGTGCGGTATTGCAATAGTTAGTGGGAATTATCTGTGTTTTGGTGGAGGAGATAGTGGTTCGAATCCAGGTTTGGGTACTGGTACTTCGGGAAACGTTCCAACGCAAGGAGTGGATTATACTAACTATGTTAAAAAAGATATTGTCAATGGTTGGGCAATTCATGGTCAGAGTATTTGTAATAAAGGTAATTTGAAGGATAATTTGGATAATGTTTTCATGTTGAAAAGTAATGTTGAGAGTGATTACAAAAGTAAACAAGATCTTAAAAATATTAAGGTTAATGGTAAACAATTACTTAGCGATGAGTGTGATGGTATAAGTGATGGTGCTAAGCAAACTATTATAGATAATGCTACTGCTGAAGAGTTGAAGAATAATATGATTTATAAGGCGGCTACTAGTAAAAGCGTAGTAGATCCAAGTACATATGTATTGAAGGGAGATCTTGGTGAGATTAAGAATGCAAATAATAAAACATTATTTGCCAATAATAATTACACAAAAGTAAATGATGATTATATTAATGGTCTTAGTGATAAGGAGTTGGAAAATAATGGGGCTTTTAAGAAGTTAAAATCAGAAAAAAATAATGCTATTAAGGAAGCTTCTGTTGAAGATTTGAAAGGTGCTAATAAGTTTAAAGATGTTGTCAAGAATCTTACTAAAGAGGAGTTGAATGAGAATGGTGCTTATAAAGGTGCTATTAATAATGCTTCTGAGAATGATTTAAAGAAGGCTATTAATTTTAAAAATGTTGTCAAGAATCTTACTAAAGAGGAGTTGAATGAGAATGGTGCTTATAAAGGTGCTATTAATAATGCTTCTGAGAATGATTTAAAGAAGGCTATTAATTTTAAAAATGTTGTCAAGAATCTTACTAAAGAGGAGTTGAATGAGACTCCGGCTTATAGTGCATTGGTAAAACAGGCCGCTTTATGGACAAGAGATAAATTAAAGGATAAGCATTTCGACAAAAATGGAGATGAGGATAAGACTAATATATACATAAAAGCGGATGATAAAACAGCTATAGAAGGAACCAAGGCTTACAAAGATTTAAAGTTAGAGTTGGATGGAACAAGATCAGAGTTGGATAAAATAAAAAATGCCATTAAAAATGCTAAAATTAATAATATACGACTCGTTGATGATGAAGGTAAGGTAACGAATGAAGCTTCAAACAGTTTAGCTAAAAAAGATGATAAAGTTATTCTGAAGAAAGATCTAAAAGGTAGTAGAGCATATGAGGAACAGTTTATTGATGATTTGGTTGCTTTTGGATCAAAAGTTGGTAAAAGTGGGGTTTCTAGCAAAGAATATGAAACATATTTTGGTAACGGGGGAAAAGGTCTTTACTTGAGTACCTCCTATTCTAGTTTGTTTTGGAATTCTAGTACATTCTCAATTGACCAAGAACAAGCCAAAAATATTTACAATGTTGTAAGAGGCAAGTGATTTGTGACACACAGAATTTGTAAAAATAATTGGTTGTGCTCGTAGTTGATGTCTCCAATCGGGTGGTAGCTTTTTATTAAGCTTATTGATTATATTGTGTTTCAGAGAAGTTTTGTAGAGAAACAAATGTGCTGCAGTTTGAAAACTTTGATTTCAATTTATCTCCTCTACATGAGCTCCAATCTTTAGGAGTCTATTTACAATATCCTGATATCCTCTTTTTATTATATTTAAATTTCCTATTTTACTTTTCCCATCAGCTGAAAGTGCAGCTATCAACAGCGACATACCAGTACGTATATCGGGAGAATTAATACCTATACTGTGAAGATTATACTCTCTATTGATACCGATAACATGTGCTCTATGAGGATCACATAAGATTATTTTGGCTCCCATCTCTATAAGGTTATCAACAAAGAACAATCTACTTTCGAACATTTTCTCGTGTATCAACACAGAACCTTTTGCCTGAATAGCTGTAACTAGCAAAACACATAATAAATCTGTTGGAAATCCAGGCCATATAGCATCATCAATTCTTACTATAGATGATGGATTAAGTTCAGATTCTATCTCGTACGTATGTTGAGACGGAATATGAACATTTGTTCCTTCTACATCTATTTTTATTCCTAGTTTTCTAAAACGACTTAGCACTGGTCCTAACGATAATGGTTGTAAGTTACTGCACTTTAAAGTAAGGTCAGATTCTGTCATTGCAGCCAAACCTATCATACTTCCTATTTCAATTATATCAGATTCGATATTGTGTTCAACGCCATGAAGTTTATCTACTCCATCAATAATGAGCATATTTGATCCGATACCAGATATTTTTGCTCCCATATTATTCAACATTTTGCACAATTGCTGTATATGAGGTTCACACGCCGCGTTATAAATAGTTGTCGTCCCATCTGCAAGTACAGATGCCAATATAATATTGGCTGTTCCCGTTACAGAACTTTCATCAAGCAATATATAATTCCCTTGTAATTTTTTATTGCGACTTTTACACACATACGCTTGAATATTACTGTCATACGAATATTCGACTCCAAGTTTCTGTATTCCAAGAAAATGAGTATCCAACCTTCTACGACCTATTTTATCTCCTCCTGGAATTGGAATTATAGCATTACCAAATCTAGCCAATAACGGACCCATAACAAGTATTCCACCTCTAAGACTTTGTAAACATGAACGAAAAATATCTATATTGATATCATCAAGTTTTTTTACGTTACTTGCATTGAATTTGTATTTGTTATAATCAAGTTTTGCTACATCAACACACAACAAATCAAAAATTTTTAGTAAAGAATGGAAATCAACTATGTCCGGAACATTATTAATTATGACATCATCATTTGTAAGTAGAGTCGCACACATTACTCCAAAAGATTCGTTTTTAGATCCTTGTATTTCGAACTCCCCGTGCAATTTAAAACCACCATTAACTATCAATCCATTACTCATAACATACTTATAACATTAAAAAGCCGATATCAACGATATAAAACACCCCAACAAAACAAATAAATACAATATTTTAATCGGTATTTATACATTTCAAAACAACTTCATTGACAATCTTAGGAGATGCTTTACCTTTACTCCTTTTCATAACTTCACCTATGAACAATCCAAGTAATCCTTTCTTCCCATTTCGATACTCTATTACTTTATTTTTGTATTCATCCAAAACCCCAAATGTTAACTTTTCAATATAATCTCTATCGCAATCCTGAATTACGTCCAATGTTTTTATTACCTCTTGGACACTACATTCGGGATGTTCTACTAAATAACCCAGAACATCCTGACTAGCGATAGAGTAACTAATTGTATTGTTAAGAACTGCTCCTATAAGGTCAGCAATTTGTTGAGTGCTAACTGGTAGTTCATCAACTGTTAATTTCATTTCATTGAGTTTTCCCTTAATTGGACCAATTACCCAATTAGCAACAGTTATATAATCACTTATTTTTGAACATAAGCTTTCATAAAACATCAAAATACTCTTGTCCTCTATGAGTACCGATGCAACATATTCGGACAAATGATATTCTTCAATCAGCTTTTTCTTGTAAACTTGTGGTAATAGTGGTAAATGAGATTTTATATTATCTATCCATTCATCTGAAACAAAAAGGCATGGAATATCTGGCTCGACAAAATACCTATAATCTGTTGTTGTCTCCTTTTTACGCATGTGTTTTGTATCCCCAGTTACGGCATCAAAAGCCCTTGTTTCAGGCTCTACTATTTTTCCACTCTGTAATAATTGTATTTGTCTTGCAATTTCACATTCTATAGCCATTTTAACATTTGACATAGAATTTATATTTTTTACCTCAACCCGTTGACCATATTCTTCTGAATCTTTAGACATGACCGAAATGTTCGTATCACACCTTAAAGAACCATTTTCCATATTTCCATCACATATTCCCAAATATCTTACTATTCTTCGTAGCTCATGTAAAAAAGCATATGCTTCATCAGATGATCTTATTTCAGGTTCTGTAACTATTTCAAGTAATGCCACTCCTGCTCTATTAAAATCAATTCTCACATCACTAGAAACATTATCATACACCATCTTACCTGCATCCTCTTCCATGTGTATTCTAATCAAATTAAGAACTTTGTCTTCCCCATTTAAACTATAATTGATATGTCCACCAACACATATAGGAGTTTTATCTTGCGTTATCTGGTACCCCTTCGGAAGATCAGTATAAAAATAATTTTTCCTTGCGAAATAATTTTCATGAGTTATTTTAGACCCACACGCAAGTCCTAAACATATAGCATAATCAACAGCCTTTTTATTGACTGTTGGAAGTGTACCAGGATGCGCTAGACTAATAGCACTCGTTAATGTATTTGGAATAGCACCGAAATGAAAATTCTCCGGAGCAAACATCTTGTGTTTTAATGCAAGTTGAATGTGTATTTCCAACCCTATAACCGGCACATAACAATTCATGTTAATATGTTAAATAAAACAACATAAAGAAAACCAAATATCCTGGACGAAAGGAACAGACACGAAATAATAATTCAATACTATTCCCAACACTACATAAACACCACACTATGTAGACATCAATCGGCTAATAAAAACAAATCCAATTACAACATTCACCACTACTACTCTTATCCCTTGCTTCTCCACCTTCATTCTCTTCCGCATTACTTACTGTATCCTCTGACACTTCCGGTGTCACATCTTCCACTCCTGAACTACCATCCCTATTTTCCTCCTCCTCCTCAACATTATCTATTACACTATTTTTCTCTTCTTCACTCTTTTTAAGTTTATGTTTCTTCTGAAACTCTTCAACTGCCATACGTAATTCATCCAGAGTCCAACTGTTAAGATCATCCCCGTTCTCTCCTTTCTTTTCTTTTGCAAAAGATACAAAATCATTAGCCTCATAACCTTTTTCAAGTATCTCCTTATTTAGAAATTCCTGTTTTTCTGCCAGATCATCATCCTTCATATTTCCAAAAACAACAACTAATCCGTATATTGCTAACACCCCACAAATGAAGCGTCCTATTCTATCTAACTTCATATCATAATATACACGATTAATAAAGCTGTACAAAAATTTTTAAGAAAATTAAATTAATACGATTTATCTCTATCACCTGTTGCCATAACTTAAAAATTACTACCTTAACAAAAAATCGCATTTAAAACAATAAGAATAATTTCTTACCTTAAGTTACTATCACCTACGTTGTGTCAGTTAAACTTTTGCAAAATCATACTTTATCTACATAAGTGTCGAAGTCATGTCTTTGTTGTTCCCATCTGATGAATCTTTTACCCTTGTTATTGGAATTTTTCCTAAATTCTACCATTTTTTTTATTCCAACACAAAAATCGACAACGTAAACACTCCAAAAACATGTTGCAAATAATAGCAGTACACTTCTCACCCTAGTATTTTTATAAACTTTGTTACTAATAAAATTTTCCATATTAACAAACATTGGGAATACTATATAAACGCACAAAACAATGACAATAAAAAATATAAAAGACGTGTCTAACGCGACTATTCCTTTGTAGTTATACCTGTGTACTGAATAATTCCACACCCTAACGTCAAACATTAAAAAAATTGTTCCAATGGCAAACTCAAATAGAACAGATAAAAATGTAAGAAACAGAGACAATATGAATCTTTTTAAAAATCCCATCCATTTACTGATGAAAAATTTATATAAAGAAAATGAGACAATAAAAAAAACGACAGTCATTCCGTTTGAATATGGACCACAAGTAATACCATGTTTTACAATCACCCCATATTTTACTAGATAAAAAACACAATCGCCATAAAAGTCGAGCATCGAAACAAACGTACAAACTACAATATAAAAAAAACACCTTTTCATTCCTTAAGCGATGTCTACCAGTTCTAATAAGATAGTATATTATAATAATGCCATTTTAACAATATCTTCAACTGTTGAAATTTCATTATCACGTAATACTTTTTCCACTTTTATTTGAGCAGTTTTTCTGGTAAATCCAAGTTTTACCAATGCATCTACAGCATCATCATACGTCTGCCCTCTGCTATCTTGTATTTCATTCAATTGAATATTATTAAACAATTCTAATATAATTCTTTGAGCTGTTTTTTTGCTGACACCTTTAATATTCTTCAATGAATCTACGTCATTACTTTTTATTACGTCTATTAGTTTACTGGTTGTGAATGTTGTCAATATTATCATCGCTGTTTTTGGACCGACGGAACTGACAGATATTAGTTTCAGAAATATATCACGCTCTTGAGTAGAAAAAAAACCATACATTGACAATGAATCTTTAGAAATATGTAGATATGTGTACAGTGTTACATCAGAATTTTCTGATAGATTATTGTACGTATTCATACTTACAAACACTTTAAAACCGAAACCTCCGACGTTGACAATAACAAACTCATGAGAAATAGTTACAACATGACCACATAAAAAATCCACCATTATAAATTATACCTTTGATATATTCACTTATGGATTTTGTAAAGAACTGTTGTAAAATTTTTTTGGATAAGGATGCTTCTGCCTCCAAATTTTTCACTTATAAGTTTATGGGCCCATGGCACATACTATTGATAGCTATTCTTATAATCGGCGGTTTTTTTTTAATAAGAACTTACGTTAAATCTACAACTGAAAGACGCAATAAAATAAGGAGAAATATTTCAATAATTTTGATTACTTGTGAATTTATCGCTTATGGGCTATGGTGTGTTGAGAAGCTCATTAAAGGACAAAAAATTGGTGCGTGGGATTGCCCATGTAGTTTATGTTTTTACACGACAGTATTTTGTATTATTGATGGTTTAAAGCCAATATATATCCTTAGATCATACATGCTTCATTTGGGAATGTGGGGAGCACTGGCTGCTTATCTTTTTTGTGATAGTAGTGCGACCCCGATGTTTAACATATTCTTATTGGAGTTTTTTTTTTACCACTTTATTATAATTATTTATCCTTTAATGTTGTTCTTTTCCAAGGAGTTTAGACCAGACTACGGGGACTTGCCTAACATGTTTCTTTTCTTATTCAACATGGCGTGGCCATTATATATCTTCGATAGAATTACGATGACGAATCATATGGTCCTAAGGATTCCAATTAATGGATTTCCATTGAACCATTTCCACAGATGGTGTGGTAATCCAGGTTACCTTCTTTGTATAGCGGCATGTTTGCTGCTTATATGGTTAGTCATGTATACCCCCAAGATGATTTTTTACTTATATCGCAAGAGAAAAAGAGGATAGAGATTTAACAATGATGATAAGATGTTTATTTCGGCTCGTGATCTGTACAGTAGTGTTTACGACAAGGTATATGATGCCGTAGACGATAAAAGAGAGTGTCGGCCAATCACATTATTGATATTAAATTCTAGATTTAAATGCGAAACATTGAGTGTTATAATTGATCGCAACATATCAATTGACGATGAGTCGTGTAACATTGAAGATATAATCTTGAGATTAAGAAACAATGAACCAATACAGTACATATTGGGAACCTGTAGTTTCCTAGATAATGAGTTATATGTTGATAGGAATGTATTGATACCGAGACAGGAAACAGAAGAAATGGTTCTGGACTTGCTAAAAAAAAACTTATCTAATAAGATTGTTTTAGACATTTGTACTGGCAGCGGATGCATAGCAATAAGTGTAAAGAAGAAATACCCATCTTCTACTGTTTACGCTATCGATATTAGTCCTAATGCGTTAAAAATTGCAAAAAAAAATGCTAAATCAAACAATGTAAATATCAACTATATTTGCCTTGACATATTATCAGATTGTGACATTAACATTGAAAATGTGGATATGATTATTAGTAATCCACCATATATTTGCGAAGATGAACGGTCAAGGATTGACACACGAATACTAAACTATGAACCAGATATTGCTCTATTCGTCCCAAATAAAGAGCCATTGATTTTTTACAAAAAAATTATAAATATAGGGAACAAACATTTAAAAAAAGGAGGAGACATACACGTCGAGATCAATGAAAGATTTGGTAACGAAGTAAAAAATCTACTTAAATCGTATAATTATGAAAATATTATGATACATAGAGACATGAATAATAAAGATAGATGGATAACAGCCACGAAGATATGAAAAATAGAAAATGTATTTTTATTTTTTTTACTATTTTATTAGTGAATGCAATTTTGCCACGCATAGAAGGGTCTGATGAGATAGATTTTAGTGCTTCGGAACCGTTACCACATATTGAATACGAAAAAACCGTGCAAGCATTCGGTTTTTCATATGATATTTCTGATGTTTATTACATACTCAAACCGAAAACACCGGAACATTTTTCACAATTTACTGGAGGATTTGAAATACTGTGGAAATATGGAATATATACTTCAATTAATGTTGGAACCAGTTATATACAAAAAAGTAATACGACATCTAGAAAAAAATACGAAAATACAGATGTCACTTGTGGAGAATTTATAACTCTATCTATTGGGAAACGTTTCGGTAAAAGTAATGCTAAATTTACAATTTTAAAGGGATTTATAGGTGGATCAATTTTTTTGAAAGAAAAGTATAATCTTTCCCCTATTATGCTAACAAGTTCTTATTGTATGCTGTTTCCATATTGGGGAATTGGAATAACTAAACAATATAGTCTATTTAAAATAAAAGATTCTCGATGTTATTTTAAAATTGAGCTCGTATTAAAATGGTCAATGCCTAAGAATTTTATAGACAACATAAATACAAAACTAGGATTTGCTGTGAAGTATAATGATGTCATCGCTGTTCCATATTGGGGCTGGAAAAGAGAAAACCTTTGTACTTTTTTACCAAATTTTGAACTAAGAATATCACTTGACTACATGTTCCATTTTATAACAAAGGATATAAGCATTTGATACGTAAAATCATATCATTAAAACTTCTGGTTCTATAGTGATTCCAAATTTGTTATAAACTTTTCCCCTTATATAATCAAACATATCTGTAAGATCCTTACCAGTAGCCTTCCCATTGTTAGTTAGTATCATCGCATTGCCATCGTGAATACGTATATTATTTTTTTCAAATCCTCTCAATCCACATAATTCTATCAATTGCCCTGTACTTATTTTTACAAGTCCATCACCATTATCGTACGCTTTAATATCTGGATATTTTGCAAGCAGTTTATAACACGATTCTTTACTGATAATTACATTTTTGAAAAAACTACCAGAATTATAAACAATATTAGGATCCGGAATACGTTGTGAACGTAATTGTTTAATGACATTTGATACATCTTTAGCAGTAACATTACATCCACTGCTTTTTATAGCATCATTCAAAGATTTATACCTAATATTGGGACGTTCTTTTTTAGATAATACAAAAACAACATTAGTAATCACGTAATTAGAACATTTGAATATACTATCACGATATGAAAACCTACATTCATCATTGGAAATATATAAAGATTTAAACGTTTTGTTATCTATAACATTCACTCCATCAACGACATTTGATACCTCAACTCCGTATGCTCCTATATTCTGAACTATAGCTCCACCGATTGTACCTGGGATCATTACAAGATTCTCGATACCAAAATAATTATTACAAATGCACCAATCAACAAAGCCAGACCATTGTTCTCCTGCTCCAACTTTTAAAGTTATATCGTTGGCAGTTTCTTTCAATACCTCTATTCCATTGATCTTATTATGTATTATTAGCCCATGGAAATCATTACAAAAAATAGTATTACTACCATTTCCAAGGATGAATATATTTTCATCGGTTTGATGTATAACATCTATAATGTCATCTTCTGTTTTTACGCAACAATAATGTTTACATTGTGAATCGATACGGAAAGTATGGAAATTTCTGAGACTGACATTATTTTCTACATGTATCATTTTTTTATATTACGATATTATATGTTGTCCGATGCGTTCAACAAATGTAAAATCATTATTAAATGTTTATCGGCACTTGTAACATTTATTTTACTTGTTAATGCTGATCTTACAACTGCAACTGCTACATTCAAGAATAACACTATTGAAAAGGAAATAAAAAAGCATAGACTTTCGGAACATGATTTGTTTGAATTTAGGGCCAATTCTCCTGTTAATGGAATGAGAAAATTTGAATTCTCATATGTTACTGGAAGTGGAAACAATCCCCTTAAAGTATACAATTCAAAAATCAATCATCTACCAAGTTTTAAACTGTATGGTGATATAAAAACACATATTGTTGGTAGATATAATTCCGCTATAAACTATGGGATAAAGAATTTTAAATTAACAAAAGCGAATGTAAACCTTGGGATAAGCAAATACTTAAAAATGTCAATTGGGTTAGATAAACATTTTTTAACTAATCTTGAAACATATTCAATGGTAGGATGTTGGTCTCCAACGAAACAATTAGAATTATACTTAACTTGTGGTTCTAATCGGAAAATACCACCGTCTAGACAACTTGATGAAACTCACATAAAATATCCAATTGAATATAATGATGTCGAAAAAGAAAATCCTAAACTCGGTGGTTTTGATACAATTCCTGCTGGACATATTTCTCTAGGATTTAATATATCATCGTTACGGAACAAAATAAATATAACGGCTGGAGTTTTAGTACCAGTTATAGCTTATCACTCCAATAACTATACGCAACCTTCATTATTTAGCAATGAAGGTAAATTTTTTTTAATACGATTCAAATACGATGCCAAGAAACATAATGCATTTGAATACGTTAAAACACAAATCTCGTATAGTGGTGGGGTCGGAGAATATTCCCAATTTAACATTCCTATGGTGTTAAAATTCTCCGAGGAAACTATAGGTATTCCCACTGGAGCAAGAAAATACTATCAAACAGGATCTTTTTTTTACACCTATATATTTTTAGAAAAACTAAATATATTACTTAAGACAAAACATACCTTCGGGCACTTACAATTACATAACCATATCATGTACGATAAAATAATCAAAGTAAGTGACAATTACCGCAAAGAAAAAGATAAAAGAGCCAAATATAGCATAAAGGGTATTCCAACTTACGACCCAATATTGTATTATACATCGAAAATTAAATACCACATTCCAAATCATGAAAATCTTAGAATAATTATTGATTTTGGGATTGGATCTATATGGGATTATGACAATAAAAAAAACATATTGTGGCACATACTTGCGGGAATTAATTATTCTCCAGATTTTGATAAAAAAAACAGATATATAAGCACGTCGAATAATAATATTTTAAAATTTATAAAAAACAACTTTAAAAATGGCCTTAAGATAGACACAGAAATAGCTTTGGGACGTAATCCATGGGAATACTATAGACGTGCCATATCTGTACCAACCACAATCACACAATATGGTAAATTAAAATGTTTCAAAAGATTCGTATTAAATGAATCTTTCAAAGTTACCAATACAGATAATATTGACAGTGAATTAAAAAGTCTTTTGAATATCGATTTAGTCATCAATCAGCTGAATATTCATTATTTGTACAAGATATTCGACACATTTATGGGTTATGATAAAAACGTCGTAACTGGCGACAAAGTTTGGGAACGAGGAACAATAATCAGACCATCTAAATACCTAGAAGTAGGAATAGACTTAGAGTATCCGAAATACTCCAATCTTATAACAAAACACTTAAGTATTATCAACTTTTCCATTTATAATTACAAAAAAAATAATGGGAGGGGGGAAGAATTATATGAATCTCTACATTTGGAATTCTATAAGGATCCTAAAGAGATAAAGTTTCCAATATTATCTTCAGCAGTCAAGTTAAAAATAAATAGTAATACATACTTAAAATTCGGGAGTATGATGAGATACTTTAGATTGCGTAATTATTCTATTGTTGAAAAAAACAATGATTACGTTGTAGAAGATAATGGTAATTACACAACATATTTCGGATGGCTGTTACATAGTGAGATAAAAATTAATTGGATCAACATAAAAATTAATTATCAAATGGGATGTGGTGATTATACAGTAATGGATAAAACACACGTAATGTGTAACGGTGTTGGTACCATCCCTCCAAATTATTATAGAGATAATAGGGGAAGTATACAAATTACCAAAACTGTAGATTATAAATTATCAATAGATCCGCAAGTAAATAAAGATAACAAACTATTGATTGATTTTATAGGTTTATACTGTTTTTCTGATTTTCGAACGAACATCACCAACTATAAACAAAACAAATTACGTAATGGTACTAAGTGGTTTGGATACATCAATATTGGAGATCAAATGAACATAAACAGGTATTTTAATATTTCATTTTTAGTATCATTAGGATGGATGAGGACATTTGACAATATCTACAATACAGAAGAACCTAGTAAAGGATCACCTTTAATGGGATTTAAAGTGGATATGCAATATAAATTTTAGTTTTTAGGTATGTGCGGTGACAAAATTCACTACAATATTAGGAGTTTTGGGAGAATAAATGGGAGGGGAGTATTCAAAAAATATCAGAATTACATAAATGAAATCATTCCCAAGGAATCTATCAAAGTAGATTGTAAATTTGACATCAACAACATATTTGATAACGATAATAATAAATTTTGTATTGAAATAGGTTCTGGATATGGAGAAACAGTAACAAGTTTAGCTCTTAAAAATAAAGATACTAATTACATCGCATGTGAAGTGTACACAAAAGGATTAATCAACATTTTAAAAATAAAAGAACAATATCAGTTGAATAATCTGAAAATATTTAATGGAGATGCACGAGTATTATTGAACAATATTAGAGATAATTCAATAGATCAATTGCTATTATTATTTCCAGATCCATGGCCCAAAAAAAAACATAACAAAAGACGTATAGTTAATGAACAATTTATTCAATTGATAAATCAAAAAATAAAGTATAATGGTAATTTTGTATTTGCAAGCGATATAGATAGCTACATTTCACAGGTACAAGAACTAATTAATACAACGAATGTGTTTGAATATATCATTACTGATAATACTACTGAACCGCATTGGTGGGTAAAAACAAAATATCAAAATAAAGCCATCCAAGAAGGACGAACATGTAAATTTTTCGAGTTCAGACATATGTAAAAAAATAAAAATTCCAAACCTTCGGTTTACGCTAATAATCGTCAAATTCATCTACTAATTGGATATTTACAATTTGATTTTATCATTTTTTTATACATGCCAATTTATACCAAAAAATATCTTAGCGTAAGACAAATTCGAAAAACCCAACGTCATCCAATCATTATTTTTAATGCTACTATATCTAAACCTCCTAATTTAACCCCACAAACAAAAATATTCATTACAATCATTTCAAAAGGAATTAACCCTACAGAAAAACCTACTTCTTTTGGGGGAAAACGAAAAATAACATCCATTATCCCAATACATGGAACATTGATCATAAACATACCACTACAACGTATCCTACTAACATTACCGTTACTTCCTCCACCATTATAACTCCATTTCACCCCAATCCCTGGTTTTAATAGAGGGATATAACTCCTCACACTGCTAAGTGAAAGAAAAACATCTCCCAAAACAGTAAGATTAGCAACTACTATTTATTCAACCAGTGTACGAATGAAAAATTAGTATTCAAAAACATTATTACATGTCTATTCCGGCTGGTACACCCACAAGCACTGATTATAGAAAGAGTATTTATTACTCCCAACGTAATAGATAACTGATTACCTCCCATTTTGGATTTAATATTTAAATCCCTACTTCGTTTTGTTCTTAGATCGTATACACCATGCTTACTAATTTCACACTCACAATCAGATGAAACATCACAATTCAACAACGGGGAAAAACACACGTAAAACACAAAGCACTTCAAGAGCACAAACAATCATGCAAAACAACCCATAACAAAATCCTATACCACAAATTATGCTAAAAAACAATAAAATTCACTCATAACTTGTGTTATACTTGTGATGTTAATCTATTCTACCCACAATATCTTTTACTAACATTGTTAAATCCTTTCCAATCAATTTCCCTTGTGACAATAACGACAAATCATAAAACATTTTGGCATTTTGTTTTTGTTTATCAATATCACTAATACTTAACAAGTCCTTTATTTTACTTGAAGCGACGTTTATAACCGCATTGTATTCTTCTTTTATGTCCTCATTGTTAATACCTCCCTTTTGCCAATATTCCATTTTCCTTAATCTGTTAATATCTTCATTGACAGTAGCCACTACTGGCATATCATCACTTGACAATTGTTCAATTGTCCAATGAATCCGATCTTCCCCAACAGCTGAGACAAAAATATCTTTCAATTTATCTTGGTCTTCTTGTGACATCTCTATAACTCTATCAGTGCTATCCTTTTTTATCAGATCTCTTATAGGACAAGAATCAACACACTTTAAAACAACATTACCATATCTCGACTCTAAAATTGTCAACATGTGAATATCTAATTGTCCTTCCAAAGCAATAACATCATACCCATTTGATTTACAAGATTGTATAAACATATCCTGCTTTTTTACATCTGTAGAGTACAAAATTACCACTTTGTTATCCTTATCTGTCTGGTTATCCTTCACCTTATCTATAAACTCATTCACTGTAAAGTATTTTCCATCTACATTTTTTAGCAATAGACAATCTTTAACTTGATCTAGGAACTTAGGTTCTGTCAACATCCCATATTTGACCACGACCTCTATTTTCGCCCATAAATCCTCAAATCCTTTTCTGTCATCTTTAAATATTTGATAGAGTTTATCCGCAAATTTCTTAGTAATGTAAGTATTTATAGATTTCACATTCCTATCGGCTTGTAACGCACTCCTCGATACATTCAACGGAATATCTGGAGAATCTATAACGCCATGTAACAGAGTTAAGAATACAGGCACAATATCCTTCAAATCTTCCGTTATGAACACCTGATGAGAATATAAATGTATCTTTTCCTGTTTAAAATCTATATTTTGTAACCCAGCAGGAAAATACAATATACCTGTCAAATTAAATGGATAATCAATGTTCAAATGTAGCCAAAATAATGGTTCCTCAGAATAAGGATATAATTCTCTATAAAAATTCTTATAATCATCATCTTTTAAATCTTGGGGATGTTTAACCCATATAGGACTCGTATTATTTACTTGTTTATCGTCAAAAAAAATCGGAATCGGTAAAAATTTACAATACTTATTCAACAAATCCGATATTTTATATTTCTTTAAATAATCTTCAGATTCCTTATTTATATGAAGAATTATGTCTGTCCCAACACTCTCTTTTTCAGTTGTTCTAATCTCAAAAGATGTCGATCCATCACAAGTCCAAAAAACAGGTTCACTACCATCTTTATATGACTTTGTCACGATATCAACCTTATCGGAAACCATAAATGCCGAATAAAAACCAAGACCAAAAAAACCTATTAATTGATTCTTATCACCACCTTGATTTTGATATTTATTAACGAAATCTGTAGCTCCAGAAAATGCCACCTGATTAATATACTTCTCAACTTCATCGGCATCCATCCCAAGACCCATGTCAGATATCGTTAAAGTCTTTTTCTCCTCATCTATAGATATCTTTATTTTTAGATCATCTACTGGTTTATTGTACTGCCCCATCGAAGCCAACTGTTTTAACTTCTGACTTGCATCCACTGCATTACTAACTAATTCTCTTAAGAAAACATCACAATCTGAGTATAAAAACTTCTTTATAACAGGGAATATATTCTCGCTTTGTATAGATATTGTTCCTTTCTTTTCCATGTCTACACAGTCAGCAATAAAAATGCCAATATATTCAATCTTAAAAAATTAAAAAAAAAAAATAATATTCTCGTAAACAACTTAATAACATACCAATAACAAATGCAACACGAATTACCGCACGATAAACCAAAGTCCTCTACTAATTCGTTGCACAAAGAAAACTAACAGATACTCAAAAAAAAAATGCACTCTTACCAACACATTTACATCATTTCTACAGTAACTTTCTCAACTTTTTATTTTTCTCTTTATCTCCGAAATCTATACTGTATCCTATTAAGAACCTGAAAGTATTATTG
>CAMJVU010000005.1 GCA_946409305.1 uncultured Cytophagales bacterium
TCATAATTCAGTGACGCAAAAATAAAACACGAAAATATAAAACGAGTAATAAAAACCATAATAAAAAAATAACGTCACTAAAGAAATTCTTTATTGTATTTTTATTGTTGCTAATGTTATTATACCCAATACGATCCCGACGATAAGGAATCTTGCTACTATCTTAGGTTCCTGTATATTCATTTTTTGAAAGTGATGATGTATCGGAGCCATCAGAAATATTCTTCTACCAGCGCCATATTTTTTCTTTGTGTATTTAAAATAAGCAACTTGCAGAATATCCGATAATGTTTCAATAACAAATACACCACATAACAACGGTAATAATAATTCTTTTCTTGTTATTATTGCCAGCACTGAAATGTTACCCCCGAGAACTAAACTTCCCGTATCTCCCATAAATATTTGTGCCGGATATGAATTATACCATAAAAAACCTATACATGAAGCAATTAAAGCACTACAAAATATAGACACCTCAGAAAAATTCGGAATATAGAATATGTTTAAATAAGTTGCGATATCATAATGTCCAGATATATAAGCAAATACACATAATACTGCAAGCACTATTATTGACAAACCTACAGCTAATCCGTCCAAACCATCTGTTAAATTCACAGCATTACTAGTGCCTACAATGATAAATGTCATTAATAGAATAAACAATACGATGTACCACCTACCAGAAAATGAAAAGATCTTGCAATAATTTATTTCATTATTTTTGAAAAACGGGACGCTCGTAACTAATTTATTTGTCTCAATTGTTTTAGAATTATCAATATAGGTTTTCTTCTTTACGTACACATCAGGATGAAAAACCATAATAATTCCAATTATGCTCCCTAGAATAGTTTGAACAAGTAATTTTGTTTTGGCAGATAACCCATTTTTATTGTGTTTGTAAAGCTTTATGTAATCATCACAAAAACCAAGTATTCCCATCATGATAGTCGTGATCAATAATATGTCAATGTAAATGTTCGTTATATCTGCAAATAAAACAGTCAAAATTATAGTAGACACTACAATAACTATTCCACCCATTGAGGGAACGTTTTTTTGAAATTGACCGGGAAGATTTAAATCCCTAACTTCATCCTTGATGCCTCTTTTGTTGAAATAAATTATAATCTTCTTACAACCACAAATCGCGATAATTATAGCTAATACAGCAACGAAAGCAGAACGGGACGTTACGTACTTTAATAACCTAATTCCAGGAATATGCCACAATGACATCAAGTAATCAACAAATAAAACCAACATAATACCCTATCCCTAGAAAAACACTGTAAACAGTTAACAAACAACCTTAACAAACATACCTCCCAAGATTGAAAGTAATAACTGCATTAACATTATACGGTAAATCGTAAATTTTAGTAAAACTCCTATTAAACTCCCCCAAAGTACATCTAACAATAACATTAAAGAACCAAATATCACTTTCCATCCCATATTTTATCTCTGCCACAGGATTCCATTTCGTATAACAAAACATATTAAAAAGACGTTTGTCAAGACTAGTCACGCCCATTATTTTGTTAATCATACTAAGCGTATTCTTAGACCTCTCTTCGTCGTCGTCATCATTTTCAATTTCAATAAAAAAGCTTTCTCTTACGTATTCAACACCGCCACCAAGACAGACATACTTCAACCATCTATCCTTGCTAGCATAATAACTCACACCATTTATATTAAACCTTACGTTACTAGTCATGTAGTAATTAAATCGCTCATTCGATATTCTAAATTTTAGTGATGTTTTTTTTTTAGGAAGAACTTCGACCTCACCATCCTTAGGTTTCATCTTACAATCGTCTAAAAAAGTTCCAAACGGTCCTACCGCCACAACTCTTCCATCAACAGCAACACACCCCATCGAAAAATCATAAACTCCATTTAGAAATTTTTCAATTTCAAGATATTTGTTATTTCTCAACTCCTTTGTTAAAGCCTCACCTCTTTGATCAGGATGCGAAGCATACTTATCTGTTTCTGACCCAAGTTTCGCAACACACAGAAATTTATCAAAAATTCCTGGCTCCTCTTTGCCATAAATTCTTATATTCCATTTTCTTGAATCACCTTTTTTTGAGTCTTCCCATGCCTTAATCAATTCCTTTTGATCATCATTGTAAAAAGGCTCAAGTTTTTTGAATTCTTTTTTAAATCCACTCATACAAGTTTTAACCTCAGTTAACAATTCTTTTACGTTAGATTTTGTATTAATTCCACTTATTATTTTGTCGTTTAGATACGTTATAGACCTATCAACAACTCCTCCGTACCTACCATCTTCAAAATTCGGAATACAAATGTCATTTACCTTATTTGAATATTCAACTTTAAAACAATTCGCTCCGTAATTAAACTCGACGCCAACATTTTCATTAATGTGTATAGTATCTGACAAACCTGCTGAAAACGCCAGTAACTTATCAAGCCTCGAATGAGAAGAACCTTCCCCCCCACCTTCCTCCCCAATAAAATCCGCAATTCGCAATGCCGTGCTACCTAAATTAATGAGATAAGAAAAATCATCATTCTTATTATATTCTGTGTCTGATGACATAATGCTATATAGTCCATAAGCCCAAACAGGCACTGATTCTCCAAATCCGACCTGAAAGCCCATTCTATGCCTTTTAAACTTCAAAGGATTGTTTGATCCAACATTACCGTTATTTAAATACTTTTTCAATCCTCCAATTTGTAATTCACCGATTGGTAGACATTTTTTCTTTTGATTCAACAAATCGTACAAGTTGGAACTTACATTGGTATCTTTATTAACAGTTTCCCCTTTATTTATGTTCCCGCTTGAACCCTTGTTAGAATCAATACACAATATCAAAGACACTATGAAATACATTCTTTTTAACATATCCTTACACATAAGTCCAGGAAAATACTACAAAATTCCTTTCTAATATCTAATGTAACGAGTTTGTAATTAACAAAAACATATCTATCCAGAATAAATGACGACAGTAGAATATACACCCCTAATAAAACAGTATTTTTCGATCGTAGATCAATATCCGGGGACAATTGTATTAATGAGGGTTGGGGATTTTTATGAAACATATGGTGAAATAGCTGTTACGACGAGTAAGATACTAGGAATAACTTTGACTAAAAGATCTATCGGTTCATCAATTACATCTCACGATCTTGAGCTCAGTGGTTTTCCTTACCGTTCGATAGATTCTTATCTTCCAAAATTAATACAAGTTGGCTATAAAGTTGCTGTATGTGATCAACTTGAAGATGCCTCACAGGCCAAAGGTTTGGTTAAAAGAGGAGTTACTGAGTTTATAACTCCAGGATTGGTCACTCAAGAATCTCTGTTGGAAAATAAAAACAACAATTATTTGGCATCTGTATTCTGGAGAAATGATGATTATGGTATTGCCTTTCTTGATTATTCTACTGGAGAATTTATAACGACTCAAGGAAATCTTGTTTATATTCAAAAGCTCATAGATAACTTTTCTCCTAATGAATTGATATATTCAAAAGATCAGGAAGAGCACATTAAGGGAATTATTTATAAAAAGAATAAAACATCTTTGCCAGATTGGGTGTTTAAAGACAGTTACGCTATTGATATAATAACGAAACATTTTGATTCATCTAATATAAAAGGTTTTGGTCTTGAAGACATGCCAACAGCCGTTGTTGCTAGTGGAGCTATATTGCAATATCTTACCGATACTGGACATCAGAATATATCACACATAACGTCATTATCAAGAATAGAACCGGAGAAATACGTGTGGTTAGATAAATTCACAGTGCGTAATCTTGAATTGATAAATTCCCAACATGAGAATGGAAGCACACTATTGGAGGTTATAGACAATACTATAACTTCGATGGGAGGAAGAATGCTAAAAAGGTGGATAATGTTCCCATTAAAAAATGTAGAAGATATAACAAAGAGACAAGGTTATGTATCAACATTCTACAACGACGCAGACAGTGAAAAAAATATCAGCGATAATTTGAACGGTGTAACGGATCTTGAGCGCATTGTTAGTAAGATATCTGTTCGAAAAGCTATTCCAAAAGATTTGTTGTCAATTGTATCTACTTTCGAACGTATTAAAGCCATAAAGAACGTGCTATATCAGATGAGTATTAAGGATCTCGTATTGTACGATTGCCAGGAAATGGTGGACAGTATTTCAAGACACATATGTGATAACCCCACTCAGGGAAATTTTATACGTGAAGGAATTGATAAAGAATTGGACGATTACAAAAAAGTGAAAATAAATGGACAAAATTATCTCGATGATCTTTTATTTAAGGAGATCAGAAACACTGGAATAACATCATTAAGGTTATCTTACAACAAGATATACGGATATTACTTTGAAGTAACCAACGCCAATAAAGATAAGGTTCCATACAGTTGGAGACGTAAACAAACATTAGTCGGGGCAGAAAGGTACGTAAGTGATGAATTGAAGGTTTTTGAAGACAAAATACTTAATGCCGACAGCAAAATATCTGAAATAGAAAATAGGATATTTAATGAACTAATTGATGAAGTAACGAAATACTCTAGGTACATGCTTCACAACGCTAATGTTATCGCTCAACTTGATTGTTATATTAGTTTTTCAACAGTAGCTAAGAAAAATAAGTACGTACGACCATATGTAACCAACGAAGATGGTATCGTTATTGAAGGGGGAAGACATCCAGTTATAGAAGCTAAGTTAGAAGAACCAAATTTTTTCGTTCCTAACAATATTAATCTCAATAATGACGATATCCAAATCATGTTGATTACCGGACCAAACATGTCTGGAAAATCTGCATTATTGCGACAAATAGCTTTGATTGTTCTAATGGCCCAAATAGGATCATATGTCCCTGCTGATAAAGCTGAAGTAGGAATAGTGGACAAGATTTTTACGCGTATTGGGGCATCAGACAATATTTCCACTGGAGAATCTACATTCATGATGGAAATGACTGAAACAGCAAGTATTTTGCACAATTTAAGTCGTAAAAGTCTTGTGTTAATGGATGAAATAGGACGAGGAACAAGTACCTACGATGGAATATCTATAGCTTGGTCGATAATTGAATACCTTCATGACAGTCCATATAGACCAAAAACATTGTTCGCTACTCATTATCACGAATTGAGTAAACTAGAAGACAAACTAAATAGATTGCGTAATTTCCACCTTTCTGTAAAAGAGATAGATAAAAGAATTGTGTATGTTAGAGAATTAGAATCAGGAGGAAGTGAACATAGCTTTGGAATAAATGTCGCTAAAATGTCTGGGATGCCTAGTTTAATTGTTCGAAGAGCAAAACAGATACTCAAACAATTAGAGACATCTAATGGTTCTCATATCGTAGATAGTGTTTCCGATGACACGAGTGATTCACAAACTGATATGAATTATGAAATGGAAAGACTAATAAATTTTATACAGTCGATAGATGTAGATAAAGTCACTCCGTTAGAAGCTCTCGTTCATCTTAATACATTAAAAAAGCAAACTCAACATTTTAAAGATTGACAGTTGCAACAAACAAATAGTTAAAATGTTTTTAAGTAACATTTTTACCTTATCGAGAAGGAATTATCACAGTTTGATAGTTTCCTTTGTTAGTAAAATATTATAAACGACTTGAATTATTGTTTTATGCAGAATGTGATAGATGATAAAATGTTGGCAACAATTAATTCTGATTTTAAAAAGATTAAGGATAAGTTACGTAACATTTCCGTGATAATTCAAGATCATCAAGAGTATAATAATCCTATTTTTGTGGCAACAAGTGATGAGATGGACAATTTTTTCCCGTTATTAATAAAGAAAGGAGAATTTGATAATGAGGAACATTATTATGTTACATATTTTGACAATCTTGTTAAATTGTCAATAATTGACAAAAATAGAGTTGAGGATTTTATCACAAATTATAAAAATCCTAAGTACTATTGTTGCATTCTATGTTTAAATAAAGTGTATGGAAAGAGTGGTTATGTTTATATCCCGTATTAAGACGGTTGTTTTGTGTTGCTTATTAGTTTACTGTTATTGTTGTTGGTGTTGTCCTAGTGTTCCTGTTGTGGATACTATTGGTTGTACGAATGCAAGATGTACAGCTACTGTTAAAGATGTGGGAAATGTTCAAACTAGGTTGTTGTCTGACGGACCGAGGGAGGTTGCTGGTAGATTAATTGGCAAACTTGGGGATAAATTTTCTAATGAAGATGCTAACTACACTGCTGATTTCACTGCGTCATTGCAAATGCTTGATAAGGCAATCTCTTCATGCATTGACGCATGGATTACATATGTTGGTAAGGATGGTTTTGATAAATTGACTGAAGCCATTGAAAATTTTAAAAAAGGAAGTGATGTTATATTCAAGAACACAAAAGGAATAGAAGATTTGTTGACCGAAAAAGAAAAGGAAGTTCTTGATCCGAAAGGTGAGGGACTTCCGCGTTCAACTTATATGACTTGCAAGGAATTTCAACTTATCTCTTGTGCTAATGAATGTTTTGGTGAGTATGTAGGAGCTGTTATTAAGACTGTTAATGGTGGATATGACGTGGATGAAAATCTAATTAAAAATTTTGATTGCTTCTATGGAATATGGAAGTATGGTTCCTTATGAATTATGTTTTTATATTTGGAACTGGTATTTCAAGATGTAGGGTTGTTTTTGTTTTTTGAGTAGTTGTTGCTATTTTTTTTTGCTCATTAGATTAGGTGACGAGGTTTGATGGTGTTAGGATCTTTAAAATATAAAGTAATTGAATGTTAACTATTAATGATTTATCGTTTTACCTTGGCAATAAACAGTTATACGATAAGTGTTCATTGTCTATAAAACCTAAAGACAAGATTGGACTTATAGGTGCCAATGGTACCGGTAAATCCACGTTAATGAAGTTGATTACTGGAGATTTAATACCGGATAGTGGATCCATAAATTTACAAACAGGATTTACTTTAGGTTTCTTAAACCAAGATCATTTGTCATTTAAAACACAAGATTCGATAAAACAAGTGGCTTTACAAGCATTCAGTAAAGTCTTAGAACTGGAAAAACAGGTTGAAGAGATAACTAGACAGATGGAGAGAGAATATGATGAAAAATTATGCGAGAAGATGATGAGAATACAAGATGAGATAGAACACCTTGGAGGATATGAGATGGAATCTAAAACAGAAGAAGTTTTAGAAGGAATGGGTTTTAGTACTTCAGACCTTGATAGACCCCTCGAAGAGTTTTCTGGAGGATGGAGGATGAGAGTAATGTTAGCCAAAATGCTTCTTCAACAGCCTTCTTTGATGATGCTTGATGAACCTACGAATCATTTAGATATAGAATCAATAAAATGGCTAGAAAAATATTTAATTGACTACAAAAAAGCTTTTATAGTTATTTCACATGACAGATGTTTTTTAAATAACATTACTGACAGAATTGTTGAGTTAGAGAAAAAAAAACTTGTTTCTTACCCTGGAAATTATGATTTTTATGAATCGGAAAAAGAAAAGAATATAGAAATACAACGAAACGTTTATGAGCGACAACAGAAAGAGATAGAACACATAAAGACAAATATAGAACGTTTTGGGGCAAAGGCGTCAAAAGCTGCACAAGCAAAATCGTGGGAGAAAAGATTGGAAAGAATGGATGTCGTTGAGGCAGTGGACAATAGAACCACTAGAGTTAAGTTTAGTTTTGATATAACTCAAACGAGTGGTAAAATTGTTGCAACTATTACAGATGTGACAAAAAATTATGATCAATTGGAAATAATAAAAAAATCATCGGCAATAGTTGAACGTGGAGATAAAATTGCATTGATAGGAGCCAACGGTAAAGGGAAAAGTACTTTACTACGCGTTATTGCCAATAACGACCCTATGTTGCCAAATTATGAACACATAGATAGTGGAAAAATTGAAATTGGACCTAACGTTACCATTGCCTTCTATGCTCAACATCAGTTAGAGTCATTAAACCTCGAAAACAATATATACGACGAATTAATAAACGTAAACCCTGCAAAATTTGATGGAGAAATTCGTAAAATATGTGGAATGTTTCTTTTTACTAAAGATGATGTTTACAAAAAAATAGGTGTTTTATCTGGCGGAGAAAAAGCAAGAGTCGCTTTAATAAAAGTACTACTTCAAGGCGCTAATTTTTTATTATTGGATGAACCCACAAATCATCTTGACATGATCTCTATAGACGTTTTAGCACAGGCAATACACCAATACCAAGGAACGTGTATAGCTGTATCTCATGACAGACATTTTGTAAATAAAATAGCAACAAAAATATGGTATATAAAGGATAAAATTTTGAAGGAGTACCCAGGAACTTATGATGAATTTAACAATAGCGTAAAATGTGGAGAGATAAACATATAAACAATCTCAATTTACAATTATTAAATCTTGATGGTGAACATAATTTTGAACAGCAATCATTTTTTTCTTCTGCCTCTACTGGAGGATTTTTACGATTTGAATTATGTGGTCCTCCCATGGCATTTGGACATTACATCTATCCACAATTATTGGCAAAATCAATGTTTTTAGAAAAGGCAAAGTATATAAAAAAGATATTCAAACTCTATATACTCCAACCATTAAAACAATTAGTTTAGATTACAGTTCTAACGACGAAATAAACTTACTAAAAAAACCGACAGCAACTACTCTATTAACATCCACCACCTAAGCACAAACCCCTGCACTGAAGAAAAACGATAAAAAAGGAATATCAACATTCCAACAAATTACTCCAACTTACTAAACACCCAAACTCTGCAAGATAGTGAATTTTCTGTATTTCCCTTTTCCAATTTAATCACTACACACCCATCAGATCGTCTACACCCCCCTTTATTAAAAAAAGTCTCTTCCATTTCACTCACATTATTTTCAATAAAATTCTCACAAAATTCCCCTATTCTACTCATGTCAAAAGAATATTCATCATTAATATATTTCCCAATCTCCTCACATAACTTATCCTTTTGAATATTTTCAAACCCACCTTCATTAATTCTTTTCCATGAAGCGCCGCCTATTTTCAATACATTCTTACCCATAGTCCCACCAGAATATTCATTACCTTCTTGGACTCCACCTTTTTGGACTTGATTGCATCTTGACCAACATGAATCTCCTCCCCCCATATTTCCAAAAGCAACAACCAATCCGTATGTTGCCAACACTCCACAAATGAAGCATCCTATTTTATTTGTCTTCATAATTGTAACTTCTACAACCACAATAAATACAAATATTGTTGCAATTATAAAAACGAAAACGTTGTTGTTTATTTTTTTGACATAATTGTAACGATAAGATACCCAATTATACGACAGAAAAGGTTTTGAACAACACGCTAAGTATAAATATAATATTTTATGTTTAATGAAGGTCAGAATAAAAAAGATATTGATGACCAGTTTAACTTTCATGAACCATCAGATGAATTTATACAAAAACGCCTTGTTTATTCGTACTTGTATGGAGCAGTGTTAAGATCAGGAAACAAGGGTAGTAATTTCTGGTGTGATATGCTTGAAAGTGACGACAGCGTGATGTATTCAATCATTTCTAAAATAGACTATGATGAGATCAAGGACAAAATACAATACCACATATTGAGTTTAAAAACGCTTGACAATATCGTAACTTTCGGTAAACGACATATATCAGCGATATTAACGTTAGTAGCTGATTATATTACGCTATTAATGCACTGGAATGAAAAATTATCGGATGATAGTCCACTAAAAAATACAATATTGTCGTTCTTTTCGAATGATGTTAAACACATTAAGGATTTGTTTTACATGATTGATTCGAAGTTATTAAACGAAATTGACGGTGCAACATATTTCACTTCTATATTTTTTAAAGCAAAAAAACTTAATGATTGGTCTGATAGTCCAAATACTGACTTCAATGCAAATGTTTCAGATAACGTTTCAATAAATGGGTACATGTTTGATGTTTTTAGGAATATTTGTGAATCAATTGTAGCAAATTTTGCCTTAATTAAAAGCATTGCGAATAGAGATTTCAATACAGTATTGTACAATCGTAACCATAACCCACACGTAACATTAATGATTGCTTTTTTCGAATTATTGAAAAATATAGATTCCAAAATAATTGATTTTAAATATAGACATTTGAAGTATTATTACGAAGGTGTATTGATGTTTAAAAAACGAAAGTCAATGATGGATAATACAATCATTTGCCTATCTTGTAACAGTTTTAGCAGTAACACTTTTTTACCTAGAAAAACTAACCTCAGTGGAGGAAAGGATCGAAATGGAAATGATATAATATTTAAAACAAATGATGGTATAATGGTTGGACATGCAGCGATAAAAACGATAAAAACATTTTTGAGATCTGGCATACGTTTAAGTAAATTCAGTAACAATCCCGGAATTGACGTAGAAATTGCTGCTTATGATATGGACGAAGTATACTCAAATAATTCAAAATTGTATCTATTTTCACAAAAACGATCTAATGCGACAACCTTAAAAGCATCAAAAGGAATAAATAAATCTTGTCTTCTAATATATTCTCCCGTATTGAAACTGAAAGACGGACAAAGGAAAATATCAATCTGTATATTTCCTCTTGCCACATCATTAAAGCTTTTACTACAAGAAATAAGTAAGATTTACTACAAAAACCTGGAAAAAAAACATGATCACGTATTAAAATCTTTTTCAAGATTATTAGAAAAAACTATAGCGATATATTATTCGTGTGATGAGGAAATAATAAAGATTCCATCTAAAAACACTAATTGTTTTTGGAATTCAGAGAGGCAATGTTTTTCGATTGATATTAATGTTCAAGTTGGTATGCCACCAGTATCAGAGTCAAATATTGATAATCCAATCAATATAAAGAAAGAAAAAAGCCCCATCATAAGCATAACCCTCAACAATACTGAAATGTTATGGTGTTGGATACTATTCTGTAAAATTCAATATGAAAAAATTTGTATTAATGTGGACGTAAAAGAATGTAGGGATCTAATTTTACAAAATGATTTGGGGTTAATAGATTGCGGACAATCATTTTTTCCATTCGGCCCAATGCCAAACATAGGATCTAATTTTTACATAGGAAGTAACGAAATATTTAGTAAAAACATAAGCAATCTACGAATAAACATTGAATGGGGCAACTTACCTAATGACAAAGGATTTAAAGAATACTACAAAGATTATGGAGAATACGTTGATACACATGACTTCGTAGCCAGTGTGTCTTTTTTACATCAAAGATGCTGGTTCCCACTAAACTCTGAATCTAGACAAATTATTGAATTATTTGATTCGACAAAAAATACTAATTCTGATGAGATTATCTTGGAAGATAAACATATAAACAATCTCAATTTACAATTATTAAATCTTGATGGTAAACATAATTTTGAACAGCAATCATTTTTTTCTTCTGCCTCTACTGGAGGATTTTTACGATTTGAATTATGTGGTCCTCCCATGGCATTTGGACATTACATTTATCCACAATTATTGGCGAAATCAATGTTTTTAGAAAAGGTAAAGTATATAAAAAAACTTGTAAAAAAAGATATTCAAACTCCATATACTCCAACCATTAAAACAATTAGTTTAGATTACAGTTCTAACGAAGAAATAAACTTACTAAAAAAAAAAATGAACAGTAATGACTTTGTTTATGTTCATCCTTTTGGATATCAGTCTCTCATTGTAGAGAAAAATGATAAAAGAGAAAGTGTATTCATAGACACATTAAGCTTAAGAAAAAATGGATACGCCTTAATAAACATTGAAATACAAAATCTTGATACACCAACATTTAACCTATACATAGACATAGATCAGGTAAGTGTGGATAAACAGAATACTTGTGTATGGAAATATCTTTCTGATAATCAGTGGATCCCTTTTTCAAAAGAATACATTATTGGTGACGAAACTAATAACTTAATGCGATCAGGTATTATCAAATTTAGAGTTCCAAAAATAAATCGTAAAAACAACACGATATGTAAAGATACGTCCGATAATTCTACATGGATTCAACTTATGATTTTATCGTACAAAGAGAAATTGCCAACAATACTGAATATATATTTGCAAGTTGTAAGAGCTACTAGAGGAGAAGATACCGGAGAATATAAAATAGAATCTAACAGTATAAAAAGTACTTTTGATTCGTCTTTTTCGAATATTAATATTTTTCAACCACTAAGTTCAGTAGGAGGACGCCAAGAAGAAACAGAACAACAATTATATACAAGGATAAGTCAAAGATTAAGACACAAAGATAGAGCGATATCAACTCGTGATTATGAAGATATTGTTTTATCCTCATTTCCACAAATATCTTCTGTAAAGTGTATAAAAAAAAACAAAAATCACATTATTGTGGTTGTTCTGGACAGAAGTAATTCTGTGAATAATGGTAGAATATTCCCCGAAACAAGCAAATCCACGCTTAATAGTATCAGAGAAGAATTATTTAAACATTGTTCTCCTTTCGTAAAAATTGATGTTATCAATCCGGTTTATGAGAAATTCAAGATTGTCGTCGAGGTTAAATTTAAAGACGATGACAATACAGAGATATACAAAAAAGAATTAAATAATGCCATTAAAATGTTTTTATCACCATGGCGTTTTGATATAAATGATACACAAAATATAAAAATCGGGAATAGTATAAGATCGATAGATATTATAACATTTATAAAATCGTTAGACTACGTGAAAGTTGTTGGAAACTTTATCATAATGAAAAAAAATGAGAATAAAACCGTCTGTGTAACAAATTACGGTAGCGTTCTACATCCGTCTCATGAATGGTCAATATTATACTCGTCAAACCAACATGATATCATAGCTATTGATAAGTTGACCAACACAAAAGATAATGGTATAAATATTGGGAATATGAGAGTCGGAGAAAATTTTGTTGTGGGACCGCTAGATATAGAAAAATTAGAACAAAAAGAAAGTAAACAAAATTTACTATTCAACGAAAGTATTGAAGGTTTTTATTTGTCAATAAATAACACATATGTCAATAAAGAAAAGAAATGAATTGAAGAACTTTTTTATCAATGGATCTATTCCTACACAAGAAAATTTCTGTGACTTGATAGATTCTTTGGTCCATAAAGAGGAAGACAGTTGGTTTAGTGAAGATGATGGTGTAAGGCTTTATCCTCTAGGTAATTCGTCCAAATTATTGTCTTTTTTTGAAAACATTGGAGAAAAAACTCCATTTATGTCGTTGAAAAAAAGTTTTGACAGTGGTACTTGTGCACTAAATTTTGTAAATAATAGCAATGATAGCTGTTTATATCTGAGAGTTGATGGCTTTATCGGTGTAGGAACAGTTAATCCTGATTGTCGTCTCGATGTGCGTGGAAATAGTCAAAGTTATGGAAGAAGAGGAACTTTTAGGAAAGGGAAAGTATTAGGAAATGGAGAATGGCACACTATTATTGACAACCTAAGCGACTGTCATGCTTTTGAAATTATTGCCAAAATAAACAAACCTGGTAAGGGAATGCATTCTATAGTTCATGCAATAGCGGTAAGTGCATTCAATGGGAAATGTAGTGAAATAAAAGAAACTGTCGCATATTACGCAAATTCTAAAGATAAAATTGAATTTAAGTGGGGAGGAAATGATTTTAACTATAATTTAAACATGAGAACAAAGAGAAATTATGGAGAAAATTTCTTTATAGAATATTATGTGACTAACCTGTGGTGGTGATATAGTTAACGCGAGGTTGAGTTGTTTTTTATTTTTTTTCGATTTGAAATTATGGTTGAGGGTCAAAGGAGGTTTACGTCTGTTAATAAGAATGTTGTTGACCAGTGTAACGTAAAGGGGAACAATTATGAATCATCTCTTAATGAGTATTGTGGAATCTTAGATGTTTTACAGGATGGATATGGTTTCTTAAGGGGAATGGATTCAAATTTCTGTAGTGGTGACAACGACATTTACGTCTCTTACTCTCAGATAAAAACGTGTGGTTTACAAACAGGTGATGTTATTTGTGGATTGGTGAGTAATGCTCGTGAAGGAGAAAAATTTGGTGCATTAAAAAGTATAAATACTGTCAATGGCGATCCTTTAGAGGAGATGATGTCACGCACTCCGTTTAGCTCTTTCACTCCGTTATTCCCTGACCAAAAAATAAAATTGTCAACGTCGCCAAGTATATTATCCACGAGGATTATGGACATGTTTACTCCAATTGGTAAAGGGCAAAGAGGTTTAATCGTTGCTCCTCCAAAATCTGGGAAAACTGTGCTTCTTAAAGAAATAGCTAACGCTATAGCTAGTAATCATCCTGATATAAAGTTGATCGTTCTACTTATAGGTGAAAGACCAGAGGAGGTGACAGACATGCAGAGAAGTGTTAATGGAGAAGTTTTCTATTCAACTTTTGATGAATCCGCTGAGAGGCAAACTAAGATAGCTATATTGGCAATAAATAAGGCAAAACGATTAGTTGAAAAAGGAGAAGATGTTGTTATATTGATGGATTCTATTACTAGGTTAGCAAGAGCGTACAATGTAATTGTTCCATCATCTGGGAAGGTCCTGACGGGAGGAATAGAAATGAATGCAATGTTCTATCCAAAAAAATTTTTTGGTGCAGGACGTAATATAGAAAATGGAGGATCTTTAACAATAATTGCAACTGCCTTAATTGACACAGGTTCTAAAATGGATGACGTAATATACGAAGAGTTTAAGGGAACTGGAAATATGGAATTGTTGTTAAGTAGAGATCTTGCTAATAGACGTTCCTATCCAGCTATAAACATATTGCTTTCTGGAACAAGAAGAGAAGATTTGTTGATACCAGAAGATGATTTAGCAAAAATTCGTTTACTGAGAAATTTTTTAGCGGATAAAAATCCAGTTGAAGTGATGGAATTTTTACGGGATAAAATGGGGAATACAAGAAGTAATGCCGATTTTTTGTTATCAATGAATTCTTGATTTTTGTCCAATGGTGTAATTGGCAACACGTTTGGTTCTGGTCCAAAAGATTCTGGGTTCGAGTCCTAGTTGGACAACTTTTTATGTTAGTTAAAAATTGGTAAAATCGTCAAGATGTTTGTAAAAAAGTTGAGCACAAAATCTATAGAGTTGTTAACAAATAATAAAAGTTTGTATACATGTTAATATGAAGAAGTTGTTTTTCTTGTTGGTTGCAGTATTGTTAGGTCTTGTTGTATGGTTCATTGTTGATGCAAGGTTAACGAAAGCTGACATGGTTGTAATGAATGATCTTGTAGGTATTAATAAGGAAGTAGGCTCTTTAATAGGGGATATTGAACATATTGGAAGTGAATGTGATAACTTTATTTCTAAATCTTCAAGTAGTGATAAATCTGACAAAAAAAGTGACGTCAACGACAAGAAGGCAAACGATAAAGTAAATGATATTAAAAATCAGAAAGTAAAAATTAATGAGTTTAAAGAGAGAGTTCTAGAACTCAGAAGTAAAATTTACGGTTTGTTGTCTGAGTATCAATTCAAAAGAATGTCAAAAGAGGCGAAAGATAACGTTTCAAAATTTGGAATATTGGCGGATAATCTAAAGAAAGAAGGAACATCATTAATTGATAATTCCAAACAAATTTTGGAGAAATTTTCTGATAAAAAGTAGTTTCTGATTTTATTGTGAATGGGGTATACGTCCATATTCCATTTTGTAGACAGTCGTGTTTTTATTGTGGTTTCCATTTTAGTGTATCATTGGGTGACGTTGAATCTGTCGTTGAATGTTTGTGTAGAGAAATAAGAGTCCGAAAACATTACTTAAATGATGAACAGATAAATACGATATATTTTGGTGGTGGGACTCCTTCTATTATAGAAACACGACAAATATACAAAATACTTCAAACGATAAGAGACAATTTAATAGTTTCCGATAATGTTGAAATAACATTAGAAACTAATCCAAATGATTTAGTAAAACAAAAAATACAGGAATTACATGATATTGGAATCAATAGATTAAGCATTGGAATTCAAACATTCAACCCTAAACTTTTAAAATTATTGAATAGATGTGATGATATAAAACATATATATTCGTGTTTAAATGATGTCTACCCTATTTTTAAAAACTATAATATTGATATTATTTACGCTATTCCAGGGCAAACCCACAATGACATAATATATGATTTAGAACAAGTAATTAAGTTTAAACCAACACATATTTCTGCTTATTCACTAACAATTGAACCACAAACAATTTTTGAAATATGGAATAAAAGAGGAATTTTGAAACCTAAAGAAGATAATTTTGCAAGTGATGCATTTTTATTCATTGATGACTTTTTAAACCAAAACGGATATAAACATTACGAAATATCAAATTATTGTTTGGAGGGATTCGAATCTGTTCATAATTCAAATTATTGGAATATTGAAAACAAATACTTGGGCATTGGGCCAAGTGCCCACTCGTATAACGGAGAATCAAGGCAATATAACGTATCAAACAATAGTTTATATGTAAAAAGTATCAAAAATAATAAAATCCCAGCAACTGTAGAAACACTAACAAAAAAAAATGTAGTAAACGAATATATTATGCTCGGTTTAAGAACAAACAAAGGAATCAATGTTAATTATATTCAAAATAAATTTGGATACACTTTACCGAACGAATATGTAAATTTATTTACAAAATTGAAATTAATGGAACGAAAAGAGAATAACATTATTTTAACTCCTAAAGGAATGTTACTAGCGGACAAAATTTCAGAAAAACTATTTATCTAGAATGATTTTTTCTATGGAAATTATGCTAATAATGCCAAATTTTAGTACCAGTTAATACTACACAATTCATTATTGCTTAATTCTTAAACCTTTAATATACTCTTTTTGTATATCTGGAATCTTATGACTTTCAATTGCTTTTTGAATTGTTCTGTTGTGAGTCCAATCATCGAGTTGATGCTGTTCAAGTACCATAATAGAAGATTTATATTGTTTTACAAGAGCCTCAACAACATACCAAGCTCTCATCATATTTACGTAATACTCTTCAGAGTGAATTGAAGTAATTAAACTTAAATGATCATTTCTGAAGTCATCGTCCAAAAAATGCTTCATTAACATACTAATTCCAAAACGAACAGTGTAACAACGTTCATCATTTAACCATTTCAATATGTATGGAAACAAAGCTTTATGATGTTTTTTAAAAATTTTTGGAGATAATTGGTCACATGTTGCCCAATTGTTAATAAATGGAAGGAAGGTATTAAGCTGATTTAAACAAGTATCAAAATCTTCTTCCAATGAAATAATAAACATGTGTATTTGATCCTCTTCAAAATATTTATGGGGAAGTGATTCTAGAAAATTTTTTGCAATAATTTTTTCTTTAGAAATAAATTGCTTAGCCAATATTCTCAATCTAGGACTTCTAACACCAATAATACTATCCTTTTTTACCGATGGAATAAGTTTCTGCTGAAATTCACGATATTTAAAATCTTGAAAGTGAAATAGATCAGTAATGATGTCATCTTTTGTCATAACATCAATCAATATATATCTATAAAATTATTATGCAAATAGCCGGAAAAATATATAAGATATTTGATGAACAACAGGTATCAGATACCTTTAAAAAAAGACAGTTTGTTATAGATTACTCTGAAAATCAGATGTACAGAGAGTACATCATATTTGATTTCGTTCAAGACAAATGTGATATACTTGATGCTTTTAAAGTAGGTGATGATGTAGAAGTTTTTTTTAATATAAGAGGGCGAGAATGGCAGTCATCTGATGGGAATATAAAATATTTTAATACATTACAAGCGTGGAGGATGACTAAAATTAATGCAGATATAGACTCTCCTAGCAAAAATAGCACGGAAGAAGACGATTTGCCTTTTTAGCTCAGCTGGTAGAGCATCTGTTTCGTAATCAGAGGGTCACTGGTTCGAATCCGGTAAAAGGCTCTTGCCTCCTTAGCTCAGTGGTAGAGCAATTGTTTTGTAAACAATCGGTCACTAGTTCAAATCTGGTAGGGGGCTCAAAATGGACTCATAGCTCAGCTGGTTAGAGCGTTACACTGATAATGTAAAGGTCCTTGGTTCAAGTCCAAGTGAGTCCACTTGCTTACAGTAAGATTATTGATATTAAGTATTCCGTAAATTGAACAGAAATTTAATAAAAGTATTTATAACAAGAGTATGAGTGTGCGGACCGGGTTGAGTTTTTATTCATTTATTCATTTATTGCAACGTTCATTGCTAACGCTAAGTCGGAAGGTATCGATCAGATAGTTAAAAACGATATCAATAGTAAAGTTTTCACGTTAAGCACAAGTTGTTTCACAAAGTCACGTAAATCGTATGGTAAAATCCACTTGTTGTGTAGATATTTAAGTAGTGGCACCGGAGTGACGTGGGAAACAGCTGACGTATTTTCGATTTGTCAATGTCGATTAATCTATGAGTATTATTTTAACCGACATTGGGGTTTTACAATCAAACTTAGGTATTCAGATTCTGTTTGTGCAACCATGGAGGGTAGTGGTATAGATACAGTAGTGCCCGTGTCTTTTGGAGGAGGATTAGTTTGGAGTTATAATGATGGAGGAAGCAACTTAAACAGAAAAGTTAATTCAGTTGGAGAAGATGTAATCATAAATTTTGGAAGCAAATTTAAAGATAATGAAAAGAATTATAGTATAGTGGTAACGCCATTTAGATTTAATAGAGGCGCTTTTAGTTTAGGATTTACTTGTGTATGTTAGTCTTGAAAATTTATTGTTTAATACAGAAGGATACCAATTAGGAGGGGGGGTAATATATTCAACATTATACAACCTAAAGATCACGGCAGGTATAAGTTTTCCACTAGATTGCCAATTATTTGAGTAAATTTAAGAGATTTCCACTTTAGTAGTGTATCCTGTGGTATTTTTTTGAAGTTTATTTGATCGTTAATCTCTCAAAATTGATTCATTTTTCAATGTTAACCCAAATACATAAAAGGAAATAAAGAATTTTTTATCTATTGTTTTTACCATCAGTTTTTATTTGTTTAAGGATTTAGAATACATAAATAGATATTTTTTCTACGTATCGTAATTTTTATTTTTTACCACTATGACTGCGTCATCAGAGGAACACTAGAAAATTTTTCATATACGTAACACCTGAATTAATGCCTCAATGTAACATCTAAAACCAGATTACCTGTACGTACATACATGGACAACTATAAGGACATTTAAACTTGTTCAAAAAACATGAATATGTTTTAAAACGAAATCATCTACTGGATAATTTTTAAAATTTATTAAGACATTCGAAATAAAATTTAAAAATTACCTATTAAATTGAGGTATTAGGACACAAGATCATTATGGAATTGGTTGCTAGAAATTTGATAAAAAAATATAAAGATAGGGTAGTTGTAAATGATCTGTCAATGAACGTAAATCAGGGAGAAATTGTCGGATTACTTGGACCGAATGGAGCTGGGAAAACAACTAGCTTTTATATGTTTGTAGGCCTTGTATATCCAACATCTGGTAAAATATTTCTTAATAATGTGGATATCACATCTATGCCACTTTATAAAAGAGCACAAGTAGGTATTGGTTACCTTCCGCAAGAATCGTCTGTATTTAGAGACCTAACAGTTGAACAAAACCTTTTAGTCCCATTGGAAATGCGTAAATATACCAAACAACAACGCACATATATCATTGACAAATTGTTGGAAGAGTTTAAAATAAAACATGTTAGAAAAAGCTTAGGGAGAGTATTATCTGGTGGAGAAAGAAGACGTGTTGAAATAGCAAGACTTTTGACTATAAATCCTAGATTTATATTGCTAGATGAACCATTTGCGGGTGTTGATCCAATAGCTGTTGGCGATATTCAACAATTAATAGTGAGTCTAAAAAATAAAAATATAGGGGTACTAATTACAGATCACAATGTGGATGAAACATTATCAATAACAGATAGAGCTTACTTGTTAACGAACGGGAAATTACTAAAGACGGGAACTACACAGGAATTAGTAAACGATGAAGAAGTTAGAAATACATATTTAGGAAAAAATTTCACACTAAAAAACTATTAGTTCTAAAAACATCCTAACTTGGGAATCCCATTACTATATTAGTATAATTTTCATATGGATAAAATTTTGTATTTTATATTCTCGTTTATAATTTTTTTATCCATCTTTTTTGTTGGAAGTTTGTTAAGATTAAAGCCTAAATACATAGTGGATGGATACTTTGAAAAAGATGGAAGTGGAACATACAAAACAACTTTCAGTCTAAAAAAATCATCTTTTTTATTAAATGTATTTCAAAGAAGATCAAATTATGTGGATTTTTCTTTCCGTTTAATAAAGAGTTTTTTTCAAAAAAAACAACAATATTTACAGAATATTAAAGGATTAAGCAATATAACAACCACATTCGACAATGAAAGATATACATTCTCTTTGTCTTTTCATTTCGACAATATCGAATCATTAAATAATGCGATTAAAGCAATGTATCTAATGTATAACCAACCATTAATGGAATATGTTTACAATGATAACAAATTCATTTTAAAAAATTATTTTCTCACTCAACAAAAAAACATAATCGACAATTTTAAAAAGAATGATAATTCAAACGTTAAAAGTTTTGACTTAGATTATTTCCTTCATCATTTCAAGTTTGTTAATAGATACCACTTTAGCAGCGCCGTTATAAAAACGAATAATCCAAACATCAAAATTACTTCTGACACTTATAAAGACGTACTAATTCAACAAAGGTATAGGGATATAGATAAAAACAACATTAATATCATCGTATTGGCTTAATTATTCGTCGATATAACAAAATTTTTACCTTCTGACTTTACACTTATCCCATCTGAACTTCTGTACATTACACTTCCTGTTTTTGTCCTGTAAAAAACAACATACTCACACGTATTATACCTTGTTCGTTTCGAATATCTGTCTGCGTTTAAGAAATTTTTTGTTGAAAAAGAATCAATAAAACCTTTGGCCAATAACGGTGTGTCACTAATGATACAGGCACATGCAAAAAGTGGATCCACAACTTTTCCATTATCTGTATCAATTATCCAGTTGAAAAACTTATACCGTTTTTTACTAATCTTATCAATCTTCGGTTTTGCAGACTTTATATTGTAACGTACGTTGTCATAAAAATATCTACTCAACGTGTCATATAACGTACAACATCTTGATAAAATAGCACTGTACCGACCATCATACTTCTGTTTCATTAAATTGTGATACCTACGCACTAATTTATCTGTATTATACTTTTCTATTTTACTGCGATATTTGCTATTATAACGTTCATAAATATTAATCAATGTCTCACCATCACCTTTACAATCCTCCTTTTGAATGAATATATTCGCTTTACATTTTACAATAAACTTATCGTAACAAGTATCCCCTTTCAAGACATTTTTTACGTATTTATGTCGATACTGTATTAACCTTTTCGGTAAATGATCATCTAATCTTCTACTTACACACTTTTTTTTACTAAATTTTACGTCATGATTAAGAAGAAGATTCGACAACCTACATGTTGGAACGACAATAACGTTTTTCCACAAATAATCACCATTTGTTTCCAACACCTCCCTGTCTATTGATAAACACTCAAATGTTTTACATTCATAGTTTGGTCTATTTTTTACTAACTCCTGCATTTCCACCATGTCGTTATATTTTTTACCGCCCAAATGGAGTAATTCATTAGACATCATTAAATATTCATTTTGTCTATGTGATATCTTACCTTTGTTAATGTCTTTTTCTATATCACGAAGTCTATCCTTTAGAATGTTCCTTATTCTTTTTATTCTGACGTAATTTACGACGGAATTACAATTCAAATCACTAAGTATAGATACTGCTTTGTTCTGTAAATTTTTAAATAATATATCAACGTGCCCTTCTTTTGTTTTTATTGACTTCTGAATATTCCATCCATTTAATTTATTCTGCTGATTTCCGTGCACAACAAAACAATCTTTACAACCAACACAATAATCCATTACATTTTCATCAGTTAATGCAGATGATATATTTTCTACCTGACATGCTCCAATGAATTTATCTAAATCGATATATACGTTTTTTTTCAACCTTTTTAACTTATCATTACTGAAAATTATACAATCAAATCTCATGTTTTCTTTTTGTTGATCAAATACTGTTTTCATCGAACTATTTAATTTCTCTATTGACTTGTTTTTGGTTTTATCTAATTTATCTATGTATGGTTTTAATGTTGGATTTATACATCCATTCGTGCAGTAATATACCTCTTTGCAAGCCTTTAACACTTGATAAGCATACTTCCCTATATCATGATATTCACAATCATTACTCCCATTAAACTTTGAAATATCAGATATCGAAATATCTGACCTTAAAGAATCATCTATTTGCCGTACTAAAACATCAATATTACTACTGTAACTGTCGTTACACATAACTGTTAAATTGTTCTTTAAACGTATGCAGATATTATCACTAATGTGTTTCCTGTACAACATTATAGAATAAAACACAACTAATAGGACTACAGATATTACTAACGCAGAATATAAAATATATGAATAACACTTTTTCATTTTGATATTTGTATTATAAGACTAACTGCATAATTATAGGTAAAATGACAAAGACGACTATAGTGAATTATATCAAAAATAAAAGCGAATTTAATGAACATAAACCTTCGAACAAACTAATAAATGATAAATCATCCAATAGACCGACTAAAATATCGGATTATATCTGTGATTCAAAGGTTATCGACAATTTAATGACGTTTATAAAGGCATCAAAAGAACGTAAAGATCCGTTGGACCACACATTACTAGATGGGCCTCCTGGTTTAGGGAAGACAACTTTGGCTTACATAATAGCAAATGAAATGGAAACAAATATAAAAGTAACGTCCGGAACTATCCTTAATAAACCTGGTGATCTAGCTGGAATATTGACTAGTTTAAACGATAATGATGTCCTATTTATAGACGAAATACATAGACTTAATTCTGTTGTCGAAGAGTATCTATACACGGCAATGGAAGATTTTAAAATAGATATTCTTTTAAATAGTGGTACAAGTGCTAGAAGTGTTACAATAAAACTACATAAGTTTACACTAATAGGTGCTACTACTCAACCTGGATTATTAACAGCTCCGTTACTATCTCGATTTGGAATAAAAATACATTTACATTACTACAACGTGGACGATTTGGCACTTATAGCTAAAAGATCAGCCAATATATTGAATTGCAAAATAACCGATGATGCAGCTAAAGAATTGGCGAGACGTAGCCGTGGAACTCCTAGAATATTGAACAATTTACTAAAACGATTAAGAGATTTTTCACAAATTGAGGGCAGTAACACGATAGATTTGGATACTACCAAGAAGGGTTTGCAAACTCTAAACATAGACAGTGGAGGATTAGACGAAAACGATATAAAAATATTAGAATGTATAGTTAAAAAGTTTGCAGGAGGGCCTGTTGGCATTTCGACCATCTCAATGACATGTAATATTGATGCCAAAACTATAGAAGAAATGTATGAACCTTATTTAATATACGAAGGATATATACAAAGAACACCTAGAGGAAGAACTGCCTCAACAAAGGCTTATCAAATATTAGGACTAATTAATAATTCAGTTTAAAAACACGGATACCCACTCTTGTCACTTTTATTGCCACTTAGATCACTCCCTGGTGAAACAATGTTCGATTTTCCTAGTAAATCAATATCACCGCCAGTTTTACCACTAACACTAACCTCACTATCATTATCCTTTTTAATATCTTCCTTTGGCTTTTCAACCTTAACACTATATCCGTTACGTTTAAGAAATCCGTCTACATCAAACCATTCACCATCAATATAACGAAAAGACAAATCTTCAAACATGCCTCGAGCAATATTAACCGCACCATTAGCTATATTTTGGATGTCATTGGAAGTTTGATGTCCCTTAGTAAAGAATTCATTCTTTATAACATCATTAAGAAAATTACAAAACCCAGCATTTTGACAGTCGTCACTTGTAGACACATACGTACCCAAAATATCTTTTAATTTCCCTTTAAATACTTCAACATTCCCCCCAATTTTCGTAAGAAGATATCTCGTCTTATTAGGATTAATTTTCAAACCTAAAGTATCTTTCTGACCCTGATCGATAAGAGCACAAAAATATTTATATACATTCTCCAAACCCTTCGCTGATAACTTAACTCCACTATCTAGTTGTAGATGATATTCTTCTTCTTTCGTAAAATTCCAAACCTGACCTTCCGCAATAACCCCATTTTTTTTTAACTTATCCGCAAGTTGTCTGAAATCATCAGAATAATTCGACAAACTGTCAAAACACCTGTAAATACTTTTATCATGAGAAACTTTTTCAAATCTTACCATTTTTATGTATTTAGAAAATTCTCCCCATTCTTCATTTGTCATTTCCTTCCGAACCATCCCCGCGTTGACAGTCAAAACCACGAAACCCATCAACGCAAAATATCTAGCTTTAAACATACGATAATATATAAGCGTTATCACTTTATTTCTATGTTTTGTATCGGACAATTTTTAACACATGTTCCACACGCCTTACATTTCTCTGGAATAACATAATAATGTTCACATGATAAAGCTTCATGTATTTCTCCATTGATATCTTTCCATTCATGACATGCTTCTTCTATAGCATGAAACGGGCACACACTATAACATATTCCACAGTTGACACATTCGTCACCTATCTTAGCCTTCTTATCCATATATATACCTCAATTATCAATCCACCTTACTCTATAATTACCACTGAACATGATATAAATAAGTATTAATGTTTGAATTGGAAAGTCATTACAATCCTACTGGGGATCAGCCGTCTGCAATAAAGAAATTAGTTGATGGGATAAATCATGATAAGAGATACCAAATATTGTTGGGAATAACTGGTTCTGGGAAAACGTACACTATGGCTAATGTAATTTCACAAGTTAATAAACCAACATTGATATTATCTCACAATAAGACTCTTGCAGCGCAGTTGTACAATGAAATGAAAAGTTTATTCCCTAACAATCTTGTCGAATACTATGTATCGTATTACGATTATTACAAACCAGAGTCGTACATTCCAGCTAACAACGTATATATTGCCAAGACTTTGAAAATCAATCACGATTTAGAGAAACTGAGAATGGGTGCCATAGTGGCATTACTGAGAGAACGTAAAGACGTAATCGTTGTGTCATCAGTATCGTGCATCTATGGTATTGAAAATCCGCAACAATTTAAGAAGGCACAATTACTTATTAAAGTTAATGATACGATAACCCAAGATGATGTAGTAATATCCTTAGACAATCTCTTTTATGAGAATAAAAATGAGGAGTTAAAACATGGAGAATATAGAATAAGAAGAAATACTGTAGACGTCTTTGTTTCTCACGATGACATAATTTTTAGAATAAAATTCGGCAATAACAGAGTCGAATCAATACAACATTTAGACCCATTGAGCGGAGATATCATCTGTGAAGAAACTGAAGTTGTAATATTTTCTACTAAATTATTCGCAGTCACCAAAGATACATTGGAGGAAAACTTGAAAGAAATAGAAAAAGAATTGGAAGAAAGAGTAGCCTTTTTTAAGAGCATCGGTAAAAATGATGAAGCAACAAGGATACGTGAACGAACAGAATACGACATAAGCATGATTCGCGAGATGGGTTATTGTTCCGGTATAGAGAACTATTCACGTCATTTTGAGCGTCGTAAAGAAGGAGAAAGGTCATCATGTTTATTTGATTATTTCCCTGATGATTATTTATTGCTGATTGATGAAAGTCATGTAACAATTCCACAATTAAGAGCGATGTACGCTGGAGATCGTGCTAGAAAAAAAAACTTAATAGATAATGGTTTTAGATTGCCATCAGCATATGATCATAGACCATTGAGATTCGACGAATTTGAAACATTCACTCATAAGGTTATATTTGTAAGCGCTACTCCAGGAAAATATGAAATATGTAAATCTGGCAACGATATAGTTGAGCAAATCATCAGGCCAACAGGATTATTAGATCCAGAAATTGAAGTTAGACCGACTGAAAAACAATTAATAGACGTTATTAATGAGATAAAAAAACGAATAGTCGTAAATGAAAAAGTTTTTATAACGACACTAACGAAAAAAATGGCAGAAGAATTAAATGACTTTTTAATTGAGCATAACATCAAGAGTCAATATCTTCATTCATCGGTCAAAACGTTAGATAGAGTCAAAATATTAGAGAATTTAGAGAAGGGGATAACAGATGTGGTCGTTGGTGTTAATTTATTGCGTGAAGGATTAGATGTCCCGGAGGTATCGTTAGTGATAATATTAGATGCAGATAAAGAAGGATTTTTAAGAGACGTTACATCTTTAATTCAAACGATAGGAAGAGCTGCAAGGAATGTACATGGAAAGGTTATCATGTATGGAGATTTTATAACACATTCTATGAAAGTAGCCATAGAGGAAACTTTACGTAGACGCACCTTGCAGATGCAGTATAATCAAAATCACAGTATAATCCCTAAAACTGCCAGAAAGGTAGCTAAAACTAACCTTCTTGTGGAGCGTATGGATAATAAAGTTAATTTCGATATTGACGAAAGAATTATAAAAAAAATGTCAGTGAAGGAATTTTCCGGTTTAAAAAGGAAAATAAAAAACGAAATGTTAAAAGCATCTAAACAGACAAATTTTATCAAAGCAGACAAACTAAAAGAAAAACTAGACATATTGCTAAAAATACGTACTAAAAAGGACAAAACACAATCTGAGTAAAACTACTCGATTAATTCGTTACTATTATACAGATCATTATTCCAAAAGTTGTCCAATCAGGATTCGAACCTGAACTTTTCTGGCCCAAAACCAGACGTGTTGCCAATTACACCATTGGACAAAAATTACATTCTACTATTCGTTTACTTTAGCATAACGTAATCGACATTTTAGTTTCCCTTTTGCAATTTTCTTCTTTACACTTGGTTTTATATAATACCTCCTAGACTTATACTCCTTCAAAACTTTGGTGTTGTCAACCTTTTTCTTAAACCTTTTTGTTAACTTTATTGCGGGCTCATCCTCCCTCAACTTTACTATTATCATACTCTTATGATAAAACTGCTTAAACATTATCGGGTACAATACCGATTAAAAATAACGATATAAAAAATTGAATACCTATTTATTCGATCTATCATCTTCAACCTTGTCACCTGGTTCCAGATGTTCTGCCTTTACACTATGCGTTTCAATCCATCTTTTACATATATCGCTATCGTAATCGACGCAAATTTCAGAACAAGGTATTAGATTACTCATGTACTTTTTAAAAAATTCTATTTTATAGTATTCCGTAGCCATTTGTGCTATCTTCTCGTAATCGTAGTCAGGGTTCATTTTATGAGCTGGAACCTTCCTCCTGAAGTAATATATACATTTTCCCAACTTACCATCCAACATACATGTTTGCACTGGCGTTATGTTCTTCACCTCACATTCTGACAATATCTCTTTCAAACTATCGTTTAAATCATCATCTGTCAAATCATCTGTGTAATATCCAACAACTTTACCAAAATTATTTTTTGTACTATCATCCTGGGAATACTGTTTAACTGCCTGTTCCCAATTCATTTCCTTTTTGTACAACTTAACACGAATCTCATTTAACTCGTTTTCTACTTTTTGTGTATTCTTAACAATATCTTCCTTTTCCATATATATCATCTTGCTTTTATACTTATCTTTTCCTTTCATTCCAACCAACTTTATGAGATAATATCCACTATCACTTTCTATAACATTAGACACTTCACCTTTTTTCAATCTCGCAATCACACTTCCATAAGCATCTTGAGAAACATCAGATGATTCCATTTTTCTAACACCCATATCTCCACCCTTCTCAGCTGATAAATCTTGCGAATACTTTTCCGCCATATCGCTAAAACTAACATTTCCGGAAACAATATCCTCTCTTATCTTAGTTATTTTCTCCAATACTCTACCAGGATCGGGTGGGAACCTAACCAACCTGTAAACCTCGTACATATTGCCAACCTGTGGCATTTCGCCCTCGTGAGTCTGATAATAACTAAAAACCTGCTCCGGGGTAATTGTCCAACCATTCACAATCTTTTCGTATCCAGCTTGATAAAGTCGTTGCTTCTTCCTTGTTTCATACAAATGGTCGTAAAAGTTATTAACCGAAAGTCCAACTTGTTTTTCAAACAAGGATTTATCTCCATTACACTGTCTTATTCCGTTTTCTATAGTTGCATTGACGTCAGACTTTATTTGTTCCTTCTCGTTATTACTCAATCCCTCGGTATTCTGTGATATCACTAGTGCTTGTTGAACCAATTCATCAAATATTTGTTCTTTCGAAATATTACATTTTTCGTCACCACCTTCTTTTCCCATTCTTCTAGCATCGTAAGCATAGTTTACTTCAGATTCGAGTATCACATAACCATTAACATAGGCTATAACCTTATCGACAGAAGTAAAACCGGAACTATATGACGTAAATAAAACCTCTAATAAAAAAAATAATAATTTATTAGAGGTATGTTTAGGATTAAATGCCCCCATACTATATTTCTAGACTAAAGATACAGTTTAACTTGTAAAAATACTCATTTACAGAAACACGAAAAATAAATGTTCGACGAATTTTAAAATTTAACAACGATTACTTGAAGAAGACAGGAAACGATAAGTACCTAAAGAACACAAAAATAAATATTATCAAATTACTTCATCATCGATAATTATTTTATTACAAAAAATCCACATATAACTCCAACTTAATAAAATTCTCATCTAAACATCCTCAACATAATTCACTACCAGAAAATACAATATCCCGAGTTTCATTACTTATCTAGAGATCATTATTACGAGCTTTATCAATAAAGACTCTACATAGAATCTTTTATTCAGAGCCGTTCTATAACTTGCACTCCACTCATTTATTAGGACTATTGATTTATTAATATAGTCCACACTAAAACTTTTTGTTTGCTCAATATACTTACCCTTTTCATCATCTCCCCACTGAAACAATAAAGAAACATCATCGCTTTTTACTAATAACAAATTTCTAAAATGGTTCAATAACCCATTTAAGAAACAAACTCCATCATACCCAGACTGTATTATCTTGTCAAAGCACAAAATTACACGATAGGAATCTTTCTTAATAATGTATTGACACAATTCCAAATAATAATCTGCACCTAAAACTCCCAATAATCTTACTGTAGTATCATACGTAATACTATTGCTGTAACTTATTAATGATTCTGTTATGGACAAAGCGTCCCTCATTGATCCATCTGCCTTTTGTGCAATAATGTTTAAAGCACTATCCTGATATTGGACTTTCTCCTTTTCTAAGATATTTCTAAGGTTATTTACAATATCACGTTCACTAATATTTCGAAAATTAAACACTTGACAACGAGATACTACCGTAGAAGGTACTTTACTGTACTCAGTAGTAGCCAATATGAATATCACATTAACTGGTGGTTCTTCAAGAGTTTTTAGGAAAGCATTAAAAGCGGACTGAGATAGCATATGCACTTCGTCTATTATAAACACGTTAAACTTACTAAAAGCGGGAATAAATCTAACCTGTTCAATAATACCCCTGATATCATCGACTGAATTATTAGAAGCAGCATCTAACTCAAAAATTCCATTCGCCCCAGAACCACCACTCAAACAAGAATTACATCTATTACACGGATTTCCATCTACATTATTTTCACAATTAACAGCTTTTGATAAGATCCTAGCTGCAGAAGTTTTCCCCGTACCTCTCAACCCACAGAAAAGATATACTTGACCTACAGACCCGCACTTAACTGCATTCTTCAATGACTTAACTACACATTCTTGTCCATGTAACTCATCAAAAGTAGACGGCCTATACTTCTGAAACAAAACTTGCCCCATCTTAATCTCTCAAAAAAAACACGAAACATTGCAATAAAAAACGAAAAAAATAAAATTACGTAGTTTTAGTTACATCATTTTCATCAACCCAGTCAGACACACTACCATCCTTTCCTTCACTACCTAAGACGGTAACACATTTACGTCCAGAAGACCTAATACCTTTTTTGGAACTTTTACCTTCAGTTGATTTACTCTGATCTTTAATGTCAATTGGACCCATATCTTCTACCTTTTCTTCACCTGTAACACATTCGTCCAACATCCTTTTTTTCCCAACTTGTTTAGGAATCTTTACCTTTGCTGCTCTACCGTATCTATCCATCAAATAAAACAACCTCGCCCTCCTTACAACACCACGTTGAATAACCTCTATCTTTTCTATATCAGGCAATAATATTGGAAAAACTCTCTCTATAGCAACTCCATAACTTACCTTTCTTACAGTAAAAGTTTCCCCATTTGTATTATGATGCTTCCGCTGGATAACAACCCCTTTAAAATCCTGTTTTATCACCTTTTCACCATCTCTAACATTCAAAACAACATTTACCGTATCACCTGCCTTAAAATCAGGATATTCTTTCTTGTGTTCCTCTCTATACCTCTCCTCAAAATCGCGCAAAGTAACAACCCCCATAACAAAAAAAACAACCTATATTTATAAAATAATATTCATATGCCAAATCAAGATAATTCTATTTTTTTTATAATTGATGGTAATGCACTAGTTTATAGAAGTTACTATGCCTTTTCACAAAACAATTTTGTAACTTCCTATGGTCTAAACACGTCTGCAATTTATGGCTTTACAACTATATTGTTTGACTTAATAAAGAGAGAAAAACCACAATACCTAGCTATCGCATTTGATACTCCAAAACCAACATGGAGGCACAAAGAATTCAGTAAATATAAAAGCACGAGACCTAAACAACCAGAGACGATAACTATTTCACTCCCATACATAAAAAAAATATTAGACGCATTAAGAATAAAGCACTATGAACTAGCAGGGTATGAAGCTGATGATATAGTTGGGACAATTACGAATGAATTAAAAAACAAAAACATTAACATTTACATGATGACACCGGACAAGGACTATGCTCAACTAGTCAATGAACATACATTTATCTATAAACCTACACAACATGGGTATAATATACTTGGGATCACTCAAGTAGTTGAAAAATGGGGTATAAGTAACGTTGACCAGGTAAAAGATTTTTTGGCATTACAAGGTGACAAGAGTGACAACATACCTGGAATTAATGGCATTGGACCTAAAACAGCACAAAAACTATTAAAAAAGTATGGATCATTGGAAAATATTATAAAAAACACAGACAATTTACCAGATAAAATTAAACACAATTTTACTGACATAGATCAGATATGCCTATCAAAAAAATTAGCAACAATAAGTACTAATGTCCCGATAAATTTCAACATAGAAGAATGTTATTTTAGTGGTTATGATAGACAGAAAACACTCGACATATTCACAGAACTAGAATTTCTATCCCTCATAAAAAGATACAAAATTCAATAAATTTTAAAACCTGACAGAACCAACTACACAGTTCCATGATCTCTATCATAACAGCAATACGTCATGAGAGAGCATTTATAATATTGGTTTTTACTTAAAAACACTAAGTATAGATTACATCATCAATAATCTTTCAACGATAGGATACATGCATCCATTACCGCCATCCCCATTATGCGATCCCTTCACTAAAAAAACGTCATTTTTTTTTACATCAGAAACTATACGCTTCAACAGAACTTCAATATCATCACTACATTCCCCCTTCATTTTCCGTGGAATATTTTCAAAAAGGTTACGCATAAGCGAACCAAAACAATAAACTTTATCTATTCTATTTTCAACTAAAAGCTTCACCAGTTTTGTATGTTCTACTGCAGCGCTATCACCCAATTCCAACATATCGCCCAAAACAGCAATTTTACGATTATCGACGTATGATCCAAGATTTTCAATTGCTGCCTTCATAGACTCAGGATTGGCATTGTATGTTTCATCTATCACAATAATATCACCTACACTTGTATTTATCACATGCACCATTCCACGCCCTTCGCAAGGAGTAAGATCTTCAAAATATTTTGTAGCTTTATCAATATCAACCTTTAAGTAATCCAGAATGCCAAGAATTCCAATAGTATTGGGAATAAAATGCCTTCCAACACCATTGAGTTTATATTTTACTACTCTATCGTTACACCCTGCACTGACGATCCAACCATTATCGGTCGTAATTACATCAACTATCCTATAATCTGCTTTCTTATCCCATCCAAATGTTACTATATTTACATCTTGCCTAAACATTTTGACATACTTAACCATATCATCAAATAGTTCCTCGTCTCTGTTAATGAATAAAATTCCACCTTGGACAAGTCCACTCACGATATCGCACTTCTCATAAGCAATATTTTGTAAACTTAGGAGATTCCCTATATGAGCAGAACAAATCTTCGTTATCAACGCTATGTGAGGTTTTACAACATTGGAAAAACTAGATATTTCACCTCTATGATTCATTCCGAGCTCAACGACACCATACCTTGAATCTTCCTCAAAATTTGCCAACGTAACGTCAACCCATAAATAACAATTTTTATTTTTTAACGTTGATTGCGTCTTACCAAAATTACTTAAAATGTACGACAACCAATCCTTCGTAGTTGACTTACCAACACTTCCCGTCACAGCAATAATTTTTCCCAAAAAATTGTCACGACTCCATTGAGCTATTTGTCTTAACGCGTTTTTTGTTTCACCTACAATAAAGTAGTTCTTATCACAAAGTTGCTCATTAACATGATCTACAATAAAATACCTTGCCCCATTATTATATGCATCATTTACAAGATTATGACCATCAATACGATTACCCTTAATAGCGACAAAGACATTATTGCAAGAAACAACTCTTGTATCAATAGTTACCCCACCTACACAATCAACATCACAACGATACTCAACAGGATCGATAATACGCACCAAATCAGACACCTGATACTTCTTACTATAGTACATATCCGAGAAACCTATCACAGGTATGGGTACTCATCAGTGCCCCATAAGATACGACCACACAAAATACATACCCTCAAGACACTTCTTCATTTTCCTTCTCTTCTCAGAATCTGACAACCTAGAATAAAAAAACTCGAAAAATCTATTATTATGAATTTTCATACTACCAATATCAATTACACGAGCCACATCCTTAGCATCCCTTAATATAGATATAAATTCCGTGTATTTTAAAAGAGGTTTAGACGCTTCATCGGTAAAAACCATTTTTAAAGACTGTTCCAGTTTTTCATTTCTAAGTCTATCAAAAACCATAAGTAACATACTAACACTCTCAGACGCTCTAATAGGGTGATCATAGAACGCAACACACCACCAAAATTCCTCTATCACACCTATATCTAACTCTTTTGCAACATCACAAAAAAGATCAAGAAGATTCTTTACTGAACCAGCCGAAGAGTTAAATTTATCCATTTTTTCCTGATTACCAAAAAATGACCACAAAATATGTCTAATACACATTCCCAAAACAAAAGAACAAAATGGTTCCAAATCTTTAAGAGTTCTATGAGTAGAAAAACGTGCAGGAACGCCAAAACTATCGCCAAGTTTATGTTTATCGACGATAAAACTTGCAATAATATCATCATATACAACCCTTCCAAAATCCTCACCAGCCACAAGCATAAAAATGAACATATCCATAGATTTTACCGGGAAGTTATTTCCAACTACCAAATTATCATAAGGACCTCCCGCCTTTGGCTGTCCTTTTTTCCCCCAGAGTGAAAGAAATTCTAAGAGATTTTTGAAATATGCTTTCGAAATATGCCCGAAATCAGACAATAATTTAAAATCATCCTTAACAGTACTATCACTCATATCCAAACTATCATATATAAAAAACAACTTACAGTAAATAGCCTCAATTGGAATCATGAGGAACTTCACCAGCGGCCCATACCTATCGATAAACTCACTACAATTCATTTCAGAACCCAACAAATCCGCAAGACATGTTCCCGATGAAACCAAACAAAAATCAAGGTTCTTCGCAATCTCTCCTATGAAATCAACAATACCATTTACACTAGAAAGCATAAGACATTTAAAAAATGCAAAATCTTCCTTACCATAGAATTTACCTGTTCCTCCAATTAAATCGCCCAACCTATCTTTTCCGTTTCTCATCAAAGCATCAAGGACAAAAGGAATAAGTTTATTAATAATAGCATCCCTCACACTACCAAAAACATTTTTATCCGTTGAGTATACAAAATTCCTTACCCCTGTTTTTATGTTTCCCATAAAACCAGGTTCCGGCCTGTTTATAAAAGCTTCCATCGGACCAAGTGCTTTCTGTACAAGAGGGCTGTTCTGAAAATCCTTAATCCCATTAAAGAAGTACTTCACCCCTCGTTCAGCACTCGCAAGAGAACTCGAAGACGTAAGTACACTTTCTACAACGTGTCCCGATTTTGTCATAACCTCTGTCGCTTTTTCAACCGCGGTGCAACCAAACTTCGCTGCTTTGGTTGCCCCATCGGCCATCATTTCGATACCTTTACCTAAATCACAATAGTTACAAATACTAAAAAAAATAACCCCAACCAGCAAACAATACTTTCCACATCTCATATCGCAATAATACGAAAAAAAACACAAAACAAAAATATTAAATAATTGACATCACTTCCATTGGTTTAATCTTAAAGTTGTCTTTTAATTTCATCCTAATTTTACTACATATCTCATCACTGCTTTACTTCTTGCAAATTTGACATTCACTAACTTTGGTGAAAAATTTTCTCAACGATTTTTCTCAACGTTAAGAATTAAATATCTTACTTTTAATAACTCAACCACAGTACTAAAGATATCAATAAACGCACAACCATAAAGTACAAAGAACACCAAAGGGAAATATCGCTTAACAAGATCTTTTTCATGCTTTTAATACCACATAACTAAGAATACTACAGAATACAGATCGACAAATTATTATTAATAATCAATGGAGTTTACTGTTACACATACGGACATGAATTCTCACGGAAGAGTCGGGATGATAAAGACATCACATGGAGATGTAAAAACTCCTATTTTTATGCCTGTTGGGACTGTAGGAAGTGTAAAATCTGTGGAAGCAAGAAACCTCATTAATGACATAGACGCAGAAATAATTCTGGGTAATACTTATCATCTATACTTGCGTCCTGGATGCGACATCTTAAACCGAGCTCATGGTTTGCATAATTTCATGAATTGGCAAAAACCAATATTGACGGATAGTGGTGGTTTCCAAGTATATTCATTATCAAAAATTAGAAAAATAACAGAAGAAGGAGTTTTTTTTAAATCACACATAGATGGATCACAACATTTTTTTTCTCCAGAAAAGGTTATAGATATGGAAACGTCAATTGGTGCGGACATAATAATGCCTCTTGATGAATGCACTCCATTTTCGTGCGGATATGATTACACAAAAGAATCAATAAAGAGGACTCACAGGTGGTTACAACGAAGTGTAAATCATTTAAAAAAAACAAGAAATGATCACAATCGCCATCAAAATTTGTTTGGAATAATACAAGGGTCAATATTTAAGGATCTACGGAAAGAATCTGTTGATTTTGTCACATCGATGGATGTATCAGGTTACGCTATTGGAGGAGTGTGTCACACGGAAGGTAACTTTAACGGATTATATGACATATCGGGGTATGTTTGCAGTTTGCTACCAAAAGATAAACCGAGATATTTTATGGGTGTTGGAACACCAAAAGATATATTGGAATGCATTTCTCTTGGTGTGGACATGTTCGATTGTGTTATGCCAACACGTTGTGCAAGGAATGGAAGATTATTTACAACAAACGGGATCATCCAAATAACTAATAAAAAGTGGGAATCTGATTTTTCATGTATAGACAGTGGTTTAGACAACTATGTTTCAAAAAATTACTCAAAAGCATATCTACATCACTTATTCAAAAACAAAGAACTATTAGCCTATCAAATTGCAAGTATTCACAATTTATCATTCTATTTATGGCTAATTAAAATAGCAAGACAACACATTATGAATAATGATTACGTACAATGGAAAAATGACATATTGCAAGTAATAACAGTTAGATTATAAAGATAAAATTTGTCATTATACCGTTGTAATAGTAGTAAATTTTATGGGCAAGGTGGAGTATTTTGATGGTCCTAATGGACTAACGAATTTGATTAAAATATGTGTTATTTTATCCGTTACAGTGATAATCGGATATGCTCAACCATTTAGAATAACCGTTATTGATTCTGCAGAGATTGGTATCAAATTTCACAAATGGGCGATGAGCGAAGATCAAAAAGGCGGTGTAGAAGGAACTTGCAAAGGGTGGATTTTTTACAACAAATACACAACTGATATATTTACATATCCTACTTACATACAACGTAAAAGTTATGCTCCATTTGCTGTTAATGCTAAGGATGCGTCAGTGTTTACAATGGATCCTCAAATTGCATATAGAATAGATCCGGCAAGAGCGTGTGATATATTTGTGAAATATCGTAAGGGAATAGATGATCTTGAAAATGGATATATAAGGACATGTATTTACGAGGCCTATAGGACATGCGCAAACAAGTATTTTTCTGATTACTTAATGTCTAACAGAGCTGAATTTGAAGCAGATGTTCGTCAACGTTTAGAGAAGTCACTTATGAGTGAAGGATTCATTGTCGAAGAATTTACATCAGCCATAACTCCTCCAGTTTCTCTTGCTAGGACAATTGACGAGAAGAATGCTGCGGTACAAGCAGCATTAAAAGCTGAAAATCAGGTCAAAGGAGCAGAAGCAAATGCTAAAATAAGAATTGCTCAAGCTCGTGGTGACGCTGAAGCACAAAAGATATCGGCTGATGCAGAAGCTTACGCTAACGCTAAAATAGCCAGTTCAATAACTCCAACGCTCGTTCAAAAAATGTGGGTTGAAAAGTGGGATGGTAAAATGCCAGAGACAGTAACAGGAGAGCATTCTATGATGATGATAGGGAAGAAGTAATGACCCAAATAGAATACCTCAATAAGTCAAGTTATCGTTTTATATTACACTTCAAATTGACTCATTTTTACATGATTGTAATGATATTAACAAACACATCATCTAGAATAATTCAGAAAACAATTTTATCCCTACATATGGCAAAACTCTTACTAAAAGTAATGCCTACATTAAGTAACGTCGCCATCACGATTCCTTCTCCCAGGCCTTCCCAAATACAAGACAAAATATCTAAACACCCACAGTCAATACTCAAACTTAATCCATCATCTCTCGTAAATTTAAACGGTATTAGTTTAACATTAAATCCATAACCGGACTCTCCAATCATCGCATTTACAGTTATATTGCCGCCATAAATTTTACCTTTCTTGTTTTTAACATTATTGCTACCGCTATTCCAACTCCACATTAATCCACCGCCTAATCTAAAGGCTGCTCCTCTGTAATGTCCAATCTTTAAAGTATTTTTGTCGTCAGAATGGATCCAAGTGTAAAAACTATCTCCACATACAGTTTGACATAATATTACTCCTACATGACTGCTAAAATAATATTCATACGCTACATTTACTCTAGCTAATAACACAAGAAATGACCAACCCGCCCTCTTGTGATATAGTGGAGTCATTGTGGATGAATTCAGTCCTCCCCATCCTACATAAAGTTTTCCATATGTTTTTTTTTGATTTCTTGATGTATAATTACCCAAACAATATAAAGAACATAATAACAACATCAATTTAACACACATAAACTAAACTAAAGGTTCTATATCCTTATGTATGCGATAACGGTTGACTATAACATACTATGCGTATTAAATGTAGGAATAAAATATTACCGCTAGATGATGTTTGTGTAATGGGAATAATCAATGTGACTCCAGATTCTTTCTCCGATGGTGGAAAATACAAAACTAATAACGATGTACTGCTTGAAGTAGAAAAGATGGTTAAACGTGGAGTCGATATTGTAGATATTGGAGCAGAATCAACACGTCCAGGATTCACTCAAATATCAGAAAATGAAGAAATAGACAGACTCTCTGATATTATAACAGATATCGTAAATAAGTTCGATGTCATTGTGTCTGTGGATACATACAAGTATAACGTGGCTAAATATGCATTAGAATGTGGATGTCATATTATAAACGATGTAACTGGGTTACATTCATCTCCAGATATCGCTACAATTGTCAGACAATACAGTGCAGGAATAATTCTAATGTTTAATAATAGTGTAGCATCAAGAAATACTATAAGTACCAGTGACATCATCAATATTGCAAAAAAGTATATTGATGAAAGTTTAAAAATAGCGCATAATGCAAAAATAGAAGATGATTCAATCATAATAGATCCAGGAATAGGTTTTGGTACAACAAGAGAACAAGATATTGCCTTAATGAAAAACAGTAAATCGATGATAACACAGAACAAATACCCGTTATTAGTCGGCTGTTCACGTAAGAGAACGATAGAATACTTAGTAGACAGACAATGTCATCCTTTAGAAAGAGATTTTGGAAGTATAGCTGCATCATTGGCTTGTGCCACAAACGGATTCAACATAATAAGGATCCATAATGTTGAAGGAATGATAGATGCCATAAAATGCTTTAGACCACTCGCAAATTAAACGTATTGCTTATTTATCGAGATTAACATCGACACCGACACCGACAGATTGTGATGTTACTACGGGCATAATTTCCACAGACATATCATTTGATACGTCAAATGTTTTATTCAATCCAGCATAAATATATGATTGCAACACGCCCAATGCCCATGAAACACATGTACATGCAATACCAATATTCCTGTAACGGTAATAGCTGTTAGCAATATCAGTTTGTTTTTTTCTAAAGTGCTTGATGTACTGTATATGAAAAAAACATGTAACACAAACGGAGGAAAGGAACAATCCTCCCCAGATTAGTGCTCCATTTTTATCCTTATTGTACATTTGTCCAAAAGGTGGTGGCAAAACAAACCCTAACGTAGACACCTCTTTCATATTTTTTTTAGCTTGAACCTTATCTATCCATCTTTTGCTACCATTCTGCACAGGTTGTAAGTAGTTCTCACTTTCTACAGATTTTTCGTTTTGTTTTCCTTCAATTTTAGCTTTACCAACAGACACTGCATTACAAAGAGAAAATAATAACAAATACTTGCAGATATTATTTGTTCCTTTATTCATAATATAAATTATGAGGAGTGGAAGATTAATGCTGTTGAGGGTGTTTTTTTTATGTATTATAGTTTTTTTTGCAAACGACAATGCCCCATTTCCTGTTGACGACTGTAATGCTCCGATTTATGACAATGTAACGTACGTGATTGATAATAAAGCTGTATTGAAAGTTATTCCAGATTATTTAAAAGCAGAAGTAAACCTTAAAAATTTGAGAAAAAAAAATGAAGATGATTTAAGAACTGATTGGGAAAAATACCAGGATGACTTACGTGAATTTGAGAGCAAAAAGGACGATATGTCTGTTAATGAAATAGCTAAATATCGAGAGCTTTTAAAGGTTAAACAAGATAGAATACAAGTGAGAGCTGAGGAGATGGAAAGAACATACGAAATAGAAAGCGATAAGCAGTTGAAACCACATATCGATAGACTAAATAGTACCATAAGTGACGCACTAAAAGGTAGGGTAAATGTTATTGTGGTTGATAAAAAATTTGTATCTTACTATGATAAAAAACTAGACATTACGGAATTTATGAAAAGGAAAATGAAAGCTTTATCCCTAAACACTATAGAAAAAGAAAGGAAAAGAAAACTAAGATAAGATGATGAGACACGACCGTAAGATTTTACACAATGTTACATTTACTTTCATTGTTGCCGTTTGTGCATTTTTTTACTTGAGAAGTAGGAAACTTACTTTTGAAGATAATGTTGGAAACAACAAAATGTATGAAGCAATTTATGACTTTGAAAGTGGAGATTTTAATGCGGCTTTGGATGGAACATCTGAACATGAGGGTTTTTTTTATATAATCAATAATTTCAAAGGCACGAATGTTTGTAATCTTGCAACATTTTATGCGGGTATATCATTAATGAACTTGAAGGAATACAACTGTGCGCTCCGATATTTAATTAAAGCAAGAATTGGAGAACCGATCTTTGAAGCAAAACGTCTGGCTGCAATCGGGGATATCTATGTTGAACTTGATCGTTGCAAAGATGCAGTAAACTATTTCATAAGAGCTGCTAATGTCTATAAAAACGATGAAGACAATGCTTCTTTTCTATTTAAAGCTGTATTGGCGTATGAAGCATTAGATGATTATGGCTCAGCACTAAAGGTTATAGCAAAGTATTTGGATAGTAACAATAAAATAAATGATAAAACATACGAAAAATTTTCAAAAGAGAAGATAAGGTTGGAGGCTCGTCTTAAGAGGAAATAACAATAAGTGAAGTATGAGCAAAAAGCTAGATATTCTACTAAACAATGTAAAAGGGGAATATAAAGTAATCGGGAATCTGAATGTTGAAGTATTTGAATTATCAATTCATTCTAGTAAATGTAGAAACGGTAGTGCTTTTTTTGCAATAAAAGGATTTTCTGTAAACGGTAACGATTTTATAAATGAAGCCGTCAACAATGGAAGCGTCGTGATTTTTACAGATATTTATCCAACTGACACTAACAAAAATGTAACGTATGTTGTATTTGACGATATTGTAAAAAATGCCGGAATAATAATAGGTAATTTTTTTGATAATCCTTCAAATAAAATAAAAGTCATTGCTGTAACTGGAACAAGCGGTAAAACAAGTACATGTGAAATAATATACAACACTATAAAACATCTCGGTTTCAAAACAGGTTTAATGTCAAGTTTTAGTATCAGAGTAAACGATGTAATGTACGCACCTGAACAAACAACAACAAACGTTTTAAATATTCACAAATACTTGAACGAAATGGTAAAAGTTGGATGCGAATATTGTATCATCGAAGTCAGTTCCCATGCCATTGTTCAACACCGTATAAGTGGAGTAAAACTCTATGGAAGTATATTCACTAATATTTCTCCAGAACATTTGGACTATCACAAAACCTTTGATGAGTATATTTTGGCAAAACAACAGTTATTTAACTCTTTATCATCTGAGGCATTTGTCTTATATAACGCTGATGATGAAAACAGCTGTAAAGTTGTAGCAAAAACATCTGCTAAGAAATATTCATTTTCAATGAATAGTAATGATGCCGATTTTGTAGCAGAATATCATTTATCTGAAAATGGATTAAGTATTCATTTCTCTAAACCAGATAATCTAGACGTTTGTAATAACAACTTGTTTAGCATTGGATATGCGTACGATTTGTTGTCATGTTTTAGTCTGTGCTCTATATTAGGATTTGCCAAGGATAAAACAATTAAGTATTTATCTTTTAACGAGTGTATTCCTGGACGATTTCAAGTAGTAAAGGTAAAAGATTTTAATGTGGTTATAGATGATGCTCATAAAACACAAGCTTTGGAGTACGCATTAAAAACAATAAAATGTATAGTAGAAAAACAGAAAAAGATAATAACTGTTGTTGGGTGTGGTGGAAATAGAGATAAAACAAAAAGACCTGCAATGACACGAGTTGCGTACGACCATTCTGACATTTTAATCTTGACATCTGACAATTCTAGGAATGAAAAGCTTGAAGATATTATTGACGATATGAAAGCTGGTTTAACCACAGAAGAACAACAAAATATTATTGTTAATGTAGATAGAAAGAAAGCAATAGAAAAAGCGTTACAAAGCGCATGTAATGGAGATTGGGTTCTTATTGCTGGAAGAGGATGTGAAACATTCCAAGAAATCGGAGATAAAAAAATTCCTCTAAGCGATATAAACGTAGTCAATGAATTTAGTCATTCACTATGAATTATCTGCATGACGAATTATTTGTTCATGTTGGCTTTATCGGTCGTGTTCATGGACTAGATGGTACAATGGTGATGCAGTGCGACTTTCCGATAAAACGTAACGAAATACAAGTTCTTTTTATAGAAATTAACGGGTTAAAAGTTCCGTATAAAGTTAACGATATTACTAGATATAAAGACGATAAAGTGTTTCTAAAATTAAAAAATGTAGATAATAAAAATAACACTTGCAGTATCCTGATGAATAATGTATTTTTGTATGACGTTGATGTTAACACTATTACAGACTTTCCTGAATATATTCATTCAATTATAGGATACTCTGTTATAGATGATAAAAAGAATTTTACCGGAACAATTAGTAACATAGAAAAACACCTATCGCAGTACTTTATTCAAATAAGAACATTAGATGGAAACGAAAAATGTTTACATTACACAAGTGCCTTTGTCACAGACATCAATGATGCAGAAAAAAGAGTAGTAGTTAAAATTCCACACGAACACATTAACATTTACTGACGTGGACAATACTAGATTCGAACTAGTGACCTCTTCGATGTGAACGAAGCGCTCTAACCAACTGAGCTAATTCTCCAAACATAAAACAAACTAATCGATTATTTGCTAAAAACGATACTAGACTTTTATAATTAAATACCCAACCCCTGCGATATTCTTATTTTTTCACTTACAATAGTCTTAACTTCTAAAATTTTATCAAAAACAAGATTCCAATAACTTGAATGCCATTTTTACTAAATGGTACAATAAAGTAAAAAAAACATAATCAATACAACGTAATGACAAATATTAACTAACAGACGTTTACAAACAATATTTAAACAATTAAAAAATTTGGAAACCACAACTAAATATCGACACATATGCCCAATAGATCAATATCTAAAAAATTTGAGTAGATAACAATTTCGAAAAAATACTCACATCTTTAATAAGATCTACAGTAACAACGATATACCGGTAGATCTCATATACATTTTTAAAAACAATGCAATATCACTACTTTTCTATATTAAAATTGCCTTAAGATGTTATCGTATTTTGAAGTGAGCGTATTGTTTATTATACTTTTCTTATCGATATGAGACACAGTGGGCAGAGTTATTTTACTTCTTTAAGCATTTTATCAATAGTTTTTGGCTTGTTCTTCCCAATGTGGTATAAAATAGATTCATCAAACGGTTTTAGGTACGTAATGTACTGTTGGAGGTTAGTCGAATATAATAACAAAAACGAAATCATAAATTGCATTTATTTACCATATTGCATGTTGATGGGGTTTGGAATATATAATACGTTTTTATTATTCAGAATATTAATCTTTCACAACAACCTTGAAATTCAGAAAAAAACATGTCTCCTATTTTTGTTATCTAACTCTACTTTTATTTTTTTTATTTTCGCAATATCTCGTAACTTCGATAAAATATGGTTGAAATATATCAACGGAAAAATTAGTCTGAACATATTATTTTTTATTGTTCCACTTTTATTGATGATATTGACTTTATTGTGTATATTAACAGATATTCAAAAAATAAAAAACATGAGTGTGAAGAAACATGAATGACAATATCACCGAGGAACAATTGCAATTTATCTGGAAAAATCAATACAAAAACTCTTCAAAATTAATAACAACTAACAACATAGAAGTTGTTGTGCTATTTCAAGGAGAATACAATATACATTCAGGTCCAGATTTTATCAATGCCCATATAAAAATAGACAATATAGATTTTTGGGGAAGTGTAGAAGTCCATTGTAAATCTTCAGATTGGTATAAACATAATCACGATAAAGATCCTGCCTATAACAATGTAATTCTACACGTCGTATTCGAAAATGACCAGACAGTATTATTTATTGAAAAGTATTTACCAACTGTAGAATTAAAAAATTTCGTTGATGACACTATTCTACATAACGTCCAATACTTAATGAACAAAAGTGAAGACATTCCGTGTAAAAAAATATTTAGATTGATGATTGACTATGACAAACTAATATTACACAGGTTCAATAGGAAAACATCTTTAATATTGTCTATTCTAAGCGATAATCGCGGAAATTGGGAGAATACATCTTTTCAAATGTTATTGTACACTTTTGGATTTGGTGTTAACTGTAAAGGAATGTTACAACTAGCTAGATCAATAGACTATAAAATCATTCAAAAAAATTCACAAAACATTAACGTTTTATACGCCATATTATTTGGACAGGCAAACCTTATTGATAAATCCGAACTTTCAAATATTAACGAAATAAAAAAAGAATATAAATTTATAAGGATTAAATATCAAATTAGTCCCCCCAATATCAATTGGCACTTCTCTAAACTGAGACCATATAACTTCCCAACAGTTAGAATAAAACAAATCTGCCAAATATTACATCACAAGAGTTGTTTCTTAAAATGGGTAATTTCTCCTTTCTCTTTAAACAATTATAAAGCAATTTTCAATACATCTCCCAAACTATCTCGACCAATGACTGATACATTACTAATAAACTTCATAATACCACTCCAATTAACGTACAACAAAACACATGGAATTAACTCTTCCGACAAAATATTTAACATTTTAAAAAATGTTAATAGCGAAAACAATTACATCGTGCGAAAATGGAATGAAATAAATCCACACAACTCTTACGAATCACAGGCTTTGATAGAATTGTATAATAACTACTGCAAATCCTACAAATGTTTACAATGTTTTGTAAAACTATATAAAAAAATAGAAAAATAAACGTTGTAACTATATATATACATTTATGACTATAGAACTTGTAGCTTAATTGGATAGAGCTTCAGACTACGGATCTGATGGTTGGGGGTTCGACTCCCTCCAAGTTCACATAGTCTTTTTTTTATAACAATATGCCAAAAGATAAGAACGCACAGTCTAGTTGTGCATCTAAAGGAAATGCTTTTTCGGGGGAAAAGATATCGGGGAAAGAAAAATATGAAAAAATGGTTGAACTATTAGAGTCAATAAGAGTAGATGTAGACAAATTCTTCAATAACAAAAATTCTGCAGCAGGAACGAGATGTCGTAAAGGACTACAAGAGTTGAGAAATATGGCGCAGGAAATTAGATTAGAGGTACAAAATATAAAAAATTCGGAAAAATAAACAATAGTTGTATCGCCCATTTTTAGTGACTACTTTATCATTTGTTTAGATTTTCCTTCTTTAAATTTCTTGTTTTTTTTTTCAATTCATTCCTTTATTTCATATCTGATAAAAGATAAAACGTTTGCGTCGTTATTTTTTCTCAATTAAGATGTGTTACGACAGAAATTGATCTTGTGTCTAATGTTCTTCCGTTATCCATCATTTCTATCTCTACCCGAGGATATCTATTAATAAAAATATGTTTAAATTTACTTGACCACTCAATAAAACAATACTTAGCAGAATCAAAATAACAATCGATATCCAGTTCACACAGTTCTTTATCTGTTTCTACCCTATACAAATCCGAATGTATTATTAGATTTCCTCTTTTGTCGCTATACTCGTGAATTATAGAAAAAGTTGGACTAGACACACTACTTGTCACTCCTAAGCTATCACACAATGACTTTATTAATGTAGTTTTTCCGCAACCTAAACCACCATCAAAAAGCCAAAACTTATATTCCCCCAATTTATCCAATAAAAAATGCGACACAGATCCAATTTCATCCAATTTGTATTCTATTCCATTTCCCATTGATAATCAACACCCCACTATAGATATAATCAAGTATCAAATGATTTTCGTTGATTTTGTCTAAAATTAAAACCGCCTTATACAAACATCTACCTCACAATCTTTAACATATATGTAAATTAAGTACATAAAAAATTACAACATCCACGTTTTACCAATAAAAAATTCAAAATTACAAAAGGATAATAATACTTGTTTTTTTAAATAAGAAAGAAGTTTATTCTTGTCAAACATAATCAAGTCAACGATAACAAATCTAAAACCTAAAGTAAAACCATTAGAGTAAACCACTTTTAGTGGAGTAACACTAGAATTTAAACCAAATTTAATCAGAGAAAATTCATCTTTACATCCACTACCCCTTGCAAACACACTCACAAGACTTCCCAAAAGTACATCAAATGAAATATCTCCACCGAACCGTTTTTCCTCACTTTTATTATATTTCCATGTCATTCCACCACCAATTTGCAATATAGGAAGACAGTATTTACTACCCAAAAAAGTATTCTTTTCATCATATAAATTTCCCAACACCGTACATCTTGCGATAAAGCCGATTTTCCAATTGGATGGATAATATTCGTAGCAAAGATTAGTTCTGAGAAAATATAGTAATCCAAACCAACCTTTAAAATCTTCTTCAAATCTAAAAATAACGTTCGAGGCATAAGCAATACTCCCAACATTTAATCCTCCACACGTAACAGATAAATGATGATTACTTCTAGAAACAATATTATCCTCGTTACTGCCATCCTCATCTTTAAATTCAATTACACTATCCTCTTGAGAAGTCACACTACCCTCACCAGGTGTATCACCAAATGTATCAGAGTTTAAACACACAATGGTAATTAATGTGCAGAAGATTTTAAGTTCCATAAATAAAAATTGTAAAAAATATTGGGATAGAGACTCCATATAATAAGAGCATGGGGATAAACGGTCAATCGCTGTCATACAAATTGTGTGAAGAGGAAAGTCTGAGCAACAAAGAGCATCCTACTTCCTAACTGGAAGGTATAAGTTTTCTTATACAGATAGTGATACAGAAAATAAACCGCCGTATTAGGTAAGGGTGAGAAGTAAGTGTAAGAAATTTACATGGTTATTGGTGACAATAGTCATTTAAAACCTTAGGAGTTGAAAGATCAAGTATACATTGGAGTTTGAATCTTTCAAACAATAGGCTGCTCGTCTATACAATGGGGGTAGATCGATTGATAATGCGAGTGATCGTATTACTAGATAAATGATTGACATGTGTGTAACACAACAGAACTCGGCTTACAGTTTGCCCTATGTTTTTTTATTTCAGTTATTAAACATTAACGTAATCTAAGTTATGGGGATATTAAGTTTTTTAAGGACAGAATCATGGTGGAATGGGATAAAAGGAATATTTTCAAGATCAAATAAAATATCAAGTTCAGTACTCGATGAGATAGAAGAGCTGCTAATAACTAGCGATGTTGGGTTAGATACGACATCCAAATTAGTAGAAGCCCTTAAAAGTAAAGTTAAAGGAGAAAATATAGACTCATCAGAGTTATATCAATTACTGGTGCAGGAAATAAGGACAATAATGACTTCCAATAAGATCGCGAAAAAGACACATAATACGGGTAAACCACATGTTATCATGATGGTAGGAGTCAATGGTGCTGGTAAGACAACAACAATAGCAAAACTTGCTAACATGTACAAAAGAGAAAAAAAAACAGTACTCGTGGGAGCTTGCGATACGTTCAGAGCTGCCGCTGTTGATCAACTCCAAATATGGTGTAACAGAGTCGGAGTAGAAATAGTAAAATCGGAAAACAAAGCACCATCAACAGTAGCTTATGAAACAGTATCTACAGCTAAAAATAGTAACAAAGACATCGTTATTATAGACACCGCTGGAAGGTTACAAAATAATACTGGCCTGATGGAGGAATTAAACAAGATTAAAAGAGTGATTTGTAAACTTGTTGAAGAAAATAATTTAGAAGTATTGTTAGTTTTAGATGCTTCAATAGGTCAGAATTCGTTTGATCAACTACGAGCATTTAATGAAAAAATTCACGTTGATGGTTTAATACTAACGAAACTTGATGGAATATCAAAAGGTGGTTTTATTATAGGGTTAACTAATGAATTCAATATCCCAATAAGATACGTGGGAACTGGAGAAAGAGTAAATGATATATCTATTTTTGATACGGAAGAGTATTTAAAAACGTTCATTGAGTATTAATATTTTGTCGATGGTAAAACGACGAAACGCAAGTAATATAACCCAAAAACGTACTTGTAGTAACCCATTGTCTATGTCTCAACGTATTTCCAGAATTTTTTAGTTAAATCGGAAGGAGCCTTCATAAACTTCTTATAAACCTGAATATTATCTTTTGTTGGGAATAATAATTCAAAACCTCCCCCATATTGTTTGTACCTCTCATATTCTTCTACACAATCCTTCAAATTTTCTTCACCATTATTAGGATATCCATTTTTACAATTGCCATGAGGTCTAACACCAATAATGTTAAGTGCATCTACAAACATCTTCGTATCGACAAATTGTGATATTTTATCGTTTTCTAAAATCGAAGGGTTACAATTTAATTCTAATAAATATGGCTTCAAATTTTCATCCAACATAATATCAACCCCACTCAATGAAAAAAAATTTTTACAACTTGGAGTTTGTAACGACTGTAAAAAACCCTCACATCTTTCACAGTAGGCCAAAATAGATTTCACAACAATGTCTTTTATCTTACTAAAAACAGCGTCAGGATCTACTATTTTATTATCACTTAAATATTTTTTATAAGAACTTATAGTAGCGTATGATTCGGCAAATTTTGTTACATCATCATTTTCTTTCCACCCTTTTACATTCCCTTCATTTATACAATGATTCGTTAAATGCATGTACTTACTAAGCGTCTTATCTTCTTTTGAATAAATCTCCGTCGCAAATATTACAAATCCTTCGTCGTAAAAATAAACGCATAATGGATCGAAACTTGTTACAAGACAATAAAGACGCATACTGTACTTTTTACCGAATATAAGATGTGGTTCAATGTATTCAGAAACAATGTCGTACGACCTATAGTCTCCCGGTATACGTCCACGTTTGATTTTTACACCACGTCCTCCATTCGTGTTTCTCTTTTTATATACAAATTTTGCATCATCTAATTTCTCTTCATTTTTTAGATTCTTCAAATATTCTCTAAATTCGCGCATACACGGCAGAAAAATACAAAGTATTTTACCAAGAAACCACGTATTCGGGATAAAATTAAACTCATCACTGTATTTATTTTTCATGTAATAAATGCTATCATAGGTAAATAATTTGTTACCTATATAATGAAAACGATCAGTTTTGCCCAAAACCTTCCTAAAATAAAATGAACAAAGGCTCCCATTATCAATTCTCTTATACCTATTGATATTTTTTAGATTATACGACTCAACAGACGGTTCATTAACTCGACGACAACCAAAAAGAATCATGGCATCTTTTTCTTCTTGACAAGTTCTATATAGCCCATTGTTTTGCAATATTTTAATAATCGAATCATCCTCTGTAGAAGTAAAATATATAGGAAACTCTTGTTTTTTTACGAAATGTTCACACCCCTTAGAATGACCATCTGAAGTACTAAAAAAACAAGTTCCATCTGGTTTGCAGCTATACGGTATTGGAATTCTCAACGATTCCAGTATTCGCCCATCATTTTTATTTGCTCCTTTCCATAATTTCAAGTTCTCCAAATTTAAATTGTCACATATATGGAACATCCATCTAACATCAACCTTCCTTCGCATCTCAACTTTATCCATATCCAAACTTTTTAAAGATGAACAACCCAAGAACATCCCCAACATAGTTTCAACACTTTCTGTATCAATTTGTTCAAAAGAGAATTTTTCAAGAGACCCAATTTTGCGAAACATACACATCAAATTAATGAAACCAACATAAGATATGACAATATCTAAAGTTTCCGATTCCTTGTCAACAGAGTAACTTCTGAACTTATCTAAATCTATTTCTTTCCCATTAATCTCAATCTTTTTTATATTGTTTTGAGTATTTTTCTTAAAAAAATCCTCACAAACAATATTTTTAGTTTTTTGTACACTGCTTTAAATCTTATAGTTGACTTCTTTTCACCATTTTCTTTGATCTCATTTATCTCCGTCTGTTTTATTATTTTATCTTTTTCCACATTAAAACATCCGAAACATGCATTTCCTAAACTGTAAAAAAGAAACGATAATAAAACACCAACAACGATACGCCTCCAATCCATACCTATTATTATAGTTTAGTTCTCAAAAATCTTTGGATAACAGAAAACCAATCTCAGAGAATATCGATGAATTAAGTAAAAAATATTTTATGAGGATAAATTTTGTCAGTGGAAATGAGGGGAAGGTTAGAGAGTTGTCTTCGATAATCAACAAATATTTACCAAATGTAGAGTTAATTCAATTAAACATAGATTTGCCTGAATTACAAGGAAATTCAGAATATATTGTTAGAGAAAAATTAAAAACGGCCTTAGAAAGATCTTGCGATTTAGACGGTGGAGTGTTGGTTGAAGACACTTCTTTGTTATTCAATGCTTATAATGGGTTGCCTGGTCCTTATATTAAGTATTTTCTAAAAGCTATAAAACCAGAAGGTTTATATAAAATGGTATCTACGTTTGATGACCATTCTGCTGTAGCGCAGAGTATTTATGGACTGCAATTTTACAAAGATGAGGATCCTGTTTTATTTGTAGGGAGAGTAGATGGAGAAATTGTAAGTCCACGTGGAGATAGCAACTTTGGATGGGATTCATGTTTCCAACCAAAAGGGTTCGACAAAACTTACGCCGAAATGAACGAATCAGTTAAAAATGAGATAAGTCATAGATCTAAAAGTACTAAATTGATGATTGAATGGTTAAAAAAACAAATTACCTAAGTATCTACAACTATGCGTGGTAGAATTATTTTTTTAGTGTTGCAAATTGTTTTTTTTGCTTCATGGTGTGAAGGGTATAACGTTCCGCACAACGATCCACTTAGTAATTTAAGTGGCGACCTAACTAATAGTCTAAGTGATAATACAATTAAGAAAAGTATGTTTGAGGAGACTGGAGTATTGGGAAACGAAAATAATGACAAAATTTCGAATATATTCAATGTAAGTACTGAATATAAAAAAAAAAAAAAAAAATAAAGAACTCATAGATGATGGAATAGATGTAGTCTTTTGTACCGACGAAGCGTATGCGATTCCGACGATTATAACCATTTACAGTATTCTGAAAAACAACACGACATCAAAATATAATTTTCACATATTTGTTCCTTCAAATTTTTCGGATGAACAAAAAATATAACTTCAATAATTTAAAAAACATTAATAATGTACGAGATTTTAGTATTAGTTTTTACCACATTGGTAACACAGATTTAATGGATTGAGTACGGGTTGGAGACTTGCAACTCCAACTTACTACAGATTTTGTATTCCGTTCATTTTGGGAGATAAGAAAAAAGTTATCTATTTAGATTCCGATTTGTTGGTTAGAAAGGATCTGTCAGATTTTTTTAACATCGATATTACTGACAACTATTTGGCTGCTGTTACTGATTGCTCTTTTAATCCAAAAGATGGTAGAAAATTTCAGATTAATGACAAAGAGGTTAGATTAACTAAATATTTTAATTCTGGTGTTTTGTTGTTGAACTGTGAGAAAATTAGAGAAGATAATTTAAAAGATGCTTTTTCAAGATTACTGGACTACCATAAAAAGAGACCTTTTAATTTTTTAGATCAAGACATTCTTAATATTGCTTGTAATAATAATGTCAAAATAGTATCACCAAAATTCAATTTTGTTATCAACAGTTATTACGGTGGGATGATTGCTCCTTATGAGGAGACGATATATGCGGAAAAAATATAACGTGAATGGAGAAGATTTTAATAGTGCTAGGGGAGATGCATCTGTTGTTCATTTCACAAGACCTAAACCTTGGAACAGTGAAGGTAACAAGTATGCTAATGAATGGTTGAGACTTATTTGAATGATCCATATGGATCGTTGCAAAATAGTACAAGTTTTTGTAATTTTACTTCAGATGAAGACAAGAAAACTAAACTAAAAGATTGGATAAAGATACCAGCAAATTATTACAATGAATATAAAACATTAGAAGAAGAATTAATAAAAATCAATATAATCCCCTCTAATTGGGACAATTAAAATGGTAAACCGTTACAGAAATGTTGATTAGTAATTGACAAGTTCTTTTACAAATCGTAATTTCGAAACTTGTCCGAAACGATTATTATTCATGTGTCACTCTATCTTTTAGCTCTGCTAGTTTCGCGCTATTCCATCTATCAGTAGTTCCAACAAGATATCCAGTTATTCTTTGTATTGTGTCTATTTGGTTACTACCACATTTAGGACAAATATTAAGTCCTTTTGTGGCATCTTCATAACCACAATTCAAACAGTGATTACGATTGTGATTTACAGATCCGTAGCCGATATTGTACTCATCCATTAATCTGACAACATCCATGATTGCTTCTGGGTTATGTGTGGCATCCCCGTCCATCTCAATGTAAAAAATATGTCCTCCTAATGTCAATTCATGATAAGGACCCTCAACTTCTGCCTTATGCCGTGGTGAACAATGGTAATACACCGGTACATGATTTGAATTAGTGTAGTAATCTTTATCTGTTATCCCTTTTATAATTCCATATTCTGCTTTATCTTTTTTTGCGAATCGACCACATAAACTCTCAGCCGGCGTACCAAATAATGAAAAATTAAGATTATACTTATCGGAATATTCAAAAACATTATCTCTCATGAACGTTATTATTTTTAATCCTAGCTGTTGGGCTTCATCACTTTCCCCATGATGTTTTCCTGTCAAGGCTATGAGGCATTCGGCAAGACCAATAAAGCCAATAGTTAACGTCCCATGTTTTATAACAGATTCAACTGTATCTTCCGGTTTTAATTTATTTCCGTCAATCCATATGTATGACATCAACAATGGGAATTGTTTCACTTTAGCCTGTTTCTGATAATTGTACCTATCAATCAGTTGTTCCGCCGTCACGTCCAACACTTCTTTCAGCTTAACAAAAAATGTTTTTATCCGTTCTTCTTTATCATCGATATTCATGCATTCAATTGCTAAACGAGGCAGATTGATAGTCGTAAAAGATAAGTTTCCGCGCCCTATAGATGTTGTTTCTCCAAAACGATTAGAAAAAACACGTGTTCTACAACCCATCGTCGCCACTTCATATTTATACCTTTGAGGATCATTTTTATTCCACCTATCACACTTATTAAAACTAGCATCTAGGTTTATAAAATTAGGGAAAAACCTTTTAGCAGTAACTTTACAAGCATAAACGTACAAATCATAATTTGGATCTTCAGGATCAAAGTTTACTCCTTTTTTTTTCTTCCATATTTGAATTGGGAAAATCGCAGTTGCACCACATCCTATCCCTTCATAAGTTGAATTAAGTAATTCACGGATAACACATCTGCCTTCAGCTGAAGTATCAGTACCGTAATTAATAGATGAAAAAACCACTTGATTGCCACCACGTGAATGTATTGTATTCATGTTATGAATAAAAGACTCCATTGCTTGATGGACTCTCTTTACCGTCCTATTTATAGCGTATTGTTTAACATTATTTATATCTGCAAAGTTTCTATCCACATCTCTAGAAATATAATCTTCTATTTCAACATCATATAATTCAGAAAAATCATTGTTAAGTATCGATTCCAAATTTTTTATTTCTTCTATATAAGTTTTTCTCACGTATGGAGCCAAATAAAAATCGAAAGCTGGAACAGATTGTCCCCCAAACATCTCATTCTGGTTACATTCAAAAACAATACATGTTAAAGTGCAAGCCGATTCAATACGTTTTGCAGGTCTGTTATCACTGTACGATATAGTAAATCCTTTCTTTAAGAGATTATCTAAAGGGTAATGAACACAGTTTAAACTACGTGTTGGATAATAATCTTTGTCGTGGATATGTATCCAATTTCGATCTAACGCTTCTTTAACCTTCTCATTGGTAATTAAACAGTCATCTGTAAACTGTCTAGACACAGTGGAAGCAAACTTCATCATCATTCCTGCAGGAGTATCTGCATTCATATTTGCATTTTCACGTGTTATATCATTTTTTTCCGCATCAGATATCTTTTTAAACACTTTATATATATCATCCAGGTCGTCCATAGTAGTATACTAGACATGAATATTTCGATGACACATTCTCAACTTATTCAGGAATAATACTAATACGCACCATCTCTATTTTGCTTTTCATTTATTTGTGATGAATAACAAAAATTGAGATAAGAATGGGGGAAACAAATAACTGCATAAAAAAAACACTCCACGATCAATGTCCAAAAGTTCAGTAAATAACCCTTATGCCAAATGCGGAAGAACCTATGATAAAATTTACACTATAACCGGAGACAAGTATCTTTCCATCTTCAACGAAATGCGCCCAAAGCACATTGCGAAATGCACCCGCCACAACTACGAAGCATCTTACCAACAAGGACACACACTTCTTCATGTTTAAGCTTTTTAGCTGTTCTTAAATTATCATAACTATACCATGCGCCCTCCGAAGGGTAATATACCATACAAAAAGCATGATAGTCTTCTTCAATACAGTAACAGTATACATATTGCACTTCAAACCCTCCTGTCCCATTGTCTCCTCTAACCACGCGATTATTACCCCCACTAGCAATATCACGTACAATACTTTTAAACGATTCATCATTAGCAACCTCTTCCTCAGTTTTATGTTTAAACTCTTTTCCTAAATGAATACCTAACAAAACGTTTCGCTCCCCGTCAAAGATCCCACACAACATATCACGAATTCCACCTTTTACACGTCTCTCTGGACCATCTTTCAAAACTTCCAAACCAAAAACCTTATCATCACCAACCCATTCCCTAATATCTTGAATAACAAATTTAATAAAATAACTTTTCCAAAAATAAGTACTTTTCTTTCCACTTGTCACATACTCTGGTGTTATTTTTTCATCATCAACCACTTGGCCCACGGCATCCTCTTATCTTTAGCTAAAGTTTCCAAAATAGACATGCATGGAATAGCCCCATTATTGTCAAACCCAGGTTTCTTAATACATTCACAAACAAACTTTACTAATTCGCCAACCAAGGGATACGTATCACACGGAAATTCTATATCATTAAGTAACGAAAAAAATGTAACAAATCGTGGACTAGTACAAATTCTTTTCTGCAATTCAGTTGCAAAAATACAATTATCATTCTCCCATTTAATCACCGTTCTTGGACAAATTTTCTCCCACTCAGCCACATCTATATTTTTCACAAACTCCAACACTTTATTAAGTTTCTCACCATTAGTCTGTGCCCTTGAAACAGCCTCCACACACTTTTTCCAGTCTTCTTTCTTTATGGATTCTTTAGGAATCTCTCCTTTACTTGTGGCAGGAAAATAACCATGTATAGATTTCCACTCCCGGAGATCCTCTTGCAAACTATTTTCAGGCGACGATACCCTACAACAAAAGCCACATACAACCGTCACACAATAAAAAAAAACAATAAAAACTTAACCATAACAACCCACTAATACACATTGTAATTTACGACCTATGAATATTTGTATCAAAATGGCACTACATTTTTCAAAAAAAATCATTATAACCAACACTTTTTACAAATTCTCCAACACACAATTCCAAAAGACTAACAACAAGCCAAAATTTACAAATTGTTTTTAAAACACCGCCATTTCTTTGCACTCTACGCATCAAAATCAAATCCACACCACCATTTTAAAACACCTACTCCACAATAACTTTGCACAAAAATTCCTAGACATTATACATAAAACAGTAATGTCTTCTCACGCAATAAAACAAACAATCGACATTATAGTCCCTTCAACTTTTTATTAGTCCGACAAACTCAAAATTCAACCATTTTCTTCGACTATCTAATGCTTCTTTAACCTTCTCATTAGTAATTAAACAGTCATCTTTAAAACTTATTTAAACACAATGGAAAATTTTATCATCCCCGAGGATATCTGCATTCACGTTTTCATTTTACGTGTTATATCGTTTTTTTTTCGCATAAAAAATCTTCTTAAACACTTTTATATGTCATACAAATCGTCCATAGTAGTGTACTAGACATGAATATTTGGATGACATCTTCTTGACCTACCAAAAGATGTAACAAATAAAATTTATGTGCATTGTTTCTCTATTTTTTTGATCTTGCTTGCAGAAAATAAGAAACAAAAATCAAATATAGAATAGATGTCACAAAAAAATCCAGTAGGTAAACTTTATAAACGATCTTTTTATCATAAACAAGACCGATATCAATTTAAGAAAATGTGATAAAACAGACTAAAATCTCTTTATTACCAACCATTTCATAAAGTTAAAGATATACCAGTCACTGCTGAATTACATTTAAAACAGTCTTAATGAAATCTTACTGCAATTTTAAACCAGCCCATACAAACGCATTCTTCAATTTCTCACACAAATACACACTTGTAACTCTTAAACTGGTACACTTATTGAACATATAATCAGTATCCACAACTTTTCTAACATCCCATTTATACAAACCTACTATTTTTTCCAAATTGCTACACCCACCAAACACATAATTCATACTCCTAACACTTTCAGTATTCCAATCTAAATCTAATTTTTTTAAACCACTGCACCCACTAAACATGCTATCCATAATTTCGATCTTATTCGTATTCCATTTACATAAGCTATCTATCTCTTTTAATTTCACACATCCACTAAACATATGACTTACACTTTCAACATTACCGACACTCCACTTGCCTAACCCTTTTATTGCTATCAAGTTTACACATTCATAAAACATATAGCTCATATTTGTAACTCTATTAGTGTCCCATACAGACAAATCCGGTAATGATTTTAATAAAGAACATTCACTGAACATCCCCTTCATGTTTGTAACATTCATAATATTCCACCTAGATATATTCTGCAATGACCTTAAATTAGAACATCTACTGAACATAGATTTTATATTTGTAACATTATTAGTATTCCATTTAGATATATCAGGTAATGTAACTAATGAAGAACATTCACAAAACATGGAATTCATATCTGTAACATTATTAGTATTCCATTTAGATATATCAGGTAATGTAGTTAATGAAGAACATCCTCTAAATACGTAACTCATATCTGTAACATTATTGGTACTCCATTCAGATATATCTGGTAATATAAATAATGAAGAACATCCTTCAAACATCCTACTCATG